>NZ_JACJQV010000214.1 GCF_014696875.1 Microcystis wesenbergii FACHB-1317 | reverse complement strand
CCTGTTTGTGCCTTAAGTCCTTCCCTGTATGGATTTCAGCTACTTTTGAGCGTAGGTGCTCTCATCGAATTTTATTTTAAGTTAATTATTTGCATAACAATTCCCGAAGAGCCCTCTTTCTAAGGCATTATCAATAATGATATTAGTATCTATCAGGATTTTCACAGATTATATTTCTCCTTTAAATATTCATATTCAGCTTGATCTGGATCAAAGTCTGCCGGAATGGCAGGGGCATTTTCAAATAAACCCTGAAATGCTTTGATCCTAGATTTTCTTTTTGGTGTTTCTGGTGCTGGTTCAGTGGTTGGGTTTGTGGTATGATCAAGGGTGTCTGTGGCTGCCCAAACTACAATTTCCACGTTTCCGGGGGGTAAATTCAGGGGTTCGGTAATCAGCAAGTTACCAGATTGATCAATTTTTCCTTTGAGTTTGTATGCTTGCATGATGTTTTTTATGATACTCTGTTTTTATATCATATCATAGTGAACAAAATTCAGGCTCTAAATTTGGGTTTAAATCATGATAACTACACTAATCGAACGAGAAGCAGAACCAATTTTAATTAGTGACTTAACCTGGAGAGAATTTAAAGCTGTTGAACAGCTGATCGATCGTCCAGGGTTAAGGTTATCTTTTTTAGATGGAGTTTTGGAGATTAGAAAAATGCCAGGAAAAAAACACGAAACCATCAAAGAACGTATTGGTGCTTTACTAGAAATTTATTTAGAATTTTTGGGATTAGATTTTACTCCTACTGGTTCTGTCACCTTAGAAAATGAATTTGAAAAGGTTAAAAGAGAAGGTGATAAATCCTATGAATTGGGAGCAAATAGAAAACATCCTGATTTAGTAATTGAGTTGGTTGTTAGTAGTGGAGGAATTGATAAACTGGAAGCATACAAACGGTTACAAATTCCTGAAGTTTGGTTTTGGATGAATGATGAGTTATTGTTTTATAGTTTAGGAAATGATGGATATGAAGCTGTTAGTAAATCGCAACTTTTACCGAGTTTATATGTAGGTTTATTGATGCGTTGTACTAATACAGAAAATCATGCTCAAGCACTGCGGGAATTTAGAGCAGGGATAAAAAATATTGAATCAACATAACCATATAAAATGCTGATTTTTTCCGCCTATCTAAAGATTATGGGTTAACTTAACAGTTGCAGAATGCCGAGAATTAAATTCTCAATATTCCATCAAAAGGGAACAATTTTTTAACCGTTTCATCGCCTCCGTATTATTAGAAGAAAGACGAGCAGGTAATATTCCTGCTTGGGAAGGAATTAGGATTGTAAGAGAAAGAATTTAATAGCGATATGAATCCTTTAAAAGACAGTATTTTTTTGAAAATGCTCTCATTTCATCAACTCAATAACCAATCTAGATGATCCTGTAAACATTGTTTGAGGTCGTAGCGTTGCTTGATAGTTTCCCTGGCATTTAAACGCAGATTTTGCCAACCCTGGGGATAATTTAACACTTCATCCACGCGGTCGGCTATTTGTTGAGGAGAAAAGAAATCCACTAATAAACCATTTTCCCCATCAGTAATTAATTCTCGCACGGGGGGAGTATCGGAACCAATCACGACGCAACCCATGGCCATAGCCTCTAACATTGACCAGGACAGCACAAAAGGACGAGTAAGATAGATATGGGCTGCCGATGCCTGTAAAACCTGTTTATATTGACCGTAGGGCAGAGAACCGGTAAAATGCACCCGGGATAAATCTAAAGAAAGGCTTTCTAACATCAATTGTTTATAGGTTTTGCCGTCCGGTAGAGTTTTTCCATAAGCGACTCGATCCTCCCCGACAATCACCACATGACAGTTAGGCCGACGGGCTAAAATTAGGGAAACAGCCGTCATAAATTGGGGAAAACCGCGATAAGGTTCCATTCCCCGGGTTGCATAGGTGACAATCTCCTTAACACCGGATAAATCTAAACCTATCTCTGGAATCACTAACTGCACATCGGGACGGGGACAGAAATAGTCCGTATCGATGCCATCGTGCAAAACCGTCAGTTTTGAGTGAAATTCGGGGGGAAATTGTTGTTTTTGCCAGATAGTCGGCGATAAACCTCGATCGCAACTGACCAGATCGATGAGGATTGGCGCATTTTTAATTCTAATCCGGGCCTCGGCATCAGCATTAAGGGGATCCGCCGGATCAAAATCAGCATCGGAACCATGGGCATGATAAAACCATTCAAAATAGGCTAAAAACTTAGTTTTCGGGAAAATATCCTTGATAAATAGGCCCGGCCCCCAGCCAGAATGTGCATAGACAATATCGGGATAAAAACCTTGATTTTTCAGTTGTTGGCAAACACCATAAACCGCTTGACCTTGTAAAACCGCACTTTCGAGGGGACGGACATAATGATGGGTTTGGGGAGAAACAGCGCGACTTTCCTTGTAAATAAATTTTTTTACCCCCGCTATCTCTCCCTCTTGCCTGGTAGTGCCGAAAATCACTTGATTTCCGGGGTCTTGAGCCAAAACCGTGCTTAAATGGCGAAATTGGGCGGGAAAATTGGAATGAAGGAATAAAAATTTCATCGCAGGTAAAGGTTTAGAAAAAGCGATCGCTAATCGTACATTGTCCCTGAAAACGGAGCAGATGATCGCATAATACCAAAGCCATCATCGCTTCCACCATGGGGACGGCCCGGGGTAAAACACAAGGATCGTGTCTTCCTTTGGCTGCCAGGGTGGTTTCTTCCCCGCTGCGCGTCACGGTTTTTTGTTCTTTACCGATAGTCGCGGTCGGTTTAAAAGCGATGCGGATAATAATATTTTCACCGTTACTAATTCCCCCTTGGATACCCCCCGAACGATTGCTAGTGGTGCGAATTAACCCGTTATCATCGATAAAATACTCGTCATTGTGTTCGCTGCCGGTTAAGAAGGTTCCCGCGAATCCCGATCCGATTTCAAATCCCTTACTCGCAGGTAAGGACATCATACCTTTAGCTAAATCGGCTTCTAGCTTATCAAAAACGGGTTCTCCTAGACCTTTCGGCACATTTCTGGCTACACATTCCACCACACCGCCGATCGAGTCCTTATTCAGGCGAATTTGGTCAATCAGGGCGATCATTTGGGCGGCCGTTTCCCCGTTGGGACAACGCACCATATTACTTTCCACCTCGTCGAGGGTGACGGTGTTGGGGTCGATGATTGCCTCAATATCTTTAATTCGCTTCACATAGCCGATAATCTCGACATTATAGACAGATTTAAGGATTTTTTTAGCGATCGCTCCTGCGGCCACCCGGCCGATGGTTTCCCGGGCCGAGGATCTGCCTCCTCCTTTCCAGTTGCGAATGCCGTATTTTGCTTCGTAGGTAGCATCCCCATGGGAAGGTCGGAATTTCTCGGCCATTTCGTTGTAATCTTGCGAACGAGCATCCTGATTCCGCACTAAAATAGCGATCGGTGTACCGAGGGTTTTGCCGTCAAAAACGCCCGAAATTATCTCACAAATGTCATTTTCTCGGCGCGGGGTCACGATTCTGCTTTGTCCCGGTTTGCGACGGTCTAAATCGATTTGAATCTCCTCTTGGGAAATTTCTAAGCGCGGGGGACAACCATCGATAACCACTCCTACCCCACCCCCGTGAGATTCTCCAAAAGTGGAAACCCGAAATAGTCGTCCGAAAGTGTTACCCATAATCTCAATGTCTATTAAGCCTCAAGGTTTTATTGTACCTGAGCGGTTATCAGTTATCAGTTATCAGTGATCAGTTATCAGTGATCAGATGTGAGTTTTTAGTGGACAGTCTTAAGTAGAAAATTGCCGTTTTCTTGTCACTGATGCCATTTTTCAAAAGTAATCGCAGAGATGGTTAATTTCCCTTACCCCCAACCCCCCCAACCCCCCCGACATCGGGGAGGCAAGGGGAGTAAAATGCCGGCTCTCTTATTCTTTGTGTGATAAGTTTAACTTATATAATACCGATCAATCTTTGTGTCCTTTGTGTCTTTGTGGTTCGTTCCATTTGCTCGCCAGCAGAACTGTATTTTAGAATACATTTTACCCACCAAACCGAAGAGAGTACAATGCCTGCTACGAATAAAGGAAAATAGTTTGATTACTGTTTACTGATCACTGTTCACTGATAACTGAAGGGTCTCCTTTCTTCAGATTAAGACTCCCAAAAAAAGGCTATTCTTTACCTTATATAGCCTGGCGAAAATTTGATGACTTCCTTGTTGGTTCACACTTACCCTTCTCTTGTCAAGGGTATTTTAATTAAACGTTACAAACGCTTTTTTGCCGATATACAATTGGACAACGGAGAATTAATTACGGCCCATTGCGCTAATACCGGACCGATGACGGATGTATGCGTAGAAGGTCAACCGGTTTATCTTTCTCGCAGTGATAACCCGAAGCGAAAATTAGCTTATACCTGGGAGATGATTCAACTGGGGGAGACTTGGGTGGGAGTTAATACCAATCTTCCTAATCAGGTGGTGAAAAATGCCCTGTTGCAAGGATTTTTTCCCGATTTGGTCAAAAATGACACCGAAGTGCGATCGGAAGTGGCCTACGGTCAAAATAACGGCAGTAGAATTGATTTTCTGTTGACCCATGGGGATAATTCCCTCACCTATATCGAGGTCAAAAATACCACTTGGAATCAGGGAGAAACGGCACTTTTTCCCGATACTGTCACCACGCGAGGACAGAAGCATTTACAGGAATTAATGGCTTTATTGCCGGCAGCGGAAGCGATTATGCTCTACTTTATTAATCGGGGTGATTGTGACCGATTTGCTCCGGGGGATAGTAAGGATACTAAATACGGGCAGTTATTGCGTCAAGCAGTGGCTAAAGGAGTCAAGGTTTTACCCTGTCGCTTGCAAGTGACCCCCACGGGAATTTATTATTTAGGTTTAGCAGAATTGCAACTGTGAAACCAGTGGTTTAGAGGGGCCAGCTTTTGACAAAATCCCCTAGACCGCAACTGACCTTGAAAAGCTTAGAGACACAGTTACCTGTGCCTCTAATGGGGATTTTGTCGATACATATTTGGGGTAATTTGTCAAGGTTTTTGGTAACTAATTCCGTGGCGCATTTTCTCTAATTTCTGTTGCACCTGAGCATCGAGAGAATGGAATAAAAAACGCCCTTTGGGACTTTGAGAAGAACTCTGGGATTGTCTCAGACGACGACCGGTTAAATCCACCTCGATTTCGAGACGTTGAGCGGAAATCCACTGGGCCCCATAACCCATAACGGTCATTTTTTGGGCATTATCAGAGGTGGCGACGATAATCCGTCCGATAGCTGGGGCGCGATCGTGCCAAAAATCGGCGCAGGTTTTCTCGATATAGGTGTCGGCGGTTTGAGCGTGGGCGGTAAAATAAACCGATAAATGGTTAGTGTAGCGTTCCTGGCTGCTGGGGGTATCTTGGAGGTAGGAATCGAAGACGATTTGGGTTTGATAACCCTGATGGTGGGTGTAACCGATTAGGGTTTCAATTAACTTGTCTCGCGCTGGTTCGAGACCGTGGCGATCGCTGATTTTTTTCAGGGACGGCCAAGCGCCGATGACGTTGTAGCCGTCAACCAGCAGAAGGGAACGATCAGAAGAATTAAGCATGGCTTTGAGAGTAATTTGTCTGGCATTAAGGGCAGTTCTAAAAAACAGCATCCTAATGATATTAACAAAAAATTTAGGATTCTCCCGCCGCACTGGCCAATAATCTCGCTTTTAATTCTAGGGCATTTCCCCGATCCGTTACCTTGCCACCCTCTAACAAAAATGCCCCATCGCTGTAATCCAATTCATCAAGGCGATGCGTCACCCAAAGGGCTGTAATCCCTCGGTTTTTGACCAATTTCTGCACTTGAGAGACTAATTCTAACTGGGTATCCCCATCCAAAAGGGCGGTGGGTTCATCAAAGAGCAAAACCTCGCAATGACGAGCTAAAGCCCCCGCAATGGCGATTCTTTGCTTTTGTCCGCCACTGAGAGCATAGATCGGTCGTTTTTCCATTTCTAATAAATTCACCGCCCCTAGGGATTCCCGCACCCGCGCCCGAATTGCCGGCGTGGATAAACCCTCGGATACCAACCCAAAGGCCACATCTGCCCCCACTGTTGGCATAACTAACTGATGGTCGGGATTTTGAAAAACAAAACCGAGGGGGTTAGGTATCTCTATTTCCCCGCGACTAGGTTTTAATAATCCCGCTAAGAGCCGCAGCAGGGTTGATTTACCGCTGCCATTTGTCCCCAACAACATCCAAAATTCTCCTCTGGGAACTTGCAAAGAGCAGCCATTTAATACTGATTTCCCATTCGGCCAGCTAAACCAGAGATCTTTTACTTTTATAGTCATGAATTATCAGTTATCAGTTATCAGTTATCAGTTATCAGTTATCAGTTATCAGTTATCAGTTATCAGTTATCAGTTATCAGATTTGAGTTTTGAGTAGAAAGTGTTATGTAGGCGGTTGCCGTTTTCTTGTCACTGATTACTGATTACTGCTCACTGATAACTGATTAAAGAACTAAGTAAGTAGTTATAATTAAATTGAAGATAGATTTTGCCTCTGATCCCCCCTGCCCCCCTTGATAAGGGGGGTGCCGATAGGCGGAGGCATCTGAGAACTTTTAACACCTACCTACTTATTCTGTGGCTAAAGCGACAAACCCCGGCGCTCTACCGGTGGAGGCAGCCCCAGATTTTTGTGAAACAATCACTGCACTGATCTGATCGCTCAAAACCGCCACCTTTTTATCGGTTTGTTTTTCGCAGGTTAATTCTAATAATTCGGGATTCGGCGATCGCATAGCGTTAGTAATTGTTTGATACAAAGCGTCTGCTGCTGCTTCTTCCTTGCGCTGCACGGAAATGGGGATGGGGGAGAGTTTCAGGGTAATATCGATCGAATACATGGTTTAGCGTTCCCTTCCAAAAAACAAGTCAAAAACCATTGTATAGCAGGGGTTGGGAAGTCAGAGATCAGATGTGAGTTTTCAGTTCACTGATTGCTGTTCACTATCACCGATTAACTCCGGGCAGTCGCTGTGCAGAGGCGTTGTTAGCTGGCAATCACTTGCTTCAATGAATGTGCATGGTGCGTTCCTCAAAATCTATCGGTGCAGCGGTAGGAGTTGCATCAGGGAACGCACCCTACAGCTAAACTGATTTATAAGCTGTAAATATATTACGCTCCCTGTACAGTGATAGGAGTATTGATTGAAAACTATGAAGATCATTAGGATATATTTTTATGATCTACGAATACCCCAAACTTTGTAAGTCTTAGAACTACCTGGTTCTAGAGTGTTACCATCTAATCTAGAACCATCAGGAGATAAAATCAGTCTATCAATCCATCCACTATTCCAACGGAAAGTATAAGAATTGTTAGCTCCTCGCTCCCATCTACCCTGATCTCCTCTTGCCGACTTTAACGTTCCATTCCCATTAACAGTCATAATATCACCATTAAACCAATCATAAATTCCATCTATACTTATTTTTGTACCAAACACTTTATATGTATTATTACTTCCTGGTTCAAAGGTATTACCTTCTAGCCGAGAACCATTAGGAGATAAAACCAGTCTATCAATCCACCCACTATTCCAATGGAAAGTATAAGAATTGTTAGCTCCTCGCTCCCATCTACCCTGATCTCCTCTTGCCGACTTTAACGTTCCATTCCCATTAACAGTCATAATATCGCCATTAAACCATTTATATTGTCCAATAACTGGGCTATTCGTTTGAGCTATCAGGAATAAGTCTAGAGAGTCAGTAAATTCTATTTTGTTGTTATTTGCATTTTGTACAGAGTTTTTTTTAGCATAAGCATTTGTGGAGATTGTCATTCCTATAATGACCGTAAAAGTGGTCAAGCAAACAAGAAATTTGTTATACATTGCGTAAGTCCTAATTTTATTCATCTTTTATGATTCGTAAACTCTAAATATGTTAGTATATCACTTTCTGCTGGGGTTTAGCACAAGTGTTGAATCCTGCAACAAAACTTAACATTTACCGATAAAAAGCCCCTATCTCGCTGATATTTGTTAACATTTCATGACTTTATCCATCCAGTCTGGAGTTTAGACTAAGTACTGTGTTTCCATTCAATTAATTTCTCTAGCGAGTAGAGAGTTGTTAAGAAGTAATATAGCGATCGCACTTAGGGTGCGGCGGAATTGCCGTCCGGTGCAGCGCATTGTTGGGAGTCCATAAGTCTTTTGATCAGAGCATTACTCATGAGAATTGCTTTTTGGTGATCATTTTGTGCAATACTAATTACTTCTTCAGCATCTTCATCACTGATCATTTCAAATTGTTTCTGGCTTGGACATAAGCTATCGTTCAAATCCCTTGGTTCAAACTTGTCTAATTCATCACCATAACTTCGTTTATTGATTTTTATTATTTCCTGTCCAATATCACTGAGCAAATACACAAATAATTTATTAATAAATTGTTGTCCGAATTTATTTGGATAAAAGGAATGAAAGCAGGTAAAATTTATTGCTGTTGTGAAATTGCGTATTACTTTTAACCTGCCCCTGCTGAAGACACCGAATAAAATTGGAGCCGGTTTTCTCTTTTCAATTTTGTACCAGGTGTTCCTTGTTTTTGTAAGATACCTCCCATGATATCCCAATTTTTCGCCTTCTTTTATGTAATTTCGTATTTCGGAGTTGTCGTGGTCTTTTACATCTAAACAATGGACTGGCTTATCCTCATTGTATAGTATATTAAAATCATGCTCAGTAAATACTGCTTTGCGGATTTGAGAGCTTTTTGTAATACACTTACAAATATTGTTATCACTTAACTTCCGTTGCTCAATTTTTGATTTTTTTAACGCAAAAAATTCATTTGCACCAGTAGCAATACCTCTCGTAAACGTACCGTATAGGGACAACTTACAGAAGCCATTTGGAGATACTTGTTCAGTGAACAATGATGAAATAATAGGTGTCCACTTTTGGTTGTATGGTAAATTCGATGGTTCGATTTCCCACTGATAGAATTTACTAATATCAGATATTTTATCTATTTCATCACTTTTTTTGATCTGTAAAATTTTAATGGTTTCTTTTTTTTCGTCATTTTTACAAAGAAGCACACAAACAGTTGTCGTTGCCTCTGGGAAAATTTCTTTTTCATTGGCAAAGATTATTATTTGCTTCAATAAATGATTTTCGAGGAGACTTTTTTTGATTTCTTTTCCGTAGCCAGTATTAAAAAACTCAAAAGGCATAATATACGCCAAGTTACCATTGATTTTAAGTTCTCTTAAAGACTTGACAAGGAATACGGAAGAGATATTAGAGTAACCGATAAGTTTCTTACCTATTTTTTCTTCAATTTTTGGTAATATATCATGACGCTTAAGAAATTTCTGAAATCGCATATATGGTGGATTACAAATGATACCGTCAAATTTTTCAGTTTCAGCTTCGAGGTAATCACTATTGATAACTCTCAAATAAGGACTGTCACCCTTAGGATTAAGAAACTCAAATATATTTCTATCAATCTCATATCCAATGAAATTTACTTGATTACCTGAAGGTGTTTTTATTGCTTCATCATAAAAAACGCCTAAGCCAAACGCTGGGTCTAATACTGTTTCTGGATTATCTTTTAAAACCCACTGTACCATGAGGCGAGCAACGCACATAGGTGTAAAAAACTGGCCGTAATCCTTCCTATGATTAAGTGGAGTTTCAGCTATATATTTTAACTCACGCATTAATAACATCCCTTAGAAATATTTTATTATCAAGGTATCCCTTACCGCCTGCAAAAGTCACATAAAAAAGCAGACGCCCCCTATCTAATTCTTTCAGAGCCGATTTATGTTCAGGCATATCAATTTTTCCAAGGACTTCTTTCCCAATTTGCACATTGATCTTGATCGTAGTTTTGCCTTGATTTTTTACATCTCTTTCTATTGAAAAATTATTTCCATCATTGTTATCGTTTGAAACCAGTGCCAAAATATCTTTAAATGATATTATATATGCCTTGTCAAAAAATACTTGTAGATAAAAATGCTTGACATTATATTTCTGAATCCACCTGTTGACCAAGGCAACATCTTCAATTTTTGGGGTAATGCCCAAATAATCGCGTTTGTGCAGTATTTTTATATTTTCTTTGAGATTCTTCAGTAATTCAGTTAGATTTCTTAACTCTTTTGTTGATGACCATGACGGACAACGAAAGTCTAATTCTCTAAAGGTGTCATCTGTAGCATTTAACATTAGATTGTAAATTGTCTGGTTTTTTCGCCTTAATAGATCACCAAGGTCGGTATTGATTATGTCTTGTCTAATTTCGTCGCATTTTTTAATGGCCCGATCTTGTCTGTCCCGCATGAATGCCGCATATTTGTCTGCTAAAAAAGAACTTGATCTTACTTCAATCGCAGCCACAGCCTGTTTTATGTGCTGATCATTTTCAATGTCAATACTTCCATCTGGAAAGTCTCTGACCTTAAATATCAAGATATCTGGCCTCTTACCTATCGCATTAAGTTCACTCTGATATTCCATATAGAAATCAGCAAATCCATCATCACCTGCGGCTATGGATTCGGAACGCCCATATTTAACAGCAAAATAATCACCAGAATATTCATTGACTGCCTTAAAGACGATTGTTTCAGCCCAATCACCCTGTTCCTTGTTCGTGAGAAATTCGGAGTTAGCCATTGTTGGGGGCTTTCCAGTCATTTGTATTTCAGTATCAATCTCAAGTGGTGATTGCTTGATCAGGTTCAGAATATCATCTTTGTACATGAATTCTCCTTCTTGTTCAGCCCAGCCATCAATTATACCGCTCCCTGCGATCAAGCAACCCTCTCCATCCTAGTATCCCACTGCCATCGGTCTAACACTCCTTAATAAGACTTAATATGGCACTGTGGGGTTTAATCACCTCAATTTGGGCATAATTACCGCCGAGAAGGGTCTAGCATTCCACTCAAGCTGCGGCGTTGTCAGATCAGAATAGGAAAGATGTAATGCAATCCTTGCTATCAAAGTAATTTCAGTTCCAAGCTGATTCGGATCATCTTTCAATTTGACAACGCCTCATTACTTAGCCCGTCTTCATCGTAAGACTCTCTGCTATTGGGACTTAAACAAATTTCAAGCCCAAACAAAGCCTAAACTGGCTTTGTAAGCGGCAAACACATCCCGATTCTCGGTCAGCCACTCAAAGAAACGGAAAGACATCGCTGTCCGAAAAGCTGCCAAGGCTTCCACAAAAGTGTTTAAAGGTCGATTTGCCCACCGCCTTTGTAGTCCCCCAGTTAACTGATGCCACAGGATAAATGTATAGGCACAAAACACCAAGATAAAATGACGAAG
>NZ_JACJQV010000213.1 GCF_014696875.1 Microcystis wesenbergii FACHB-1317 | reverse complement strand
TTTAGTAGATACAGGGATTGTACTTTAGCAAAGTTTAAAGAGGTTACTTGTTGCTTCAACAAGGATTTTAAGTCTTCTACTGACTCAGCAACATTAATATTAGGGACTCCACTCATTGCCTTTTTACCACACAAACTATACCTTTACCAAGTATGACATACTTTTTGAAAAATGGTATTAAGCAAAAATCGACCAAATGTGAAGATTTCGTAACTATTCTGATTGACTGGTATCACTTGAAATGCTCACACAGCAAGCGGATCACAAAATTGGCCAATTGTCAATAGCGTTTGAGATGCTCTCACCCTGGAACAACGGCACTTAGAGACCGAAGTGAGCTTAGGAACATGGTTTCCCAAACCGTGAACATTTTGAGGGTAGTTAATTAACTAACTCATCTCTGATTTTATTGAACCATCCTGAACAGTTAAAGGGTGGTTAGACCAGTGGTTAATGATTGAAAAATCTTCGGGAAGAAGGCTGGTAGTTAAGCCGTTTTCCCGCGATTGTGTTGGCTAAAATATCCATTTTTTGGAGGTATTTTTTATGTCTGGACAAGCGAGTTTTCCCATCCCCAGTACCGCCTCAAATGAAGAAACCACGGGGCGATATATTGTTACTTTCCAAGATGGATCAACCCCAGAAGGAATCGCCGCCCTGCGAGATGTGGCGGGGATATCTGCCTTGCCCGGTGCCCGGGATTTTGCCGATTCCGCCATGGACAGTTCAGAACTAGATGCGGCGGGAGGGGGAACCTTTCCGACTTTGGGGGTGGCAGTGGTTTCTATGGATGACTTAGCCTTGAGCGGTGTCATGAACATAGCGGGGGGAGGTTCGGCAATTTTAGCGATCGAACCCGAACGAATTTACTATGCGATCGAGGAGGGCTTATCCTGGGAATACCTCAAGGGTTATCGCGATGCCGTCAATCATCTTTATGAACAGTCCAAAACCTGCGGGGGTAGTGATTCGGTAGTAGTGGTAAGCCATCTTGCTTATCTGGACTGAGTCGTGTAGAATATTTACTAATAAAAATAATTGCTTGATAAATGTTGGGGATTTGCTTTTTATGATGGCTATTTTTATCAATATCTTCTCTTGGATAATTAAACTTTGGTTAAATTACGATGAAGATTTAAAACCTTGTCTTCTGACAAAAGATTCACAAACTTCAACATCTTGTTGTCCTAAATGTGGTTCTTATCATACCATCAAAAATGGTTCTACACATAATGGCAAGCCGAAACGTCAGTGTAAAGATTGCGGTCAACCGTTTGTGATCAATCCCACTAATAAAACCGTCTCTGACGAAACCAAACAATTAATTGATAAACTCCTGCTCGAACGAATTTCCTGACGAGGAATTGCTAGAGTAACAGGAGTAAGTTGGTCATGGTTACCAAATTACGTCAACAATAAATTGGCATCTGTCCCTCGTCAAGTAAAGGTTTCAGACAAACAAAAAGGTAAATTGGTTAGAGAATGTGATGAGATGTGGTCTTGGGTTTTTTCTAAGACGATAAAGGTTTATATTTGACGGTTAATTGATAGAAAGACAAGGGAAATTATTGGTGGCTATGCGCGGAGATAGGAGTCGTCAATCAGCCAAAAAACTTTGGGCAAGCCTACCCGGTGTTTACCGACAATGTGCTGTTGCTTACACAGACTTTTGGGAGTCCTATAAGACAGTAATTCCGAGTAAACGTCATCGGGCAGTAGGTAAAGAAACTGGTCAAACTAATCATGTTGAAAGATTAAATAATACCTTTCGACAAAGGATTTCTCGGCTGGTGAGAGAGAGTCTATCTTTCTCTAAAAAAATGGAGAATCACGTTGGGGAACCCTTTGGTATTTTATCCATGACTACAATGCACAGCAAAGCAAAGGATTAAGCCGCCATCACTACTACCGAATCACCACCATCAGTGAAAAGAAAGCTCCCAACTTGCCACTTAATAGTATTGAAAACTCAAATCTGATCACTGATCATTGACTCCTGACGGCGAAGGAGAGGATCCAGAGTGATTGCAACTCTGTGGAAAAGCTTAATTTGTTTTCCGCTTCACCGTTAGTTAACCTAAAGTGAATATCATGTAATCGTCCCAAGATCGATTAGTAAGGGTTCCATGTCAATTATTACCCATAGAACTAAGATCGTAGCCACGATCGGCCCTGCCAGTAATTCGCCAGAAGTCCTCAAGGAGATGATCGGTGCGGGGATGAATGTAGCGCGGCTAAACTTTTCCCACGGTAGCTACGAAGATCATGCGAGAGTTGTTAGCCTTTTACGGCAAATTTCTCAAGAATTAGACAATCCGATCACTCTCCTGCAAGATTTACAAGGGCCAAAAATTCGCGTTGGTAATCTCCCCAATGGTTCGATTACCATCAACGACGGCGATTATCTTACCCTTGTACCCATGGATGAGTATCGGGGAGAAGCGAACACCGTTTCGATCGATTATCCCTATCTGGCCGAGGAAGCACAGCTAGGTGAGCAAATTCTCCTTGATGATGGCTTATTAGAGCTAAAAATCGTTGAAATTAACGGAAAAGACCTAAAATGTCAAGTGTTGGAGGGAGGAATTCTCAAAAGTCGCAAGGGAGTTAATCTACCCCGTCTCAATTTGCGCTTACCTTCCATGACCGAAAAAGACAAACAAGACCTAGAATTTGGTCTTTCTCAGGGGGTTGATTGGGTTTCCCTCAGTTTTGTTCGTAAAGGAGAAGATATCAAAGCGATTAAGGCATTTTTAGCCGAGAGAAATCATGGGGACGTGCCAGTAATGGCTAAAATTGAAAAACCGCAAGCGATCGAAAATTTAGAGTCAATTGTCGAGGAATGTGACGGAATTATGGTGGCCCGGGGCGATTTGGGGGTAGAATTGAGTCCCGAAAAAGTCCCTATGTTGCAAAAACGCATTATCAAACTCTGCAACATGAAAACTATTCCCGTCATCACTGCCACCCAGATGTTAGAGAGCATGATTCACAATCCCCGACCGACTCGGGCCGAGGCCAGTGATGTGGCTAATGCGATTATCGATGGAACCGATGCGGTGATGTTATCGGGGGAATCCGCGGTGGGAGACTTTCCCGTCAAAGCGGTGGCTATGTTGGCCAAAATCGCCCATGATGTGGAAGCAGATGTGAAGTTTGATAATGTTCCCCCCAATCAGTCCGATGAAACTCACGCTCTCAGTGAGGCTTTAGTGGCGATCGATCAAACCCTTGATCTCCGTTATATTGTCACTTTTACCACCTCTGGCTACACTTCGCTACTGGCTTCTAAGGAACGTCCCTCAGTTCCCGTGATTGCCATGACTCCCAACAAACGCGTCTATCACCGTCTCAACCTAGTCTGGGGTGTGATCCCGATTCTTCTTGATCATCAGGTGTCCGTCTTTGAGGATGTGTTAAAGCAAACCGAATCAATTCTACTTCAGAAAAATCTAGCCCAATCCGGCGATAAAATCCTGATTATGGCGGGAATTCCCATGCAGAAAACTAAAGGCACCAATTTCCTCAAAATTCACACCATTTCCTAAGTTCTAGGAGTCGGTCGTCGGTCGTCGGTCGTCGGTCGTCAGTATTCAGCTTTTTTCTCCCCACACCCCACACCCCACACCCCACACCCCACACCCTACACCCCACACCCTACACCCCACTTCCCCACACCCCACACCCCACACCCCACACCCCACTACCCCACTACCCCACTACCCCACTTCCCAAGAAAACCCATGTCAAAACTTGTATTAATTCGTCACGGCCAAAGTCTTTGGAATGCGGCCAATAAATTCACTGGATGGGTCGATGTTCCCTTGAGTGAACGTGGTCGTGCTGAAGCGATGATCGCTGCCTGTAAACTTAAAGAAGCCAATATCACGATCGATGTCTGTTTTACCAGTCTCCTAATTCGCACTATGGAAACGGCAATTATTTGTCTGACTGAGTGTGATGAAATTCGCGCCGGTAAAATTCCTATTTTTAAACACGATAGCGATGATCCTGATTGGCACGGCTGGGATCGGTACGATGGTGATCCCAGTCAGGAAATTCCGATTTTTCCCAGTCAGGCGCTCGACGAGCGCTATTATGGCGATTTACAGGGTTTAAATAAAGCCGCAACTGCCGCTAAATTCGGAGAGGCACAGGTTAAGGAATGGCGCAGATCCTATTTTACCCGTCCTCCCGGAGGTGAAAGTTTAGAGGATACCGTCGCCCGGGTTGCACCCTTTTTTCAGAGTCGTATTCTCTCCCATATCCGACAGGGTGATAATGTCTTGGTGGCAGCCCACGGTAATTCCTTGCGGGCAATGATTATGACCTTAGAAAATCTTAGCCCAGAAGAAGTCCCCAGTTTGGAGTTAATCACGGGAGTTCCAATTGTCTATGATCTCGATGAGACTGGAAAAATTATTAGTAAGCAAATTCTGCCCTGATTTTTCCGTCTTCTTCCAGACGCGCGCCGTTAACCTGCATTATTCACCAATTTCCAAAACCCTGATTATAAGAGGCTCTCAAAAAACAGACTGTTTTTTAGCTAGATCGCTGAATGACTTTCCTAACAAGGCTTTTGAGGATTTTCCCCAGTCTTCATGAATAATGCAGGTTAAATTTTAGAAATACTGAGGTTAAAAACCGTGTTATTATTCAAAATAATTATTTTTATAGGTATATTAATAAGTCTTTTTGTCTTGTTAGTTTTATTGGTATCTTTTGCGATTATTGATAGTAGTTATATTAATTATAAAGGCATGGCATGGGATCAAACAGGCAAATTTATCTTGTCAACTATCGTTATCTGTTTCCTATTGATACTGTTATTTGTTTATACTTAATAAAGTGTCAAACAACTTCCAACCATATCTGTTAATTTTATCATTTTAGTCTCGATTTGTAGCAGTTAAGTGGTTGGACAAAAGTAAGGTTAGCTGTGGGGGAAAGAGTCGGTCGAAGGATTGAAGGAGATTCGACTAATCTAAGAATAAGCGGTTTAAATGCGTCTTAGCTTACTTAGGGTTGGCTGAATAAATCTAAAAACCTTGTTGGATAAGACTTTTAGACTTTTTTGACCTCAAAAAGTGCCAGCCGAGAGTGATCGGGGCGAAAATTCCGGGACTTTTTCCCTGAAAATTAGGTAATTGACCGTCTGAAAATGGGTAAAACCCTACACCCCACACCCCACCTGCCCCCCCGACCCCCCCGATGTCGGGGGGGCAGGGGGGGTGGGGGTTGGGGGGGTCACACCCTGCCCCCACGAAAAACTTTTTCAGCAGACCCTACTTAGCATCATTAGATACAGATTTCCCGTCGTTGATTGGTTGTGATAGAAATATAAATATCGATCGCTTGCTGTCAATCTTGATGAAAAGACGATATTTTCTGGCTTTTATCGGCTCAATTGCCCTTAGTTGCTTATTATCTCTGGGTATAAACCTTTTTTCCTCTACTATCACCACCGCACAAACCCAGACAATTCTAGTTTCTGCCGCCGCTAGTCTCAAAGATGCTCTAGAAGAAATCAAGCCGGGGTTTGAAAAAGCCCATGGCCACATTAAAGTTAATTATAACTTCGGTGCGTCGGGGGCTTTGCAACAGCAAATTACACAAGGTGCGCCGGCCGATGTTTTCCTCTCGGCTGCCACTAAGCAAATGGACGCTTTAGCAAAAGCTGGTTTAATCGATACAACTACCAGAAGAAACCTGCTCACTAATCGCCTAGTTTTAATCGTTCCCAAGAATTCCGCCCTAAAAATCAGTGATTTTCGTTCCCTGACTAACAGTAATGTCCAAAGAATTGCCGTGGGTGAACCGCGCAGCGTTCCCGTCGGTCAGTACAGCGAAGAAGTTTTGAAAAATATCGGCATTTTAGAGCAAATAAAACCAAAACTGGTCTTGGCCAACTCCGTCCGTCATGTTCTCGCCGCCGTAGAAACCGGTAACGCCGATGCTGGCATTGTTTACATCACCGATGCCAAAATTTCCGACCAAGTAAAAGTAGTGGCTACGGCTGCCAATAATCTCCATTCTCCGATTATTTACCCCATAGCTGTGATCAAAGCCAGCAAAAACCCGCAAGCTGCCAAGACTTTCGCCCAATATCTCACCAGGACAGCCGCTAAAAACATTTTTGAAAAATTCGGCTTCGGAATAGCCAGATAAACAATGTCAGACTTTTCCCCCCTATGGATATCCCTGAAAACCGCCACCATTGCCCTGATAATCATCTTTTTTCTCGGTATTGCCGCCGCTTATTGGATGTTAGGCTATCGTGGACGGTGGAAATCCCTAATCGAGGTAGTTTTCGTCGCACCCTTAATCTTGCCCCCGACGGTGCTAGGCTTCATTTTACTGCTTCTATTCGGCAAAAACGGACCATTAGGACAGTTATTAGACCTATTTAACTTTCGCATCGTTTTTACTTGGTATGCCGCCGTTATCACCGCGACGGTGGTAGCTTTTCCCCTGATGTACAAAACCACCCTCGGCGCTTTTGAACAGGTAGATGCCAACATCCTACAGGTTGCCCGCACCCTGGGGGCATCGGAAGGGAAAATATTCTGGCGCCTACTTTTGCCCCTCTCCTTCCCCGGGGTATTAGCAGGATTAACCCTAGCTTTTGCCCGCGCTTTGGGGGAATTTGGGGCGACTTTGATGTTAGCGGGTAATATTCCGGGGCAAACTCAAACTATCCCGATGGCGATTTTCTTCGCTGTGGAAGCAGGAGCGATGACCGAGGCTTGGATATGGGTGTTTATTATCATATTAATCTCCCTATCGGGAATTATCGCCGTTAATCTCTGGCAAAGTCAACGCAAACAGCAATTAGGACGACTGGGAGAAAGCAAACCTAACGAGATGGAGGACTGGCTGCCACCCTGGCAGGGTCGCGATTTTGCCCTTTTAGCAGCTGAAAATCACCATTATAGGGATAAAATAGGCTTATTTGTCGATATAGAGAAATATTTACCCGGTTTTAACCTCTCGGTCACTTTTAACTGCCAAAATCAGCCATTAGGACTATTAGGGGCTTCGGGGTCGGGAAAAAGCCTGATTTTGCGATCGCTGGCTGGTGTGGAAACGCCCTCAAGGGGCCGTATTGTCTTAAATGGGCGCATTCTCTTCGATTCTGAAAAGGGAATTAATCTCCCCAGTCGTCAGCGTCGTATCGGTTTTGTGGTGCAGAATTATGCCCTTTTTCCCCATCTCACCGTGGCAGAAAATATCGCTTTTAGTCTCTCGAAAAACTTATCTAAAAAAGTTATTAAAGAGCAGATTGCCAACCAATTGGAATTAGTGCAGTTACCCGGCATGGAAAACCGTTATCCCCATCAATTATCGGGGGGACAACAGCAACGAGTCGCCATCGCTCGCGCTTTAGCTAGTCGTCCGGAAGCTTTATTATTAGATGAGCCTTTTTCTGCCCTTGATACTCATCTACGCGCTCAATTAGAACGTCAGATGATCAAAACTTTAAGTAATTACGATGGCGTGACAATTTTTGTTACCCATAATATGGATGAAGCCTATCGAATATGTGAGAATTTATTAGTTATGGAAAAAGGGCGGGCAATTGCTAATAATTCTAAACAGAAAATTTTTGAACGACCAGATAGCGTTAGTTTGGCCAAGATTACCGGCTGTAAGAATTTTTCTCGTGCTGTAATTATTAATAATCAACAATTGGAAGCGATTGATTGGGATGTTAAATTACACACCGTCCCCGGAATTCCCGACTATTTAGCCTATACGGGAATTCGCGCCCATCAAATTATTTTTGGTCGAGATTTAGGCGATATTAATACTTTTCCCTGTTGGTTGGCTAATGCCATTGAAGGCCCCCATCGGGTGACTCTCTATCTGAAACTTAATCAACCCTCCAACCACGACCGCGATTTTCATATCCAAGCAGAGTTATATAAGGATAAATGGTTAGAAATTAAGGAGCAAGCTTTGCCTTGGACTGTTACTTTATCTCCCCAGCGTTTATTATTATTAAAGTAATGGGTTAATTTTTCTCAAGTGCTGACAGATATAGAGCTTCTAAAATCCCAGACCATCCCGTTAAATACCCCCTCGTGTCATTAGTTAGTAAAAATGTTCTATATAGAGTTATAAAATCATGGCTAAAAAGGAATCTTGTGATTGGATAATGCGAGTGGATTTACACTTACCCACTCCTGATGAAATGCCGGATGAAATGTTAGAAATAGCAGCAGCAATTGCGTGGGTTAATTACCGAGTGGAGGGGCCAGGTTGTCTGTGGCTGATGGTCAATTCCTGCTGTGAACCTAAATTTATGTATCTGCCAGATATCAAGTTAAGACGAATTGCCGAAAGAGCGCATCCAGAGGTAGATATTTACGATCCAATTAACGAACTCCTGCTGTTAGTTAGTCCCAATTGGGAAATATTTCCAGGGGAATTAGTGGGAGATAATGAAACAAATTTTTATTACCGAATTAACGTCAAAGAACGAGTAGGAAAATCCTGTGAAGATTGCTGGGAGGTTTGGGGAGAAAAGTTAGGAGAAGTTGGTCGAGAAGGAATGGTAAAAGTAGTGGAATATGTCTAAAGTGTCGATTGAGTAATTGATTGTTCACCACAGAGACACAGAGTTTTTTGAGTAATTTTTCTGATTAATGAAATAGTGTTATATTGGTTCTGAGTAAGAGGTAAGCATTCGGATAGAAAATCTCCGGTTTCAGGAATGGGTTATTGTCCGAATGCTTCGCCCCTACTCAAAAATTTATTAGATCTTCCAAAAAAGCGATATTGATTTATTAATTGGTTTTTGAAAAATGGTATAAGTCAATAACACCACTCCAAAGGGGTCTAGTTATAATTAGAGGAGGTTGATCAAAGGTGATTTATGGACGATAAAACCGCAAAGCAGGAAGAATCAGAATCTGAAGAGAAAAAAGAATCAGATTTAGCTCCATTTAAGTCTGAACATCAACTTGCTAGGGGTTTCGTTCAACAACTAGGGCAAGCTTTAATTCAGTGGCTACCCGTTGGCAGTAGTAGTTTTATCTTAGTCTCGTTTTTGCTCCAGCAGAATTGGTTAATGGTGGTTGTCACCTTACCGATTACAGCGATCGCCGTATTTTGGGCCTCTTTTACGCGAACATTGCTCTCGAAGATCCAAGAAATGGGCAAAAAAATGGGAGAAGAAAGCGGCACTTTTTTAGAAAAATGGTTACGCGCTATTTTAGAAGGCATTCGTTGGCAATTCGCAGGAACGGAAGAAAATTACTTGCGTTGTCTAGGGAATCTGCACGAAATAACCCATTCTCGGACAGAGGGATTAAGCTCTTTTAAACCCTTGTTAAGTGATGTAGTTATTCCCTTAGAATTAAACGGAGATTTTGCTATATCGTCTGAAGGTTATCATTTACCTATGCCTTTTCGTGGGTCAGAAAAAGATTTAGAAAAAGTTAATCATCTCCGTATTTGGGATATATTGCGGCGTAGCAGTCAGGAAGCAACCTATCGCAATATTGTCATTAGTCAATACGGCGGTTATGGAAAAACAACTCTATTACGTCACGTCACCCATATTTATTGCCAAAAATTACATCAAAAAGCTCCCTATAAAGCACCGAAATTATTGCCTGTTTTGATTGCTTTTCGAGAATGGCAAAGGGAGCATCTCACCTTTGCAATAAGTAGAAATGCTTAATGAGATCAATAAAAAAGTTAAAAAAGGCAACCATTTAGATAAGCACAGCGATGACGAAGGACTTGCGGTACATTA
>NZ_JACJQV010000212.1 GCF_014696875.1 Microcystis wesenbergii FACHB-1317 | reverse complement strand
GCTTCCTTAAACTTATTGTATAATCTGAGTAGAAATCTAGAAGCGTTATCGAAAAAAACACAGGAGGATAGGGAGTTTATTATGCGTTTAGCTCCACTTTACCAACAGGATAGAGAACAAGCGGTTCAAGAGGGACTGAAAACAGGACTACAGCAAGGTGTACAGCAGGAAGCATTAAAGTTAGTCCTCCGTCAACTTCAGCGACGTTTCGGGGAAATACCCCAGAATCTACAAGAAACTATCCGTAACCTTCCTGTGGAGCGCTTAGAAGACTTAGGACTCGCTTTATTAGACTTTGACACTTTGACAGATTTAGATAACTGGTTGCATCCGTGAACAATAGCGATCTCGCGTAGCGAGCGCGTTGCGAGCGCATTATCCATCCTTGATTATTCTATCGTTAAGGGGTCCACATCGATCGCCATACTTACCTTCGGTAAAACTAAGCTTTTCAGAGGAAGAAAAAGACGACCGATATCAGCCTTTTCTCCCGATAATTTTAACAGAATTTGCCAGCGATAACGGTTAGCCACGCGCATAATTGTTGCGGGTGCAGGTCCCAAAATATCCCAATCGGAACCGAAATTATTAACACATTCCTCTGCGACATTTTCGGCACTTTTCTGCACTGCTTCCCCATCTAAACCACTAAAGCGAATTAAGACTAAACTGCCGTAGGGAGGATAATTTAACCCCTCTCTCTGCATTAATTCCGTCTCGACAAAACCCTCATAATCGTGGGTTTGTACTGCTCTAATCACGGGATGTTCGGGGGTATAGGTTTGGATAATTACCTTTCCTTCTGTTTCTCCCCTTCCTGCTCTCCCTGCTACTTGGGTGAGGGTTTGAAAAGCGCGTTCGGAGGCGCGATAATCGGAGTGATAAAGTAAACCATCGGCTGCCATTACTCCCACTAAAGTAACTCGCTCTATATCTAATCCTTTGGTGAGCATTTGGGTTCCGACTAAGACATCAAACTCACCATCAGTAAATTTTTTTAATAGTTCCCGGGGAGCATTTTTATTACGGGTGGTATCACTATCAAAACGCAAGCAGCGCAAATCGGGAAATTCTTTGCTTAATTCTTGGGTGACTCGCTGAGTGCCAGTGCCGAAAAATTTCAGATAGGGAGAACCGCATTCAGGACATTGTTTCGGATGAATGCGACCATAGTTGCAGTAGTGACAGCGGAGTAATTCTTGCGCTCCCGGTTCGGTGTGGTGATAGGAGAGGGAGACATCACAGTGGGGACACTCCAGCACATAACCGCAACTTCGGCAAGATACAAAGGTACTATGTCCCCGACGACTGACGAATAAAATTGCCTGTTCTCCCTTGTCGCGCAGGGTTTCCAGCGCTGAACGCAGGGATTGACTAAACAGGGAACGATTGCCTCGCTGCAATTCCCGTCGCATATCGACGATTTCCACCCGCGGTAAGGGGCGATTTTGGATGCGATCGGGCAAAGATAGGTAAAGACGGGGATTAGCTTGGGATTCTAGCCATGTTTCTAGGGATGGCGTAGCCGATCCTAAAATTACGGTACAATGGTTTAATTGAGCGCGCCATTTAGCCACGGTACGCGCGTGATAGGTGGGGAGTAATTGACTTTGTTTAAAGCTGCTATCGTGTTCTTCATCGAGGATAATCATGCCTAGGTGGGGTAAAGGGGCAAAAATCGCCGATCTCGTCCCGATAATAACTTGCGGGGTTCCTGTCAACATCTGTCGCCAAGTATCGTATCTTTCTCCTTCCGAGAGGGCGCTATGATAAACATAGACTCGATCGCCAAAACGGGCCACAAAGCGATCGGTTAGTTGCGGTGTTAATCCAATTTCGGGGACTAAAACCAAGGCAGATTTACCCGCTGCCAGGACAGGTGCGATCGCCTGTAGATAGACTTCTGTTTTACCCGATCCCGTCACTCCATGTAAGAGAGCGCTTTCACCACCTTTTAGGGTTTGAATGGCTTCTAAAGCCTGTTTTTGACTAGAAGTGAGTGTTTTTGGTTGATCCCTGCTCATAATCGCCGAGGATAAGCGCAGAAATTCTCGATCTTGAATCACCACATAACCCTTGTCAATGAGCGGTTTAAAATGTTTTGTCCCCGCAAGTTGTGCCAATTCTGGCAGCCACATTTCTCCCCCCTGATGACGGAGAATTTCGACAATTTTGCGCTGATTTTCGGTTAAATCCGTAGGAAAGTCGGTTATCAGTAGGGTAATGGCTTTTTTTTGTTTAATATTGGTACTTTTGGGTGCTTCTAGATAGCTTTCTACCCAACCGCGCTTAACTAAGTCTCGGATACCGTAATTAGCATTTTTTACTTTTTCTTGCAGGTATTTCGCCGAATAATCGCCTTCTTTTTGATTTTTGAGCAGGGATAAAATCTGACGGGAGAGGGGAGTACAAAAAACTTCAGCACCGGGGGGAATCGCTTCTGGTTTTAATCTGATGCGACGTTGGGAACTTCGCAGTAAACCCGTAGGTAAAGCGACGCGAACAACGGTGATTAAATCCGTTGCATAGTATTGGGCGATTTTAGTCAATAACTGCCAATAATTATCGGGGAAAAAGCCCTTAGTAATCACATCTTCCACGGGACGAATTTGATTTTCTTCTAGTCCTGGAGGCAAATTTTCGAGAAATCTAAGAGCAATTCCCCCAATTACCTGAGAACCAAAGGGAACGCTTAAAATATCGCCGATTTCTACCGTTAAATCTGGGGGGACACTATAGGTTAATATTTGCTGATCCTCTTGACTATCTCTAGGATAAGGGCGATCAACCAAAACCTCTAACCACGGTTGTCTAGTTGTGGTTAATTGGTAAGGTGTGCGAGGTTCCGCTACAGTTAGAGTAGCATGGCGATCGAGCATGGTTATCAGTTATCAGTTATCAGTTATCAGTGGGAAGTGGGAAGTGGGAAGTGGGAAGTGGGAAGTGGGAAGTGGGAAGTGGGGAGAATGGGGTATTTAAATTATAGTTTAAAGCTTGAGGGGAATAAAACCAGTTAATTTTCTCTAAAAACAGTTTAAATATTGCTTTTTTGCCCACAAATTTTGATTTTTAGCTAGTGAAGTCTTCCAAAAAGAATTTTTATCCACCCTTAAGCATTGATAAAGTTAATGATAACTATTGACTATTAGCTATTAAATCGCACCATAGTTAGTCAAAAGTTGAGAATAGTTCTCAATAGGAAAAGCGAAGAATAGTAATAAAAAGCTGATGGCTATCTTGATTGTTAAGAAGCGTAATCTTTACCTAGTCAAATACCAAAAACCTTAGTTAGAGTGTATGAGTAGAAACACTGAAAGCTCCTCCCATTCACCAGAAAATCTGATTATCTGGTTCAGCGATTTGTAACAATCCACACAGAAGCGCATAATTATATCCCAGAAATGGCCGCCATTAATTAAGAAAACGTTTAAAAAATCTGCTCCCCGAAAATTCAATGTAACAATCATCCCATTGGGAGAAACTGAGTTTTTCCCCGCTATTATAATCCCACTCCATCCATAACCACAATAACTGCTTATGAAAATCTCTAAACTAGCCGCCGATGATAATTTTAATCACATCATTGCCCTGGAGACAAATCCTTTAGAACTGGACAGCATGGATTTTGGTGAAAGAACTGACGAAGATCTGACTGAACCTTTACCAGAACCCCTAAAAACCACTGCTGCAGGTAGTGGAACAGGATACGATAAAGGCAGCAATGAAGACACTGTTGGCGCATTTTTTAAAGAAATGGCGCGTTATCCCCTGCTTAGTGCGGAAGAAGAAATTGAATTAGCCTACTCGGTTAAGTTTCTCATGGAAGCGGAAGAAGTGCGCCAAAAACTGCAAGAAAATTTACATCGTCCCCCGACGAAAACGGAATGGGCGATCGCTTTAGAATTAGATAATGAACGTCAACTGGAAAACCGTCTTTATCGCGGACGAACAGCTAAACGGAAAATGATTCGTTCTAATTTGCGCTTAGTGGTTTCTATCGCTAAACGCTATTTAAATCGCGGGGTTCCTTTCCTAGATTTAATTCAAGAAGGTGCGATCGGACTCAACCGTGCGGCCGAAAAATTCGATCCCAATAAAGGTTATAAATTCTCTACCTATGCTTATTGGTGGATTCGACAAGCAATCACCCGCACTATTGCTAACGATGCGCGGACAATTCGTTTACCGATTCACATTGTCGAAAAACTCAATAAACTCAAAAAAGCACAGCGCATTCTCAAGCAAGATTTACAGCGCAATCCCAATGAACGAGAACTCGCAGAAGCGTTAGAAA
This sequence comes from Microcystis wesenbergii FACHB-1317, assembly GCF_014696875.1. GTDB lineage: Bacteria > Cyanobacteriota > Cyanobacteriia > Cyanobacteriales > Microcystaceae > Microcystis > Microcystis wesenbergii_A. The sequence continues at coordinate 1,203 of NZ_JACJQV010000212.1, read as the reverse complement.
TGACTCCCGAACAATTGCGGCAATTATTACAATTGCGTCGTCAATCTCTCTCTTTAAATCATCGTGTAGGGAAGGGAGAAGATACGGAATTAGTGGATCTGTTAGAAGATGATGATCTACAACTTCCCGAAGATAAAATGAATGAGATGATGATGCGTCAAGAAATTTTCGCAGTTTTAAGTGATGTTCTCACGGAACGGGAAAAAGATGTTATCTCCCTCCGTTATGGTTTAGCTACCAGTCAACCCTATACCCTAGAGGAAGTGGGAGGAATGTTCAATTTATCTCGCGAACGGGTACGTCAAATTCAAACTAAAGCGATGCGAAAATTACGTCGTCCTCAAGTCGCGCGTCGTCTGAAAGGATGGTTACATTAATAATTTTTTCTAACTCGTTCTCTCCTCTCTCCTTTTTCCCGGAGAGCTTTTTTTGTCGATATTTAGCTTAAAATTAAGATCAACTTGATTGGATCTCTTGGGTTTGTCGGGTAAAATGTATTCTAAGATACAGTCCTTGGAACGAACCACAAAGACACAAAGGACACCAAGATTGAGCGCTCCTATATAAGTTATAGCAGTTTTCATCAGAATGAGGCATGGGCAAGGGGCTTAAGCCCCTTATTGGCAAAACTTGTCGATACCTCAGTAACGTCAAAAGTGCTATATTAAAGACTGATTATAGCGGTTTTCACAGAAGTGAGTCCCGATTGAAACGCTGAAACGCCTATCTATCAAGGGATTTACTGTACCTTATTAGACTGAAACCCGCTATATCTATTGCCCTTTTTGCCTTTTGCCTCTTGCATGAGTGCCTGTCCTGATAAGTAGCCTATACTCAACGGATTTAGTATCAGATTAACTCCTGTCAGTTCAACCTGCTAGAAATAATAGTCAGGGATTTTTTTCTGTTACAATTTATACAAAATAACGTGCGATTACCCTGGCCAAAATTGTTCAGGTTATTCTTAAACAAATACTTAAGCTAAGACGTATTTAAACCGCTTATTCTTAGATTAGCCGAATCTCCCCCCCCCGAACCCCTAGGGCTGTTTCATTTAAATTAAGTACAGCTGATTTTGAGTCAATAAATTTGGTTCTTCCGAACTTACCATGTAAAATCAACTAGCAAAATGCCAATTTAATAAACATCTAAGACTAAAGTTTTTAAAGTTTCTAAATCCCTAGCCTCTCCTTTTAATCACCT
>NZ_JACJQV010000211.1 GCF_014696875.1 Microcystis wesenbergii FACHB-1317 | reverse complement strand
CCAGCAGGAAAATACAAAGCAGGGAAAATATGTAAAGGAATATCCAAAACATTTCTAACACATATTAAACCTAGCCAAAAAGCAGTTAAAGCCCACACAGAAGCGATTAAAGGTGTAATCAAAAAACACAAAACAGCACCTCAATCAGCCCTGATTAGTCAACTAAACCCAATCATTAGAGGATGGGCTAACTACTACTCAGGAGTAGTATCTAGTGATACCTTCAATAAACTAGATTACACAATCTGGTTAATGCTAAGGGCATGGACAGTATCAAGATGCGGCAAAGCGAATTACGAAAAGCTGAAAAACTACTTTAGACCGGGTACAGTTAAACTCAGCAATGGGAAAGAAAGACAAGAATCTTGGTTATTTCAAACTAAAGACGGTCTCTATCTATGGAAACATAACTGGACACCAATTGTCAGACATACCCTAGTACGCCCCGACGCTTCACCCTACGACGGAAATTGGACTTACTGGGCGACCAGAAGAGGACAAGCAATTGACACACCTACAAGAGTAGCTAAACTACTCAAAAAGCAACAAGGCAAGTGTAGCCGATGCGGGCAATATTTCACCTCATCGGATTTAATTGAAGTTGACCACATTCGCCCTCTAAGCTTAGGTGGAAAGGATGAATATAAAAACCTTCAATTACTACACCGCCACTGTCACGATGATAAATCGGCATCTGATGGAAGCCTAGAATCATCTACATTTTAGTTAATATAGATAATACTAGACCAAACCAAAAGAAGTCAAGCTGTATCCTTAACAAGGGAACAATCAAACTAGGAGCCGTGTGAGGTGAAAGTCTCATGCACGGTTCTGAATGGGAGGGGAGGTCGGTGACGACCTTCTCGACCCCTAATCGATACGTTAGATGTTGTCTATGACTGAACGACTTGAGCAGGCGATCGCCCAATTAAAAACCTTGTCAACCGCTCAACAGGACGCGATCGCATCCCTAATTTTGGCAGAACTCGAAGAAGAGCAGCGATGGGATGACTCCTTTACCCGCTCACCAAACTTGCTGGCTAAACTAGCAGCCGAAGCAATGGCAGAACATCGATCAGGCAAGACTCAAGAATTAGACCCAGAAACGTTGTGAAGTCTTTTACCACTGCTGGTTTTCGGGAGATGTTTGCTGATCTTCCAAAACCGATTCAAGAGCAGACCCGTAAAGCGTATCGGCAATTCAAAGAAGACCCAAGCTATCCCAGCTTGCGATTCAAGAAAGTCCATCCACAGCTGCCCATCTATTCCGGTGATTTGGTTCTGGGTTGGTTCCCATGCAGAGTACGATATGCTGCTGGAGCAATTGTCGTGCGATGCCGAAGGCACTGCGTAGCAGTACGCCATCGCTGTAGGGTGCGTTCCCTAATCTGACTCCTACTGCTCCACCGCTCGATTTTTGGGAACGTACCATGCACATTGATTGAGGCTGTGAGTTTAAGTGCGGTCGCTGATCTTAATAAGCTATAGCAAAGAGCGGGGTGGTTAGGACAATCAATCGCTGAAACCCTTGACCGATAAGAGTTTGAAAATTGAAAGCGTCCTAACTAACTCGTTCTATGCCATACATTAACAATAATACTTAAAGAAAAGGCTTAAAGATGCTCAGTAACAAGGGCAAAAAAACAAGTCACCCCTGGTGTTTTTGCCCAACGATATTGCAGATTATGAACGTCTAAAGTATATATGGATTAGTTTTGACAAGCCATTACCTATAAAGACGATTGGCAACCTTGCCAAGAATTAGTGATAAAATTACCAAATAAACAGTAATTTTTCCCATAACTATAATCCCTCACCCCTAGTAAAATTATGATGCACGGTTTTATTCCCCCTCATCGTTATTTTCCCTATCTTACTTGGACCGATATAGATTCAATGCTAGATAAGGAAAATGTGGTAATTATTCAACCGATCGGTGCGATCGAACAACACGGACCCCATCTACCTATTGCCGTCGATGCTGCCATTAGTTTAGGGGTTTTAGGCAAAGCTTTCGAGAAATTAAATACAAATGTTCCCGCCTTTGCTTTACCCTGTCTCTACTACGGAAAATCTAACGAACATTGGTCTTTCCCCGGCACTATTACCCTCTCGGCAGCCACCTTATTAACCCTCATTCAAGAGATAGCTGAAAGTCTCTATCGTTCGGGTTTTCGCAAGTTAGTATTAATGAACTCCCACGGCGGACAACCGCAAGTTATGGAAATTGCCGCTAGGGATATTCATCAACAATATCCCGATTTTTTAGTATTTCCTTTTTTCACTTGGCGAGTTCCCCACAATGCGGCTGAATTATTCTCGGAATATGAATTAGAATACGGTATTCATGCAGGAGATGTGGAAACTAGCATTATGTTATCATTACTGCCAGAACAGGTAAAAATTGAGCAGGCCGTCCGAGAATATCCCCAAGGTTTGCCAGAAAATAGTTTGTTAACTATGGAAGGAAAATTACCCTTTGCTTGGTTAACTAAGGAATTAACTAAAAGTGGAGTGATGGGAGATGCTACTAATGCAAGTAAAGAAAAAGGCGATCGATTATTAGAATCCGTTGCTAATGGTTGGGTACAGGCGATCACTGATGTTTATCAATTCCATCAACCGAAGTTATAGCAAATTGAACATTCCGACACCAAAAATTAATTTTTCTCAAGCAATATCCCGAACCTGTTGATAGCAGTTATCTTAATGATCAGGTACGAAGTTTTCGTGTTCGGGAGTCGGTCTTCGATACCAAATTAGGTTACACTTCATCTTTATAAGAAACACTGTAACACACAGAAATTAGCTGTTTCAGTCCACTGGGGCTGCTGACTTAGAAACAATTGCGTTAGAATTAAAGAAATATTACAAGTGATTGACAAAAATGAGTAAGCCTGATATAGAAACCATTGCCCTCCAGTTAGAAAGCAGCAACTCTAAAGATCGTCTGCTGGCCTTGGCATCCCTGCGAGAAGTGGCCCCGGAGGAGGCTGTACCCTTGATCAAAAAAGTCCTTTATGATGAAATGCTGCCGGTGCGATCGATGGCTGTCTTTGCTTTGGGAGTCAAACAAACCGAGGAATGCTTTCCTATTCTGGTGGATTTGTTAGCCAATGATGCCGATTATGGCATTCGCGCCGATGCAGCGGGGGCCTTAGGTTATTTAGAAGATATTCGCGCTTTTGAACCCCTACAACGGGCTTTTTACGAAGACACGCAATGGTTAGTCCGCTTTAGTGCCGCCGTCGCTTTGGGCAATTTGCGCGATATTCGGGCTAAACAGGTGTTATTATCGGCTCTCGATAGTAACGAAGCGGTTATTCAACAGGCCGCTATTGCTGCCCTTGGCGAAATCAAAGCAGTGGAAACCGTCGAGAAGCTTTTAACCTTTGTTAACTCCGATGACTGGTTAATCCGGCAGCGATTAGCGGAAGCTTTGGGCCACCTTCCGGCGGAAAAAACGATCGCAGCCTTAAAATTTTTGGTCAAAGACGAACATCCACAAGTGCGCGAAGCGGCCCGTTTATCCTTGCAAAAATTGGCCAACGTCTAGGGATAGGATAGAATAAATAATCTAGTCTTCCAGAGCGATCGATCTTTGCCTACAGCCATTCATGGACATTCAAGAATTTATTAATCTCTGTGCGGGTAAATGGTTTTCCCAGCGTACCAGTTATCAATTAGCCGCCCAAAAAGTTGCCAATAATAAAGCAGAAATCACCATCGATTTGCTGACTGCCGATGCTGCCGATGTGGTGCAATTATGTTTAGAAAATAACTGTCAGTCCCAGGCCAATCTAGGGGGATGGAAAGCGACTTGGGATAATTCTGTGGACTATGGACAACCGAAAAAAATCGGTTCTAGCTATTTAGTTTGGCTGCCCTCAGAGAATCCTTGGCAAGGAAAATTAATCACAGCGGACGGTAAATCGGCAGCGCTGGGAGAATATCATCTCAGAAGCGATCAAGCTTTAACTTTAACCATCGAGGATAATCACCATCGTATCGAGGAAAGAATCTGGTTTGCTAGTCCTAATCTGAGATTGCGTACCAGTATTATCCAGTCGGACAATGGCGATCGCCAAACGGTTTTCTATTCGGAAATTCGCAAAATGGTTGCTTCTTAAGTAGGGTTTGCGGCAAAAAGTTTTTCGTGGGGGTCGGGTGTGGGGTGTAGGGTGTGGGGTGTGGGGTTTTACCCATTTTCAGGTGGTCAATTACCTAATTTTCAGAGAAAAAGTAACTGAATTTTTCCCCGATCACTCCAATGGTCGGCACTTTTTGGGGGGGAAAAAGTCTAAAATTCCTATCCAACAAGGTTTTTAGATTTATTCAGCAAACCCTAAGTAGCTGCCATCCCCAATCTCTGAGGTGGGGAAGACAGGATTAATCTTCCACCACTCCAGTCAAATCCTCCTAACGTCGGCCGCGTCTGCTGCTGCCGAAACCACTGCGACTAGGGGTACGTCGGGAACCAGAGGAACCGAAACTAGGAGAACGTTTGACAGTATCAGATTTACCCGAATTCTTCAGGGTACTCGAACCATAACCGGAACCACTGGGTTTTGTGGTGGTGGTGGTGCTGCGATTGGGACTAGAGGGAGTATTGCTAGGATAACGACGTAAATTGCCAGTAGAACGGAGAGTTTGCCGGTTTTTGACCGCTGGAGGTGGACTATTATGTTTAGTCCGGTATTGATCCACTGCCTGATTATAGGTGGAACCGTAACCACCAAAACCGGTCATCACACCCCCCGGAGTATAAAGGGGAGGAACGTAGTATTGAGGACGAAAGAGCAAACTACCCAAAGCTTGACCAGCAACAGCACCGAAAAAAGGACTCCAAAAACTCGATTCTTGTCGAATCACCACAGTTTCCTGTTGTCCGGTTTGGGGATTGTTCCGCACTTCCGTGACATTATGGACATACTCAATTTTAAAATCTTCGGTCATGTACAGGGTAGCCTGATCACCGTTGATTTCTACTGCGGTTTTTTCCCCTTTAGCAATGTCCTCCTCGGTTAATCTAGCCATTTGCAGGTTAGTGGTGCGAAAGAGGGGAGAAGTCCCCCCAGGGGTGTTTAACAGCATTAGGGTATAAGTGCCATCTCCGTCATCGTAGGTAGCTTGTTGCACCTCGTAGCGACCGCTACTAACCTGATTGGATTCTCGTCTTACACTACTGTTACTAGCTGACGGTGACTGAGTTTGATTTGACGACGAACCACAGGCCACCGTTGTGCAACAAAGGGTAAGAATTAAAAGGATTGTCGTTACTTGGCGCAGCATAAGGGCAAAATTAAGACTATAAAGGCAGTAATTCGGGGAAATTGAGTAATAGTTGCTCATTGGTCAATTCATCTCCCAATTGAGCAGGAGAAAAATGTACCTGAATGGCACGCAGCCGACCTTGGTAGTGAAGGTTAATTATTGATTTTAAACCATCTTCCAGGGCCTCTCGATCGGCTAGGCTAGTTTCTAAAGCAGCACTCTCACCCTCGAAGGCTATTGTGATCATAACAACTAAGTTATCGGTGACGGGTAAAGTTAAGGGTTCGTTTTCCCCCACTTCCCCAGACACCGATTCACTTAAGTATCTGGCCGCGGAATCGGTAAACAGTTCGTTAACGTAGTCTCCCGCTTCCCCCTCACTCCAAAAAATATCGCCCTCATTACCTACAGAAAACCAATAGAGGTTCATCTGGAGCAGATTTTGACAAATTTCTACTAAACCCTCTCCCATGACCTCTAAATCGCCTTCGGAATCGATCGCCTCCCGGCCGGTACGATTAAGGATACCGATCAGGGGTGCGACTTCTTGGCCGTAGAGATGCAAAAATAAGCGACAGACCACATAGCGAGTTTTACCCGCAAATTTCTTAAAGCGATCGCCTAAAGAACTCATAATAGACCTCTGGTAAAAATCAAAAATTGTTGTTAGGGTTAGAAGTCAGTAGTCTTGAAGCCATCAGCTGGATCAAGGTGATAATGGCTAATTAATCGGATAAATAAAAAGACTGATCACTGATAGGACTTAATCAGGCAAGAGGTTTAATCTGTCCGATAATCAAGTAAACAGCCAAAAAAGCCCTCAGCTTTTATTTATTTTGCCATTTTCTAGGCTCCTATGCCCTGATGCCCTGGGAACAGTCTATAATGACTTAGAATCCTATTGGTGTGAGCAAATGGCTGTCCAACTACAACAAGCTTTAGTGGTTGCTTCCTATATCTTGAAACAGCGTCTAGCGGGAAAAAAGCGTTTTCCCTTAGTTTTAATGCTAGAACCCCTATTTCGCTGTAATTTAGCCTGTACTGGCTGCGGTAAGATTCAACATCCCCCGGAAATCCTCCGCAATCATCTTACCCCAGCAGAATGTTTCGCAGCGGTGGAAGAATGCGGGGTTCCCGTGGTTTCCATCCCCGGGGGCGAGCCGCTTTTACACCCACAAATCGATGAAATTGTCAAGGGGTTAGTGGACAGAAAAAAATTCGTCTATCTCTGTACCAATGCTCTGTTATTGGAGAAAAGCTTGGATAAATTTACTCCTTCACCCTATCTTACCTTTAGTGTCCATCTGGACGGTTTAAAAGCACATCACGATCGCTGTGTGGATCGAGAGGGAGTATTCGATAAGGCAGTACAAGGGATTAAAGCGGCGAAAGCGAGAGGTTTTCGGGTTACTACTAATACCACGGTTTTTGAAGGCACAGAGCCGCGAGAAATGCAGGAATTTTTCGATTTTCTCGCTACTTTGGGCATCGATGGCATGATGATTTCCCCGGGTTACAGTTATGAGTGGGCCCCAGATCAAGATAGTTTCTTGAAACGGGAGCAAACTAGAGCTTTATTCCGAGAAATTCTCTCACCCTGGAAATCAGGCCAGAAAAAGTGGAATTTTAACCATAATCCTCTCTTTCTCGATTTTCTCATCGGTGAACAAGACTATGAATGCAGCCCTTGGGGTAGTCCTAGTTATAGTCTTTTAGGATGGCAAAAACCCTGTTATCTGCTCAACGAAGGTCATTACAAAAGCTTTCGGGAACTTTTAGAAGAAACCAATTGGGATAACTACGGTCGCTCTAGTGGCAATCCGCAATGTACCGATTGTATGGTACATTGCGGCTATGAACCGACTGCGGCCATGGCAGCTTTTAAACCGGCTAATATGAGACGTGCCATGCAGAGTTTAATCGGAGTCTAATCTAGGGTCTGCTGAATAAATCTAAAAACCTTGTTGGATAAGAATTTTAGACTTTTTTCCCATCAAAAAGTGCCAGACCTTGGGGGGATCGGGGGGGAAATTTAGGCTCTTTTTCCCTGAAAATTAGGTAATTGACCCCCTGAAAATGGGTAAAACCCCACACCCCACACCCCACACCCAGGAAAAACTTTTTCAGCAGACCCTAATCTAAACTGATTCTAACCAGACGGCGGGGACTTGACTAGGGCGATCGGGTAATTGCATCCATCCCATTTCGCACAGACGAATTACCGAAGTTAATTTTTCTACCAAAGCGGGATCGAAACGAATCCCGCTATAATTTTGACAACGTTCTAGGGACTCTCCTAAATCTAGAGCTAGTCGATCGCCTCGCGGTTGAGTTAATTCCTGAAAATAGGCTGATAATCCCAAAATTCGCGACTCTAGGCTGATTTCTTCCCCTTTTAAGCCGTTGGGAACCCCGCTACCATCCCAGTATTCAAACTCATGGTAAATAATCTGTTGAATTGGAGCTAATTCGGGCATAGTGGCGAGTAATTGCGCTCCTAACACCGATCGATCCCGCCAAAATAACGCTTTTGCTCCCTCTAACTGACTGGCACGCTGTCTAAAAACTTCGATCGGAGCCTCCGCTAGACCGATGCGGTATAATAAACCTGCTAATCGTAAGCGTCGCAATCTCAGGGTGGGTAAATCGAGCAATTGTCCCAACATTTCCGCTAAAGCGGCCACCTGTAGGGAAGCAAGGGGATTATCAATATCTCTTTCATCGACTTTTTGAGCCATTCTTAGAAAAGCTTGCAGTTTATTAGCGGCTAAATTTTTATTTAAACGGGATGCTTGTCCTTCTAAGTCGCTTAATTCTCGTGCTTGTCTGCTGACGGTGACTAACTGCTGTTGACTGGTTTGCAGATAGGTGACAATGCGAGAGACTACTCCCGTTAAATCCGTGGGAATGGGATTAATATTTTGACTAATTTCCTGCTGTTGTCTGCTTAAATCGGCCGCTAGACTGGGATTATAAGGATGCAGACGCTCAATTAAGATCCTAGCGGCTTTTTCGACTAAATCGCGATCGAATGTCCATAAACCGTAGAATTTTCGCTCCGTGTCTATTTGGGGTTGACTATCGGACCGGTATTCTTCTGGGGATAACTCATGACAGAGTACCATGGAGGCGTAATCGGGGGAAAGAATGATTAAATTCCACTCATTAACCAAACTATCGCTATTATCTAAGTTTACTAGGGAAACATTCTCTAAACTGCCGGTTTTATGCTCAGAAAAACCACTATCGGCCACGGCAGCGATCGCAATATAACGAGAAGAGCGAGCAATATCTAAATAGCGCTCTGCTTCCTGTAAATACCATTTACCCTGTTGAAAGGTGACTAAAACCAGTGGTTTATTTGTACTGTCAGGGCTGCTAGTTTGCAAGATATGATCTTCAAGAGCATGACATAGGGCCACAAGGGTATTCTTAAAATAGACCCCGTAACTGCTGGGTAATCGTCCCGATGAAGCTCTTTTTAACTGTTGTAAGCTGGATTCTACGGTCATAGGTGGCAAGATTAGGGGAATTATGAATTATGAATTATGAAGTGGGGAGCAGGGGAGCAGGGAGAAAAAACTGATAACTGATGACTGATAACTGATAACTGATAACTGATAACTGATAACTGATTACTGATTACTGATAACTGATAACTGATTACTGATTACTGATTACTGATAACTGATAACTGATTACTGATAACTGATAACTGATTACTGATTACTGACTCCTCATCGCTTTTTAATTAATTTTATGACTTTAGTGATTTGTCCTGGTTTTCATGATTCTAGATTGACCGAGGATTTTTTAGGACATCTGGGGAGCAAATCGGTCAAATTACGTCCCTATATTATTATTTCTCCTTTTTCTTGCTTAAATGAAGCTTTTTTACCCGGAGAAGACCTAACCTTGATTGGGTTTAGTGCGGGGGTGGTAAATGCGATCGCTTTAGCCTATTATTGGCAAGCTCAAGGGGTGAAAATTCGAGCTTTAATCGCTCTGGACGGGTGGGGAGTGCCATTAATCGGTAATTTTCCCATTTATCGCCTTAGTCACGATTATTTTACCCATTGGAGTTCCTGTTTATTGGGTAGCGGTGGAGAAAATTTTTATGCGGATCCCCCTGTAGATCATCTTAGCCTCTGGTCGTCCCCCGATCGAGTAACCGGTTGGTCTGTTAATGGTAATTTTGTCCAACGCACCACAGCGTTAACTTTTTTATCTAAAATCGGTTAGGCAAGAATCAATTAAGTATAATTAGCTAGTCGCCTCCCTATCTTTTCTATTTCTTTACCACTGCCGACTCATGAGTACATCCGTTCTGAGTTCTTCGATTCTCTTGGTGGGAATTGAGGAGAATATCGCTAAACTAGCTAGTGCGGACTTGAAAGAAGCAGGTTATCGTCCCCTGATTGTGCCTAGCATTGATAGCGCTTTCCCAGAAGTGGAAAGTGGGCAGCCAGCGATGATTATACTCGATCGCTGCCGCACAGCGGCAGCGGGTGTGACTTTTTGTCGTCGTTTACGTTCCCAGGGAAGTCGCATTTATATTGTTTTATTAGTATCTCAAGAAACCCTAGAAGAACGTCTCGCCTGTTTGGAAGCGGGAGCCGACGATTATTTTCCCAAACCCTATAATTCGCAATCTTTTCTCAAATTAATCCGTTTTTACCTGCAACCTCTGGAAACTATCCCCGAACAATTGCGCTTCGGTGACTTAGTATTGGATTTAGCCACTCGTCGTCTCTCCTATAACAACAAAAATATTGAGTTGACGATGAAGGAATTTGAACTGCTGCGCTACCTCATGATTCACCCGAAAGAAGTATTATCAAGGGATCAAATTCTCGAAAATGTCTGGGGAGATGAATTTCAAGGAGAATCAAACGTTATTGAGGTATATATTCGCTATTTACGCCTGAAAATGGAAGCTGGTGGTCAAAAACGTCTTATTCATACCGTGCGCGGTGTCGGCTACGTTTTACGCGAATCTTAACAGTGATCAGTAATCAGTGATCAGTAATCAGTGATTAGTAGATTGCTTTTATTTAATCTCCCCACACCCTACACCCCACACCCTACACCCCACACCCCACACCCACCCCCCCGATGTCGGGGGGGTTGGGGGGGGTCACACCCCACACCCTACACCCCACCACCCTAGTCAAGCTCTGCTATTCGATCTGGATAGAGGTGGGGGAATCGATAGGAGGGGTGGAACTGCCAGGGGTAATAGTTTGACGGTATTGACTATAAAGACGGTCGCGCCAAGCAAAAAAGCCCTCGTAGGCGCTATTATCAGCTAACCCTGGAATCCCCTTGCCTTGCAATTCCGGGGGTAAGTTGAGATAGGAACCCGGGGGAAACTGAAGCAGTACACTTAATCCCGCCACGGCTAAATCGGCTAAACTGGGCTGATCACCGACTAAATAGGGACGATTGGTTAAAATGAGGTTCAAAGCCTCTAAATCCTGTTGTAGCCCTTTTTTCGCCGTATTGATAGCATCTTTTCCCAGACCTACACCCGTCCCAAAAATATCAATTAATTCCCCCGGCAAGGAACCCAGCAACAAGCGCATAAAATCGGGAGTTTCCCGAGGTAAAAAAGCGGTACGAAAGTTTTGATTTTGGGCAAAAGCGCCGAGAAAAGCGGTTCTTCCTTTTAATCCCAGGGATTCATCGGCCCATTCTTCGATTAATAAACATTGACCCCGTTGGAGGGGATCTGTAGGGATAATTGGTTTTTCAGGATACTTGCGATCGAGATAAAAAGCAATCTCCGTCGAGTCGGCAATATAGGTATCACCATCCTTGAGGACCGGGACCTGGCGCTGTCCGGAAAGACGGAATAATTCCAATTGTCCCACCCCTGGCACCACGTCCCTTTTTTTATAGGCAAGACCTTTATAGTCGAGGATGAGACGGACTTTCTCACAATAGGCAGATAATTCAAATTGGTAGAGTTCTAGCATAGGATGATATGGCCTCTCGATAAATCAGTTTCTCCCTGATTACTCTAACCCTATCGGCTATCGATCGCCTAAACCTAAAGACTTTACTCCGATTTTACTCAGACATTTGTACTAAAAACGAGAAAGACGAAAAAATCATCTTTTGCTAATTTTAGGAGTTAGACTGGGTACTCTTAGGGAAGATAGACTAGATTTAGCAACGCTAACTCAATATTGCCACGCTTTTAGGTTAGGATATGTTCAGGCACTACAAGCTAGGAATCACTTATATACGGCGATTCCTCTAGCCATCTGGCACAGACAACTCCTTATTGGCAAGCCTTTCCACTTAGAAGATGTACCAGACTGAGCCTGAATCCGCCGTACCCCTGCAAGCTGACTCGCAAGAGACTAATAGCATACCGCTATAATAGAGGCGTGCGAGGGCGGGCTACTTTCTCGGATCAGAGGTTACTATGCAATTATCCATCGACGTTTTTAATGACGTAGTTCGCTATCTCGACAGTCACCAAGAAAAATTACGGATCAAAAAATTAATCTTTTGTATCTGTAAAGAATATTGGGAAAATGATCCCAATATTTTCAACAATGTGGCTATGGAAGACTTGGTGAACGAGTTAGTGCAACTCAAACCCAATAAAGAACAATTAAGTTTTTCTGTTTATCAATCAGTTAAAACCCTAAATCGTCCTAAAGTTTATGCGGGCGTAGCCACAGTGATTATTAAGCAAATCAGTAAATTATATAGTGATATTGCTGCCGACCAAGACACCGAATCATTACCAGGAGAAGCCGAAGTTAACCCTAGCTTTGCTGCCGTTAATAATCCTGTCAACAACGAGGAAGATAATTTATTAAGACAGGTGATTATTGGACTAGAAAATCATCGAGAGACGGCGAGAATTAAAAAATTAATGTTTGCCGCCTGTAAAAATCGTTGGGAAAACGATCAAGCGGTGATTAATAATTATGGCTTAACCAATATGATTTTAGAACTCCAGCAAAACAATCCTAATTTCTTAAGCTTGCGACAAACTCTCACCAAAGTTGCCGAAAATATTAATAAAAAAGCTCTATACCTAGCCCTAGCCGATATTATTCTTGCCCAGCTAGAGCCTCTCTACGATACTGATAACGATGACCAAGAACAGGATAATGCGTCAGAAAGTCAAATCTTGAAAACTCAAACAGTCCATCTAAATAATGATTGTGATTCTTCCGAGCCGGCTTCCTTAGATAATAACCCTAATTCCCCACAAATTCCTGCCTACGACCCCTTTGAAATTCGTTTAGAAATTTGCCAGTATGCTAATCCTTTACGAGTCAAAATATTGATTTTCTCACTCCTATTTCATTCCTTGGATTGGAGCGATCAAGATTGGTCAAACCTGCGACGTTATACCCTAGAAGATTTACTACAAAAACTCATCCAAAGTGGGAAATCTCTCAAGGATATCGAAAGGCAACTATACGATATTGCTCAAACCCAAATGGATGCGGATGCTAACGTTCAAACCGCTGGTATTCTGGTGCAAGCTTTACAAAGAATTCTTTAATTTTTAACCAAATTTCTCTGGATATTATACCTATGAAACCCAACGAACTAATTGAACGTTATGCCGCAGGAGAAACTCAATTTAGTGGCTTAAGATTATCAGGAGTTAATTTAGTTGGTGCTGACTTAGTTGGCATTGTTTTAAGTGAAGCGGATTTGCACGGGGCCAATCTTCTCTTTACCTATCTTAACCGGGCTAATCTGGCTCAAGCTAATCTCGTGGCAGCTAATTTAAGCGGTGCTAGTCTCAACCAAGCTGACTTAAATGGGGCAGATTTACGCAGTGCCAATTTACACGGAGCGCTGCTACAAGGGGCTGATCTTCGTGATACCGATATAACCCTAGGTATTTTACTTGATGCTAACTTAATCGGGGCGGATTTACGGGGGGCTGATTTAAGTGGTGCTAACCTCACTGGTGCTTGTTTGCGGAGAACAAATATGCGTCAGGAAAAGAAAAATCATAACACTAAATTACAAACGGCTAATCTCTATCACGCCGACCTGCAAGGGGCTAATATGAAAGGGGTTGAACTGCTGCGAGCTAATCTAGTAGGAGCCAATTTAAAGGAGGCTAATTTGTGCAATGTTGACCTCAGAAAAGCGGATTTAACTAATGCTAATCTGCAAGGTGCTTTACTTACTGATGCTAATTTAATCGGGGCGTGTTTAGTGGGAGCAAATCTAGCAGGAGCCAATTTAGTGCGGTCAAAAATGAGCGATACGGAAGCAATGGATGCAAATTTCCATCGTGCAATTATGACTCAAATAAAATTTGATCGAGCTAATCTTAGTCGAGCTAATTTTCAATCGGCAAGAATGAATCATGCTGACTTAACAAGGGCTAATCTTTCAGAAGTTAATCTCAGCGAAGCGTATTTAGTCGATGCTTTCTTTGCTAGAGCAAATCTCACCAGTGCCGATTTAAGTGATGCTAATCTAACTCGTGCCGAGTTAATGAGTGCTAATCAGATAGGAGTTAACTTCCGCGGTGCAATTATGCCTGATGGCCGGATTAATAATTGAAATTACTAGACAATTTTGTTGGCAGTTATTCTGGTATAATTTAGGGGTAGAATTGAGGGTAGTATTATGGTTGATCCAGCAATTATTGCAGAAGATATGGGCAAAATCTACACCACTATTACAGTTATCAATCGTGCCGATCAAATTTTAGCAGCAGCGGCTGTAATCTCTCCCGATCAAATTCGCTCTCTTACCCTAGAAAATGTCTTGGTGGATACGGGAGCAACCACTCTTTGTCTGGTGCCAGAAGTAATCTCCCGCTTGGGTTTACAGCTTTTAAAAGAAGTAGATGTGGCTACGGCTAAAGGCATAGGAAAAGCGAGAATTTTTCGCGATGCCACCTTGATTATCGCGGGACGGGAAGGGACTTTTGAATGTTTGGAATTACCCGGAGGTCAAAACAATTTATTAGGAGTAATTCCTTTAGAAGCTTTGGGATTAGAACCAGATCTTCGCAGCCAAAAACTGCGAGTTTTACCCACGGAATCCCACGAGACTTATTTAACAATTTTATCGAACCAAATAGCTCTATAAAATTACTTTTTGTCTAACTGTTCCGGCTCTTTCAGCTATAGCGATAACCTCGATTTCTTGACCAGAAACTCCCTTAATCACCCATTCCACCGTACAGCGATAATCTAAACCATGAGCGAGACTACTATATACTTTATTTGATCGCCCTTCTAAGTGACCGATTTCCTGCTCTAATTTTCCCACTATTAAACTCACCTCATCGGCCAAATTTAACTTAACTTGAATGGGACGAACGATCTTTCTTTCCAGTGCTTTTTTACTGGTATAAGTGGGTAAAAATCCCTGATTTTCTAACTGTAAAACCAGATGATAAATGCCATTTCCCTCCGACTTAAGATCAAGACGAGAGATAGCTAAAAGAGGTGACATTAAAGCATGGGCAATAGTAAACTGACATTGTTGCTCACATAAATCTGGTAAATACTTTTCTGGGGCATTTTGCCAGACATTTTTAAAGTCCCAACCGCCAATTTCCACCTCTCCCAATTGGGGATGATCAAAACTTTGCCAATTAATAAAACCCTTTCCCGCTAAATTCTCATCATTCCAATGCTGTAATTTCAATTCATCTTCCAAAGGATGCCAGCGAAACCATTGAATATAATCATCTTTTTTCACTCCCGCTTGGGTGGGTGCATCCCATAACTCCACCGTAAAACCATACCAACCAAAATGATCGTAACCGTAATCATCCATGGCACCGTTAGTCACTTCTTTGGGATGATAACGAAAATCGTGATAGACAGAAACGCATTCATAACCAGTCATTGCTTTTCCCTTATCAGCAATATATTTATACATTTCTAAGTCTTCCACGGGGAAATATTCATCGGGATGGGTGCTATAGGGACGCAACATGACTGCTGAATAGGTATGATAGGTAACGAAGCCATTAATATTGGTGTTATTTGCCCAAAATTCCGCTTCTGCACGGGTTTCTGGCTCCGAAAAGGGAAAATCTCCAGCCCCCTGTTGTTCCCCTTCAGGAACCCAATAAACGGGATAATTGCGGTTAAAATCCAGGCCTTCTAGGGTGGGGGCAGTGGTAAAATTATAGCCATCGTAATCGCGGATTAAACCTTCGGTGAGCAAAGTGTAAAAAGTTCCCTCAAATTCCTCCGGTTCGCGACGCACCATAATGCGAGGATCTTGTTCAGAAATTTTCCAAGCGCCACAGGTATCTTTTTGGCGCATTTGTAGGATTAAACCATCGCCGTTAATATCTTCAGGATATAGCCCTGGTTTCTCATCCCTGTGGGGATAGGGGCGAATACTCGATCGTAACAGATAGGGAGTAGTGAGATATTTTTCCGCTCCATCCACGGCTAATCGCGGCAAAATATAGACAGTGTAATGGTCAAGAAGTCTGGTAATTTGGGAATTATGACCGTATTGGCGCAAAAGATGGGAGATAGTGTAGAGAGCGACGGCAGAGCCTGTTACTTCCCCCGCGTGGGTGTTAGCATCGATCCAATAGGCAGGTTTTTCTAAATAGGGGCCTGTGGCTTGATTTGTGAGGGTAGTTAACCAGATATCTCGATTTTCGTAGCTTTTACCGATCGAAGTGAGGCTAATTAAATTAGGATAGGATGAAGCTAGGTTTTTCAGGAAAGAAACTAATTCGGCGTAGGGGTAATAGTGGCTAAAATCAAACATCATCTTCTGCAACTAAAAAAAAGGATTCTTGGGTTAATTTGACAAAATATAGGATAATAACAGTAAAAACTATGGATAGTCAAGATATTGCTCGCTATATTGAAGAAACTAACGGTATTTCTAAGCCTTGGCTGTTGGTGCAATTGCGTCTCAAAAAACTGCAAGAACGTCGCGCCAGTCTTTCCCAACAGGAATATATCCAAGAATTGGATGATATTCAGCAAGACTTAATGAAATTGGGCGAATGGTGGCGAGGGATTGAGTCAGAAGTCTTTAAACCCTAAGCGGTGGCGATAATCTGTAATACTCGCGGTAAATCCTCAAATTCGCCGATGATGCGTTTCACCGGTTGCGGCCAAACCCGGACTAAAGTGGGAATAGCAGAGACATGATTGGATTCTGCTTGTTCTGGATGCTTAGAGATATCGATCACTTTTAGAGTATAGGGATGGTGTAATTCTCGTTCTAGAAGCTGATGGATCGATTCTAGGGTGTGTTTAGTATTGGCATTATTACCAGAGACAAATAACCGCAAAACATAACCCTTGGGACTAGGGTTAGTATAGTCAGAGTCAGCACTAATCACTGAAGTCGCCGTGGGGTACTCCTGATAACGGAGAATCAGATCGTGGGATTGCCAAAGTTGGGGAAACTGCTGACGATAGGTTTCTAAGATAGTGGGATTAGAGGATTGTTCCTGCCAGGGTACAGTAAACCAATCTCGATCGTCCGTGCCGAAAATAGCCTTTAATAAAGGCTGATAGCGACCGACAAGGGGATATACTTCGGCTCTAGTATGAATACGGTGACTGTAGGGATCTCGCCAGCGATCGATGGTAGCGGTAAAACTAGGAACTAAAAAATGGGGAGGTTCTGGCAACCCTAAAGCGGACTGGAGAGCAGCGCAAAGATTCAGATGCCAATGAGTTTGTTTATTCGGATCGATACAGTAGATCAGGTCGCCCCCGGGGGTAAACAGGGCGATGCCTTTAAAAATATCGGGCAACACAATCGCAGAAGTCGTCACTTGAGGGGTTCCCGTAGAGAATCAATAGGGGCTTCTATTTTTCTAGCCTACTAAACTCTTGACCCCTCAAGAATTTCCTTCAGGGTTTTTCTAGATTTTACCCCGCAGCATCATCGCCAGTTCATTGGGAACCGGGGACATTTCCAGGGCGACCTCATCGCTAATCCGTCCCTCTTGATAGAGGTTAAATAGAGATTGATTAGTGGTAATCATGCCATGGTATTCGCCATCTTTCATTAATTCGAGAATTTCGTCATTTTTGCCGCTGCGAATGTAATCTTTGACGGTGTCTGTGTTGACGAGAATATCGTGAAAAGCAGCCCGTTTACTGTCGGTGGTACGACATAAACCCTGGGAAATAATACAAACCAGGGATTCTGCGATCGCCACTCGCATGGATTCCTGTTCCTCGGCGGTATAAAGAGTTAAAATCCGCTCCAGGGTTTTTACGGCGCTGTTGGTGTGTAGGGTTCCCATGACTAAGTGACCGGTTTGGGCAGCTTTCAGGGCAGTATTAACGGTGGATTTGTCCCGCATCTCCCCCACCAGAATAATATCTGGGTCTTCCCGCAAAGAGGCTTTTAGGGCATTATCGAACTCATGGGTGTGTATTCCCACTTCCCTTTGTTTGATCAAACTGCGACGACTTTGGTGGACAAATTCGATCGGGTCTTCGATGGTGATAATATGTTTGGCGTGTTCTTTATTGATGTAATCGATCATGGCTGCGAGGGTGGTGGATTTCCCTGAACCCGTCGGACCAGTAATTAAAATCAATCCCTTCTGCACATCGCACACATTCCGGAACACAGCCGGTAAGCCCAATTGTTCTATAGTGAGGATTTTCATGGGAATTAGACGCAAAACCATCCCAGGTCCGCGCAGACTTTCAAAGATATTAATCCGCACCCTCGCGAATTCGTACTGAGTTGCACCGTCAAATTCTAGGTCTTTTTGAAAGCGAAGGATTTCTTCTTCCCCGAGGATTTCCCCTAACCAACTATAAAAAGTGTTGATGTCAATTTCAGGATAGTCGAGAATAATCATTTCACCACGATCGCGCATCCGGGGTTTTTCTCCAACTCCCAGGTGAACGTCCGAATAACCCCGATCAAAGGCCATCCGGACCAACTTTTCTAGGGTGGGTTGATTGGGGGCGCGACCAGTCCGGGGTGGGGTTTGGGGAGAAGCAGCCTGACTGGGAGCGCGATTTTGGGGCGGACGTGGGGTGGTAATTTGACTATTTTGTGGCCTATTCTGGACGGCTTTGGTCGGTATCGCCACTTGTTGCGTCATTTCTTCAGTTATCCCCATGCTGATTTCCGTGATTAACTCTGAGGTAGGTATCGGGATGGAGGGAACCGGCAGCGGCTCCAGTGGTCGCGAGGAAGAATTGGGATTTTGACTCATGAGAAATAGGGGTTTTTCTGTTACTATTCCCCGATTGTACTGACATCCTATCAAATCATCCTCAATTTCTCAATTGCTGACAGACGTTAGATTGAGGAGTAAGAAGTCAGTAGTCTCCGAGTCTCCGAGTCTCCGAGTCTCCGAGTCAGGAGATTATTTTTATTTATTCTTCCCACTTCCCCACTTCCCCACTTCCCCACTTCCCCACTTCCCCACTTCCCCACTTCCCCACTTCCCCACTTCATAAATTATAATTCCCCCTCTCCTATACCTTTTAAACAGGATTTAGACCCTAAAATTGTTACAATCGAGGTTTAGGGCTGATGATTTTGACTACTCAATTCTGTTTGATTGTCAGTCTTAGGAGAGGTAAATACGATGAATAGTCTGCCAAGTTCAGTCGAACGGGAAAATTTAGGACAATTTTTGTTAGAAAATCTGCAAGATATTACAGATAAACTCGATCGAATTGTCACCGATTCTGATCGAATCATCCTGGATAATTTACTACAAGAAACTCAAATTTTATTTGAGCAAGTTAAGGATAACTCTAAAACTTATCAAGCAAGAGCCGATATATTTTGTCAAATTAATCAACTATGGTTTCAGGTATGGAAACAATATAAGAATGAGTTTTCGGCAATAAATTTGATTGAGATTATCAATGAATTTACCGATAGAGTAACTGCCTATAATCAATTATTTATCGGCCTTGCTCAGATCAATGAGGGAAAGACTGGTGAAGAAAAAGCCGATTTAATCAGAGTGGTGGAAGGTTCACGCATTCTCTCAGAAACGATAGATGTGTTTATTGATATGTTTGCCGATTCAGAACTAGAGCAAATTTACAAGGGAGCTAAAAATACTCTCTCGATTTCTAATCGTACTATAACCGAATATTTCCAAGATACTGAAACATCGCATTTAGTCACCCAATTGAGAGCTTATAGTAGTTTAATAATTTTCAGAATTCAAGAGCGATTTAATCCTAAGAATGTATCCTCAGAAACTACTTCTCATTCCCTAGCAGATAATTTCAATGATATTGATGCCTCTAGACAAAATTTAACAGATTTGGTCAATTTGGAAACTGAAAAATCTTCGTCTGAAAACTGGTTAGATAATCTTTCTGGATCAATTTCTGATCAGGAGGTTTTTGAGAAAGCATTAGAATATGGGCGTGTTTTTCGTCAGAATGTATCCTCAGAAACTACCTCTCATTCCCTAACAGATGATTTAAGCGATCTTGATCCTTGGACAAGAAACTTAGTGGGGGTTGTTGATTTAGGATTAGAAGACCCAAAAGAATCGTATATTGATTATTTAGTGGAGAAGTATCGGTGAAACGAGTCTTATTCGACAGTGATGTATTGCTAGATGTTTTGGGTAAGCGTGAACCACATTTTCCAGCATCTGTACAAGCATTAAATACAGTTAAGACAGGTAAAACTCAAGGATATATTTCTGGTCATGCCGTCACTAATATTTATTATATTTTGTCTAGAGAAAATGGAAGAGAAAGCTCAAGAAAATTGGTGATAAGTCTTCTAGAGAACGTAGGTTGGGTTGAAGCATGAAACCCAACACCCGCTCATGTTACCCTACCACTAACCCATCCTACAAACTTTTTGCCGCAAACCCTAACTAATGCTTCGGTAAACGTAAACCATCTGATCGCATGGGGATTAAAATCTGAGTTAAACTGCGTAATTGTTCGGCCGTTCCCATACAAATTAACAGATCCCCGGCCATTAATTCCGTATCGCCAGTGGGTCCCCCGATTAGCGTACCATCAGCGCGACGTATAGCCAAAACTAAAGCCCCCGATCGAGATCTTAAATGTGCTTGACTAAGACTTAAACCCACACAGGGACAAGTCCTCGGATCGATTAAAAATTCTTCCATATAAAACGAGCGATCGGTTCCGGTTAAAATCCCATCGACAAAATCCATCACCTGGGGTCGTAGGGCCGCGGCCGCTAATCTTCTACCACCGGTAATATAGGGAGATACCACCGCGTCGGCCCCGGCCCGTTGTAATTTTTGTACTGCTTCCTCGGTACTGGCCCTAGCAATGGCGCGGATTTTCGGATTAAGAGTTTTAGCAGACAAAACTGTATATAAATTCTCCGCATCGGAAGTTAAAGCGGCCACAATACAAATAGCGCGTTCAATTCCTGCCATTTGTAAAGATTTATCTAAGGTGGCATCTCCTTGAACAACAATATAATTTAATTCTTTGGCCCGATTGACCTGTAGGGGGTCTGTATCAATAACTACAAAAGGAATATTTTCTGCGTAAAATTCGATCGCTACCTGTCTGCCTGTGCGACCCAAACCACAGATGATATAGTGTTCTGATAGTCGATCGATCAAGCGTTTCTCCTGTCTCTGTTTGAGTCCCTCTTGAAAATAGCCTTGAATTAAAGCTTCGGTCAAGCGATTAACAATATAACCGATGCTGACTACTCCCATCACGATCAAAACCATTGTAAACAGTCGTCCCCGTTCACCTAGGGGATTAATTTCGCCAAAACCGACGGTAGCGAGGGTACTAATCGTCATATAGGCCGAATCTAGCAAACTCCAACCCTCGATCAGATGATACCAAAGCGTACCCAGCAAAAATACCACAATCAGGGCAAAAATTCCCCCGATTAATTCCTGACGCAGACGACGATATTTATCTTCACTGATGGACAAGCAAAATTCACCCCTAAGACTGTCTAGTAAATTACAATAAAATCAGTTTTTAATCTAAATAACCCGTCCTTCTCAGACGGATTTGATTATAATTTCCCCTATGTCTAATCGCGCAGGAGTTCCCCAGTGAGTCCAGAAACCCTTTTAGAACCAACCCTAGTTGATCCCACTCCCAATTTAAACCCGAATCAACCCTTCGATCCAGATAGTTTTAACAGCTATGTGATGAATACTTATGGTCGTTTTCCCATTGCGATCGCCAAAGGGTTAGGCTGTCTTCTCTGGGATACTTCCGGGAAACAATACCTTGATTTTGTCGCAGGAATTGCCACCTGTACCCTCGGTCACGCGCACCCTGCTTTAATTGAAGTGGTTAGCCAGCAAATCCAAAAACTCCATCATGTCTCGAATTTATACTATATTCCCGAACAAGGAGAACTAGCTAAATGGATTGTCGATCATTCCTGCGCTGATAAGGTCTTTTTCTGTAATTCTGGTGCGGAAGCGAACGAAGCGGCGATTAAATTAGTACGAAAATATGCCCATACGGTGCTAGATTTCCTCGAACAGCCGGTTATTTTAACCGCTCACGCTAGTTTTCACGGTCGGACTTTAGCTACCATCACCGCAACCGGTCAACCGAAGTACCAAAAAGACTTTGAACCCCTGATGCCGGGGTTTGCCTATATTCCCTATAATGATATCGAAGCGGTGGAAAATGCGATCGCTGATCTCGATGAGGGTAATCGTCGGGTGGCTGCGGTTATGTTGGAACCCTTGCAGGGTGAAGGGGGAGTTCGTCCGGGAGATATCGAATATTTCCAACGTTTACGGCAAATTTGCGACGAAAATAACATTTTGCTTGTCTTTGATGAAGTACAGGTGGGAGTCGGAAGAACTGGTAAACTCTGGGGTTATGAGAATTTAGGGGTAGAACCAGATATTTTCACATCTGCCAAGGGTTTAGCGGGGGGTATTCCCATCGGTGCGATGATGTGCAGAAAATTCTGTGATGTCTTTGAACCGGGTAGTCATGCGAGTACCTTTGGGGGTAATCCTTTCGCTTGTGCCTCAGCTTTAACAGTATTACAAACCATTGAACGGGATCACATTCTCCAAAATGTTCAGCAGCGAGGGGAACAATTACGCAGCCGTTTACGCGTGATTGCTTCTCAATATCCCCATCTATTTGTGGATGTGCGCGGTTGGGGTTTAATTAATGGTCTGGAAATTAATTCAGAAAGTGAGTTGGTTTCATCTACTATTGTTAACGCAGCCTTGACCGAGGGTTTATTAATTGCTCCCGCAGGTCCGAAAGTTCTCCGTTTTGTACCTCCTTTAATTGTCTCGGA
Source organism: Microcystis wesenbergii FACHB-1317 (assembly GCF_014696875.1). GTDB lineage: Bacteria > Cyanobacteriota > Cyanobacteriia > Cyanobacteriales > Microcystaceae > Microcystis > Microcystis wesenbergii_A. The sequence goes on along the minus strand of NZ_JACJQV010000211.1, from coordinate 75,164 downwards.
AACAGAAGTAGATGAGGCTATGGATAAGCTAGAAGTTGCTATCGCTAAAGTGGTTTAATTTCAGTTATCAGTTATCAGTTATCAGTTATCAGTTATCAGATGTAAGTTTTAAGTTGACAGTTTCCAGAACGTAGGTTGGGTTGAAGCATGAAACCCAACGCCCGCTCATGTTACGCTACCGCTAACCCATCCTACAAATAAATGTGCCTACCTACTTATGAGTCAATTATTTTTGAGCTTTATCCCCCTAACTGTCACTTTTTCACTGGACTAGGGGAGGATAAATCTACTGTTGTTCGGGGCAAATAAAATGATCACTTCTGAACCTATTTATTCTCTCCCTAAAACCCCTCCTTTAGAAAATGGTGATCAACTAAGTCGCCGGGAATTTGAGCGTCGTTATCAGAACCTTTCTGAAGTAAAAAAGGCCGAATTAATTGAAGGAATAGTTTATATGTCCTCTCCTGTACGAGTGCGGAGTCATGGAGAACCTCATTCTGATATTTTAACTTGGTTAGGGGTCTATAAAGCCGCCACAATTGGGGTGATGTCTGCGGATAATACTACAGTGCGTCTGGATGCAGATAATGAGGTACAACCGGATGCTTTACTAAGAATTAAAATTGCTGGACAATCAACTATTAGTGACGATGATTATATCGAAGGTGCGCCAGAATTAATCGTAGAAATCGCCGCTTCTACTGCTTCCTATGATCTCCACAATAAATGGCGAGTTTATCGTCGTAATCAAGTGCAAGAATATCTTGTTTGGCGAGTTTATGAACGTCAATTAGATTGGTTCCGATTAAATGCTGGAGAATATATTAAACTTGAACCCGATAGTCGAGGGATAATTTACTCGCAGGTTTTCCCCGGTCTTTGGTTAGATGTTAATGCTTTATTAGCGGGTAACTTGGGACAGGTTTTGACAGTTTTACAGCAAGGTTTAGCCAGTCAAGAACATCAAGATTTTCTGAAAAAATTATCTCAAAAAACTGATAACTGATTTATGTGGCATCCTGACGCTTATCAAGCTTTAATTGCCGAAGATTATCCTCAAGTTGCGGCAATATACGAGGAACTAATCGATAACAATCCCGAAAATATTTCTCACTATTGGTACTTGGGAGTTGCCTATCTTCTGCAAAATTTAGAAGCAGAGGCACAGGTGATGTGGCAAAATGTTTTAAGAGGAGGTAATCCGGAAGAAGTTAAGCAATGGCAAGCAGAATTAGAAGCTGTTTTAGACGCAGAAGCGCGACGACAACAAAGAAAAGGTGATCTGGCAGCTGTAGAATATTTTCGCTATCATCTACAGGAAATTGTTCCCAAGTCAATTAATAATTTATTAGCTTTATTCGACTTAGCTTTAGATTTAGAAATATTCGATCCAGAAGAACTACTTAATTATCCTATTCAAGACAATCTCAGATATAATCCTAGCCGAGAATTGCTTTTAAATGTAGTTCTCAAAAGTCTTTTATATCCCCACGAATTAACTTTAGATTTAGCTCAAGCAAGTTTACCCTATCTAGAGGAATTAGCTGATAGTTTTATCCCGCAAGCTTTTCAGATAGCGGCACGAGTCACCAACGAGCAACAAAGTCCCGCTTTTGGAGTAGAAATTATTAAACTTTGTCTGCAATTAAGACAAAATGATCTGAGTCTTTTAGAACAGTTAGTTAACCTCTATATTTTAGCCGAAGACTTTGATAATTCTTTGATAACTGCCTATCAACTGCGAGAAATTTGTCTAACTCCAACCCTAAAGTTATACAGTAATTATCTAATTTTGTTAATACTTTTGCGCTGGGGAGTTTGGCAAGAAATTGATCATATTTATCAAGAATATCAGAATTTATTACAGGAATTAACCCGTCAGAAAAATATTACTCTAGAACCGATTATTAAAACTAGCTTTCTCAATATTTCTAGTCCCCTACCCTACCTAGGCGATCGAGCCTTAGCCAATCGACAATTAACTAATCGCATCGCCGAAATTTTCCTTGATAATAATAGTTTAAAAACTCCTTTTATTACTATCAAAAAAACTCAAAAAAAACTAACTATTGGTTATCTTGCCAGTACCTTAAAACATCATTCTGTCGGTTGGTTAAGTCGTTGGTTAATTCACCATCATGATCGAGAAAAATTGCAAATAGCCATCTATACTATTAACCAAGAAGAAGATGAAATTACCCGTCAATGGTTTCGGGATAGCCGAGATATTATCCGTCATTTTCCCTACGCTCAAAATCCCCTAGAAGTTGCCCAACAAATTCAACAAGATCAGATAGATATTCTGGTAGATTTAGACAGTTTAACCCATAATCTCACCAATCAGATTATGGCCCAGAAACCCGCAGCAAAACAAGTGACTTGGTTAGGTTGGGATGCTTCTGGATTAGCAACTATTGATTACTATATCGCCGATCCCTACGTTTTACCCCAGCAAGCAGAGGAATATTATCGAGAAAAAATCTATCGTTTACCAGAGACATATTTAGCAGTGGATGGTTTTGAAATCGGTACTCCTAATCTCCGTCGAGAAGATTTAGAAATTCCCCCCGATGCTACCATCTATTTTTCCGTACAAAGTGGCATGAAACGTCATCCTGATACTATTAAACTTCAGATGAAAATTCTCGCACAAGTCCCTAATAGTTATTTTCTGATTAAGGGAGTTGGTAAGACTGAAAAAATTCAAGAATTATTTACTGAAATAGCGATTAGGGAGGGAGTTAATCCCCAAAGATTGCGGTTTTTACCGAGAGATATAGATGAATATACCCATCGCGCTAATTTACAGATTGCCGATGTGGTGTTAGATACCTATCCCTACAATGGCGCTACCACCACCTTAGAAGTTTTATGGCAAGGAATCCCTTTAGTTACATTGGTAGGAGAACAATTTTCCGCGCGCAATAGTTATACTTTTATGATTAATGCCGGTATTGAAGCCGGAATTGGCTGGAATGAGGCAGAATATATCGACTGGGGAGTGAAATTAGGACTCGATCGCTCCCTTCGTCAAGACATCAGCCATCAACTGTTAGGAAATCGTGACATAGCTCCCCTCTGGCAAGGGAAAAAATTCGCCCAAAATATGGAAAATGCCTATTTAGAAATCTGGGAGGGAAGTTGATATTGACATCCTCGCCGCCCTAAAAGTGCGGCGATTCCTAAACCTCACGATTTAAGTTTCTGCTTCCACCACCGTCGCATACCACAGTTAAAAAACCATGTACTGTCTTACACAGAGTCCACAGACTTTCGCCCCATTTCAGAAGCGCGATTCCGTGTGTCCCACGGTACGTTTCCAGCTAAACGCTTCTTGTACTTGTTGCGCGCGACTTTTTACCCGGCCAAGCTTTTCTGGTCGGAACCCCCTAAGCCGAGTTTTCAAGGTGCTGCGCCGTCCACTTGGTTTTCGAGACTGGCCTTTTAATTCTAACGTAAAGCCAACCTAGAACGGCGGGGTTTCAGACCCAAAATTTCCGATGAGAAAGTTATCCGCAATCAATAAAGTATCGAATCGGGGCAAGAAAAATTCAACTAAGAGGAGTTTAACTGATGACAGCCGCCACTGAAAAAGATTTAAAAAGACTAGAGGATTTAATCATCGGTATTGCCAACGGACAAAAAGCGATCGAAAACCGACTAACCACCATGGAAAACCGACTAACCACCATGGAAAACGGACAGAAGAATTTAGAGTTAGGGCAGTCGGAAATTAAAGGCGATATCCGAACCCTAGATGCGAAGATAGAGGGTTTAAGCGATCGAGTTAAAGTTATAGAGAACGCGGCGGGGAAAACCACCGATCTCGCCGAAAAAGTCGGAGAATTGAAAAACTGGAAACAGATCGGAGTAGTGGTGATCACCGCTGCGCTCAGTTCGATCCTCAGTGGTGTTACCGGTGGGGTAATCGGTTGGCTAATCCGAGCGGCGAAAGTTAATCCCTAATGGCGTTGCCGAATCAAGATAAGTGGGTGGGTGGAATTAAATATAAGATGAACGTAGGTTGGGGTGAAGCATGAAACCCAACGCCCGCATAGTTGACGCTACCGCTAACCCATCCTACAAATAATTGTGTCTCCCTACTTATGAATGCTGATTTTGCACCCGTCCACCAGTAAACCTAATCCTAGGTTTTAAAAATTGCCCAAGAAGACGGGTAATAATTATCCCCAAAATACTCTGGGGAGTAACCTAAATAACCAACCTTAAAAAAACTCTCTGCTACACTTGACTCAGTAGATGCACCCTGATGAAAAAGGAGAGTCAAAGAAAGCTCTCCTTTTTTTTTGTTGAGAAAGCAATCCGGGGGGATTTAGCCGCGGTTAGCAGGTAGTTTCGCTTTGCGCGCCATGTCTTTGAAACCATTCAAACTTGGACCAGGGCGACGGCGAGACAGACTAGGAGTAATCAAGTATTTTGTCGCAAATTCCACCTCTTGCGGCTCTACTTTACCGTTAGTAGCGGCTAAGGGTGCCGGTGCGCTCACAGGAGCGGCGGGAGTTTCTTTTACTTGCTTTTCTTTCTTAACAGAAGTTTTTTTGGCTTTTTTCTCGGCTACAGGGGCGGGCGCTTCCACAACAGGGGCGGCTGCTGCCGTGGTTGCTGTCGCTTCTTGTTCACCATCAGTTTCTTTTAGTTCTAGGTAAAAGTCAGATTTTTTGCCACCAAAGAGATTTTTTAACATCGGGGATCACTCCGAGAGTTGGGAAAATGTAAAAGACTAGGTATTTTAAAATTTATCATTGACCGGGATCAGGCAGCAAACAAGATTATTCTCTTGACGATTTGCCTCTTTCATCTATTTTTCTCTGGATAATCGCTACCAGAAAAAGTGTTTTAAAACAAGTTAAATTTACAAAAATTTACAAAAATTAAGAACGAGAAACCCCGACGCAAACAAGGGTAAAAACTGCTGGAGACGTTGCCGACAACGTCTCCAGATTATTTATTGGGGATTTGGTCGGATTTAGCTGGCTGCGGGTACACGGCTGCCGCTAACTCCGGGTACAGGACCACGACGAATATTGGTTTCCGGTTCGATGGGAACGAATTCAATATGATTGAGGAGGGTAGTAACGAAAGCAAAGAGTAAAAAAGGCAAAGAGAGGACTACGACTAACCCCACGGTAGCGAGGGCGAAAATTTGTCTAGTGCTACTCCAAAGAGCTAGAGTGGAAGCGAGAGTAAGAAAAATAACGATTAACCAAACGATTATTTGTCCGTAAATATCTCCGAAGGTGAGGGTGCAAACCATGCGATAGTTACGAAAATCCTTATCCATAACAGTAAACCCGTAGATAGTCAGTTATTGTTTTAGGGTAAGTCTAGAATCGTCAGCTTGGTCAATATTTAAAGGTTTTTATAAACACTTGTTGATAAATCTTTACAATTCCGCCCCGAGCGGGTAGCCAAATCTAGAGATAAGTAGGGAGGCACAATTATTTGTAGGATGGGTTAGCGGTAGCGTAACCCATTGGGGCGTTGGGTTTCATGCTTCAACCCAACCTACGTTCATCTTATATTTAATTCCACCCACCTACTTAAGAGCGGTATTGTTTGGTTGCTCTCCTCAGAATTGATAAGAATTGCTAAGAATTACCAAAAAACTGGCCAGAATTTTGGCGAACGCTCTTTACAATTAAATTATAAAGGCAAGGAGGAGCAAGCCTAATGAAAACTTTTGTTGAGCGTTATTGGTCTTGGTTTAATTGGACAACCCTAGCCATGGTTGTTCTCGGTTTCTGGTTAAGTGCCAGTTTCGTCATCGATTTAATCATTCTCCCCAGCTTATCCGTAGCTGGCATGATGACACAAAATGGCTTTGCCAGTGCTGGTTACTTGCTATTTGGCATTTTTAACCATCTGGAATTAGTTTGTGCGGCGATTGTGCTGTGTAGCTTTGTTGTCTTCCACCGCTATCATACCTTAATCCATCTCCCCGAACATCGATCGCTCCTATTCGCCGGTGTTCTCTTAGTAATCACCCTAATTTACACCTATTTTCTCACTCCCAATCTGAGTGCTATGGGTTTACTAGCTCCCGTTACCGCGTCGGGAATGTCGGGAGAAATGATGTCTTTGCAGATTGGTTACTGGTGTCTAGAAGTGGTTAAAGGTTTAATCGCTTTTACCCTGTTGCGCTGGTGTTGGCGAGATGCCTTTAAGTTAGCTTAACTATTAGCGGCAATATTGCGGTTATCTGAATAGTGAGGTAAGAAGCTTTCGGTATTAGGGAATAGGCAATCTTACGGCTTTTTCCCCCTTCCCCAGTCCAGTCTTAACCAGTGTGCCGGCAGCTTACCCCAAAGCAGACCAAACTTCTAACTTACTGACCACACGACGAATCACCTCATCGGTAAACTCACTCATGGTCATTTGGCCCCCTAAATCGGGGGTTTTTTTGCCCTCGTGAATAGTTTCAAAGACACTTTCATAAATTGCCCTGGAAGCTTTGCGTGCTTCGCTAGTTTCGATATAACCTAACAAAGCTGCCGAGGCTAAAATCATCGCCATGGGATTAGCGATATTTTTACCCTCTAAAGCCGGGGCCGTGCCGTGGGGAGCTTCTGCCATAATAGTTTTAACTGCTAAGGTCTCCTCATCAAATCCCAAAACTAAACTTTCGGCCCCGGCAATACTGCCATAGAGTTGCAAGACAAAATCAGATAATAAATCGCCATCGCGATTAAGTGCTGGAATCACCAAAGCTTCGCCGTCGGTTTGTAAAAGTAGGGCAAAAGTTGCATCAATTAACAGGGGTTGATAACGCACTTCCGGATGTCTTTGGGCTGCTGCGTCTAATTCCTCTTTGAACATCCCTTCGTAGGTGGCACTAACGGTGAATTTTGGGCCGCCAAATACCCGCGCCCCAGTTTTTTTGGCCTGTTGAAAGGTAAACTCGGCCACAGCGCGACTGGTAGCCCTAGAAATGCGCGAGGTACGATAGGCAATTTCATCGCCGGTGGCGGTGGTTTCTCGCCATTCTTTGGCCCCGTAGGCATCGTCAACGGCCATGCGGACAATGGCAATGGGAGAATAAACGCCCCCAATCGGACGAATACCGGGGATACGGCGACCAATGCGGAGAATTACCTGAGAATTCATTGCTTCTCTTAAGATAGCGTTGGGACTGCCCACATCTCCTTTAATTTCTGGGGTGATAGTAGCAGCTTTCAGAGCTAATCCGGTTTTGAGAGTCGCTTCGGCGGCCTCATGAACCACTTGATTGTTACTCTGGCGACGCTGGGCTAAACTAAGATCAAAATCGGCAAAGTTAAGCGGTTGACGAATTATCGAGGGTTGCAACACTCTCAGAGCTTCTAGTAATAGTTCTTCTCCAGTTTGGTCGCCGTGCATGACCACAATGGTGGGGATATTTTCCGTCATAATTTTTGAGTTTTAATAAAAATTTTCAAGTATATGTTAATGCTTAATTGGCTGGTTAATCGGCTAAAAAAGATACTTTTTACCTTAATTAATTCTGTAGTTTTATCAATCTTGCAGAAGAAAATATATAATTAATATTATGCCCGATCGCTAATTAAATTAGCAATCGGGCGGTGGTGAGAATTAATTGAACCAAGATTTAGAAAGCTTGTTCAACTTCGGCAATTTCGGGAATCATTTCCCGGAGACGACGTTCGATGCCCATTTTTAGGGTCATGGTGGAACTGGGACAGGAACCGCAAGCGCCTTGAAGACGCAGTTTGACGACTGGCCCGTCGATTTCGACTAATTCCACGTTACCACCATCCGCCATCAGGTAGGGGCGCATTTCATCTAAGACTTGTTCGACGTTATTGGGAGTCAGTGTTAAAGACATAATCAGCTTCTGGTCAGAGATTTATTACAGTGTAGTTACTTCGATCCTAACGCTTTTTGGGCGGGGATAACCCTTAAGCTTCTAAAAGCTGTAGATTGATAAAAGTGAATTCTGTGGTGAATTTTTCGCCCCCCGCATCGATTGCGTTAATCACTTGACAGGAGGGTAAATAATAATTACCGATTTTTTCGTAGGTTTCCTTAAAGTCACGTTTTCCCTTTAATTCATCGGTTTTAGCATTGCGGAAAATGGCATTATAGCGAATAGAAATATAACCTTCTCCCGTATCGAGACTTTCCTCGGTATTAATAGTAAAAGCCATCGGTCCCATGACTCGACTGACTTGACAGATTTCCTGGCCGCGGACCTTATAATTAGACCCCATCGCATCGCCGGTGACAAGAATTTCTACCGCACCGGTGGGATCATCTTGCCCAAAATTAAACTGGTTTTTGCCGTGGGAAGCATCAAAATTGCCTCTTTTACGGTGAGTAACGATGTCGCGCATTTGATTATAGATACTTTCTTGCACTTTCTCGTCATCAATGCCCGTTACTTCCACACTATAATCGGCATTAACTTGAATTTTGCCCGTATGGACTTCCTCCCCTTGGGTGAGGATAATATCGGCAGTGTAACCGGGGAATCGTTCATCCCAAGTGTAACGGTTTTCGTAGGCGGAGCGGAAAATATCTCGGGCGTTCGTCGTGGCTACAGTCATAATCGCTTTACTTGTGTTGATAACTCCATTTATATCATTGTCGCTGATTTTTTCGCCTCTGGCCGAGATTTCTAGAAAACTAGATGAATTTGACAGCTTAGGGAAAAAGTCAGTTATAATGGATCAATGACCCGTACCTTGCTCAATTGCCATAAATCTAAATAAGCAAAAAATAAACATGAGCAATTATGACAACATTAAGTCCAAAAGTTAATGCAATTATTCGTTCTGGTGAACAAAAAGGATATGTAGGTGAATGCGTGGAAATTTCGATTGTCACCCAGGGAAATACCTTAGATGAGGTGGTTAATAATCTCCAAGAAGCCATTTTACTGCATTTAGAGGGAGAAGACCCCAGGGAGTTCGGTCTAGTTGCCAAACCTTCTCTACAGATTACATTTGAGTTACAGCCAGAATATGCCTAAGCTGAAACAACTATCCGGCAAAGACATTATGCTGTTCGTAATTTAAATTGCTTGTTGAGAAGAGGCAAGAGGCAAGACCCCCAAACCCCCGACATCGGGGTAGGGTTGATTCATGAATCAACCCTACGATGAATCTATCCTACTATGAATCTACCCTACCGACATCGGGGGGGGTTTAAGGATAGGCGGTTAAGATACGTCTTAGCTGATCAAAAAATCGGGCTAAAATAGAAAAAACTCACCCTCAGCGACCAAGGCGATGGCAGAAGAAACGGCGAAAATCAAGCTTTATCGGAAAACCTATCAACTTCCCCAACTAAATCGCCCCGATTTATTAATTTTGCAGGATCAGATTCAAGAAAGACAGCAACTGATTAAAACTGGAAAACGGGTCCGCAATACATGGCTAGGATTGAGGAAAAAAGAAGAACCCCTCAATTTCGAGGAAACTTTTCAAGAATTGGAAAGATTAGTCAAGGACTATAACCAGTTAATCGGATTTCTCACCGACCATAAGGATGAATACCGGCGGTTTTTTCTGGAACTGACCGAGGAAATCAAGGAGGCAGTGGCGGTTAAATGCCAGAAATTGGCAGAAACAGAGCGAAAACGCCAATCTTTGGAGAATAGCATCGGCTCGGCTGAACTGCGAGATACCCTGAGACTACAGAAACAGCAGATTTTCCGCACCGTGATTCTTGTTGGTCGCGCCAGCTTGCTCATGCTCAAGAAAATCGACCTAATCAGCGAAAGTATCCAGAAATTAGCTGAAGATCAGGATACACAAAAACAGGTTTTCTCGAAAATGATCGGCGAGTTGAACGGGTACAAACAAGTGTATCAGTTGCAGCTGGAGTTAGATAGTCTGGAACAAGAAGCGATCGAAATGGCCAAAGTAGCCATTAATCTAGAACAATACCTAAAACCAATTATCGGGCAGTTTCAAGGCTTAATCGATCAAGTAGCGACCATTGACGGGGAACTTTCCCGCAGTGTCAGCGAAGTGGAATCCCTCGTCCAGAACATTCTTAGTTCCGAATCGGCGGTATCTTTCCGCAAAAACGAGAATCTATCGGCTAGTTTGCTCAATTTCCTCGTCACCAGCGAAGAAAAGCGCGGCCGTTTAGCGATCGCATTAGAGCGAGCCGAGCAGGAAGGATGGCAATGGACAGACGTGGAAATCCCCGATGAGGAAATCGAACTGGAAACCGCCATTCAACGCATCAACGACCATGTAATCGAGAGAGTCGGGAATTTTATTATCACCTCTACCGAAAACCTACCCAATGGAGTAACACTGAAGATGGTGAGCTTACCAGCAGGTAAATTTCTCATGGGATCTCCTGACAGTGATCTCGATGCTGAAAGTTATGAAAAGCCTCAACACCTAGTTCAAGTAAACAGTTTTGCGATTGGGAAATATCCAGTTACTCAGGCACAATATCAAGCAGTAATGGGAACAAATGCAACATCTCAAAAATCGCTGAGAGGTAAGAGGAAAGCAACGGCAGCGTCGCTGCCCTCTTATTTTCAAAACAATCCGCAAAATCCGGTAGAACAAGTTAGCTGGAATGACGCTCAAGCTTTTTGTCAGAAATTGAGTCAAATAACAGGGAAAACCTATCGCCTACCGACGGAAGCGGAATGGGAATATGCCTGTCGTGCGGGAACAACTACTCGCTATTATTTTGGTGATGATGCTAATCAGTTAGGAGATTATGCTTGGTATGGCGGAAATTCTCAAAATACAACTCATCCTGTGGGTCAGAAAAAGCCCAATGCTTGGGGACTCCATGACATGATTGGCAATGTTTGGGAGTGGTGCGAGGATAATTTGCATGATAACTATATCGGAGCGCCGACGGATGGCAGTGCTTGGATAAAAAATGGTAATGATTATCAAATATTGCGGGGCGGTTCCTGGGGCGACGTTCCTCTTCGCTGCCGTTCCGCGGTTCGCGTCAACGGCCTCCGCCGCGACGACCGCGACGACGATCTCGGTTTTCGGGTGGTGTGTGTCTCCCCAGGACTTTAACCCTCTGTTCTTTTGCTCTTTTGGGCTCTTCGGTTTGTGTTATGCAATGGACGGAGGTTATAAGAGATGGAACCCTTATAGAGAAAGGCATTTAGCGATTTTTGTTAATTATTTTTTATCTAGAGCGAACTGATCAATTAAGTCTCTTGCCAGATAAGGATTTAGTCGATTTATGCCCCCCTATCGAACCATACCAAGTCCCGAAGAGCCCTCTTTTGCCCTTTGTCTCCCGCCTTAGGGCGGGTCGATTTTTTTTTTTGAGCCGTAGGTTGGGTTGAGGAACGAAACCCAACCCAATTATTTAAAAGAGCCGTAGGTTGGGTTGAGGAACGAAACCCAACCCAATTATTTAAAAGTGTTGGGTTTCACTATCGTTCAACCCAACCTACGATCTACTGATTATTTATTCCCCTTTTTGCATGAGTGCATGAGAGCCGTAGGTTGGGTTGAGGAACGAAACCCAACCCAATTATTTAAAAGAGCCGTAGGTTGGGTTGAGGAACGAAACCCAACCCAATTATTTAAAAGTGTTGGGTTTCACTATCGTTCAACCCAACCTACGATCTACTGATTATTTATTCCCCTTTTTGCATGAGTGCATGAGAGCCGTAGGTTGGGTTGAGGAACGAAACCCAACCCAATTATTTAAAAGAGCCGTAGGTTGGGTTGAGGAACGAAACCCAACCCAATTATTTAAAAGTGTTGGGTTTCACTATCGTTCAACCCAACCTACGATCTACTGATTATTTATTCCCCTTTTTGCATGAGTGCATGAGTAGAAAAGGGGTTTCTCGGAGAAACCCCTTTTCTGTGGGTTACTCAAGGGATTTAGGATAATATTGGTGCGTTACGTCGCGTATGTAATTAATGTAAATTAAATAATATTGTCGCGCTCCTAACGCACCCTACCTACTCATTTCCCTTGTTTCAAGGCTCTGCCTTAAAGCAATATTCAGGTAGAACCGGGGAACGAGATAATGCTCTCATTGACCAACTCAAACAAGGAGCGATCGCCGATCTCGGAAGGGGCGTTAATGTTATGTAATGCACCTCAACTAACCTATTTTAGCTAATCCTTGTAGTAAAATGAAACAGGACACTCGACTTAACCCTTAACCTTACAAAAGTCATCATGAATATTCAACTAAAACCCAATCAAGAACAATTTATCCAAAAACAGTTAAAAAGGGGGATAGAACCAAGATGGTTGCTAGTTGAAAGTCAAGCTAGAAAAGAATCAGACTTGAAAAAATTAGAGAAAAAAATCGAGCAGGAAAAGAATTGGGCATAAGAAAAAATCCGGCAACTATCCCGAAGAGAATTTGAGAATAGAGCGGTGGCGTTGGCGATAGCCAAAGGATTATCTGACTCCTTAAAATATCATCAGTTAACGGAGATTAAAGTCAATCTCATTCCGCCTGAGACGAGAGCGGTCAAAACTCAAATCAAAAGACGATTTGCCCTCTCAAGGCTATCAGGTTCAAGCCGAATTAGAGTTGAATTTGTCCGCCATTGAGAGGCTAAAGAAACGAGCAGGACGATTCGTTTTAGCGACTAACAAATTGGCGAAACAACGATTGAGCAGTGAGGATATACTCAAAAAATATAAAGGGCAACAAGCGCCGGAAAGAGCATTTTCTTTTCTTATCTCAAAGACCCCTGCTTTTTTGCCCACAGTGTCTTTCTCAAATCTCCCCATAGAATTGAGGTCATGGCCATGCTCATGGGCTTGTGCCTGCTGGTTTATACTATTGGTCAAAGACAACTTCGTCTGAATTTAAAACAGCAGGAGACGGGACTCAAAAATCCGTTGGGTAAGTCAACTGACCGACCAACATTACGCTGGATATTTCAGAACTTTCAAGGAATTCATCTCCGACCTATTCAAGACAATCAAAAGATTAGTAACTTAACGGATGAGAGGCGCAACATTTTGAGATTTTTTCCCAAACCTGGCCAGGAATATTATCTCTTATCTTGACCAGATGGATTGACTTCCAGGGGTGACAAAACAAAGGGAGCAACTGGAACATCTCCCCCTAGATGTTAAGTCTGATTGCTCGGTTATTCTCAACAAGCACTGTTTATTGAGAATGACCGGGGGAACCCTGAAATTTTCGGCTTAGTTGGTGGCAGCTTGCCGCCAACTCACTCCTCTAGATAAGTATTTTGACTCAGGCATCTTCCTCTTTTGAGACCTTGTGACACTTAGGGTGCGGAATGTGGGTTATATTTAATTCCACCCACCCACTTATAGCATTGAAATTTTAATGGCGATTCCAGCGAGAAGATAGCTGGCGAGCCTGAATCTGAAGGAGCAGCCAGCCTTTTAGCTATCAGCCATCAGACTTCGGCGTGAGCTTTTGTCGAACGCTTTTTTCTCCTCACTTCCCCATTCCCCTATCTCCCCATTTCCCACTTCCCACTTCCCACTCCCCACTTCCCACTGATTACTGTTTACTGTTTACTGATCACTGATTAGGGTAGCCAAGGATATTGACTAAAATCGGGGGGACGTTTTTCCAGGAAAGCCTGTTTACCTTCGGCTCCTTCGGCGGTCATATAGTAGAGTAAAGTGGCATTGCCCGCTAACTCCTGTAAACCCGCTTGACCATCACAATCAGCATTAAAAGCCGATTTTAGGCAGCGAATCGCCAAGGGACTTTTTTCGAGAATTTCTAAGGACCATTTAATCCCTTCCCGCTCTAATTCCTCCACCGGGACGACATGGTTAACCAAACCCATGTCTAAAGCTTGTTGGGCGTTATACTGCCGACAGAGAAACCAAATCTCGCGAGCCTTTTTCTGACCGACCACCCGGGCCAGATAACTAGAGCCAAAACCGCCGTCAAAACTGCCCACTTTCGGACCGGTCTGGCCGAAAATGGCGTTATCCGCCGCTAAGGTTAAATCACAAACCAAGTGCAAAACATGACCGCCCCCGACCGCATAACCTGCCACCAGCGCGATAACTACCTTGGGGATGGAGCGAATTAATTTCTGTAAATCCAGCACATTGAGCCGGGGTACGCCATCATCGCCAATATAACCCGCCTGACCGCGCACCGTCTGATCGCCGCCGGAACAAAAAGCATATTTGCCGTCGCTGTGGGGACCTGCACCCGTGAGCAATACTACCCCAATGCGGGCATCCTCGCGAGCATCACAGAAAGCGTCGTAAAGCTCAAAAACTGTCTTCGGACGGAAGGCATTACGCTTATGGGGGCGATTTATAGTGATTTTGGCGATTCCCCCCCATTTATGGTAAAGAATATCCTCGTAGGTTTTGACGGATTGCCATTCAACGGTCATAGTCTCGGTTATCGGCACAGCTTTTTTACCTTACCTCATTTTGTCCCCCACTTTGAAGCGGGGAGTGCCAGAATAGGGGAATGGATAGTTGACGGACAAGGTTTAAAGCTGATTCCCTTCTTGCTGTTTTCTGGATATTTATTCAAAATATATTGATCCTATTTGCTAACTTTAAAGAGGTAAAAATATGATTACAAGTAATAAAACTAATCTTGAATCATTAGAGTTTTATTTGGGGTTAAAATATCCAATAACAATTTATCCTGATGATGACGAGGGCTATGTATCAGAAATTAAGTATCTTCCAGGATGTTTCACTCAGGGAGAAACCATAGAGGAAACCTTAATCAGTAAACAGTAATCATTGAACTGAAAACTCACATCTGATAACTGATCACTGATAACTGATAACTGAATTAAAGCCATTCGATTTCTTTAGCTTTTTCGGGTAATTTGACCGTGGCTTGTCCTTGGCTGCGGGACTGAAACCCAATTAAATCGAGGGGAGTAGCCAATAAATCTACTATATCAGCTTTACCAAACAGTAACTTGAGAGTATTTTTTGGTAGCTCTTTTAATAACCAACGACCGAGACGATAAATTAATTCGGAACTGGTAAAATTCCTTTGTAAATCACAACCATGTAGTTCATGTAAATAGCGATTTGAACGGCCGTAGCGTTGAAATTGACTGCGAAAACTCTTGATAGTCGAACGATGACGATGGCAAATAACGGCGGTGGGTGCATAGGCTAATTGCCATTGAGTTTCTCGTAAAATTCGCCAGCAGATATCGGCATCGCCGCCTGTGGTTAAATAGGGACGAAATAAACCAACTTTCTCAAAAGCGGCTTTTCTAATTGCTAGATTAGCTGTTTGACCGTAGGGAGAAAAAGGGTGTTCTAAGAGAAATTTTTGCGAGAGAATCTCTCGACGTTCAGCATATTTTTCTAGGATCGAGTTACCAGTTAAGGCGAGTATTTCCCCCGCAACGATACCGATATCAGCATCACTAAAGGGTTTAACTATTTCTGCTAACCATTGATAGGAGGGACGACAATCGGCATCGGTGAAAACTAACAGATCATAACGGGCAGTTTTTATGCCTAAATTACGAGCTGCGTAGGAACTTTGAATCTGATTTTCTGTAAGCACAACTAACGGAAATCCCGACTCTTTACTCTCGATCACTGCCTGTTCTAAAATAGACCCGGTTTGATCGCTGCTATTGTTATTTACGAGAAGATACTCCACTTGCTCTCGGGGATAGGTTTGACTTTGCAAACATTTGAGCAAATCGGGAAGATCATCTTCACCATTGTAGATGGGAATGATTACTGATATAAAGGGAAAAGTCATCAGAGACCGCCTAGAGTTGACCGCTACCTAGTCTAATACAATCACTGTCAACTTTTATGGCAAACGTTGACTTAAAATATATTCGGCAATTGCCAGATCCCCCGGAGTAGTAATTTTTAAGTTAGTTTCTTCACCGACGACAATTTTGACGGGAAAACCACATTTTTCTAATAAGGCGGCATCGTCGGTGACTTCCCAAGCTAATTTTCGGCCCTGTTCATGACATTCTTTTAATAATTTTACCTGAAAACCCTGGGGCGTTTGGGCTGCCCATAACCGCGAGCGATCCGGTGTATCCTCAATCCAACCCTTGCTATCGACAATTTTAATCGTATCTTTCACCGGAATCGCCGCTATGAAACCCTGACAGGTGGCTAAAGCGACAGCACAGCGATCGAATAATTCGGGAGTGGCTAAACAGCGCGCCCCATCGTGAATTAAAACCGTCTCAGCCCCCTCTGGTAGGGCTTGTAAGCCATTGTAAACCGATTTTTGTCTGGTTTCACCTCCTTGGATGATTTGCACGGGTTTAAGGGCATTTATAGGGGTGATAATTGCTCGGATCTCCTCAAAGTCTTCCGGTTGTGCCATGATGCCAATCCAGATAATTGCCCTAGATTCCATGGCAGCCAGCAAAGTCCAAGCGAGGAGCGGTTTTCCGTGCAGGGTGAGCAGTAACTTATTGCGATCGCTGCCCATCCGTTTACCCATTCCCGCTGCTGGAATTAACAAATACATATTTTTTTCAGGTAAAAAGTTAAGAATTCAGTGGACAGGAGTGGGGAGCTTTTTGGTTGTTAAGTAAGTGGCTTCAATTAAATTGAAGATAGATTTTGTCTTTGATCCCCACTGCCCCCCTTGATAAGGGGGGTATCTGACAATTTTTAACACCCACCTACTTATTTGTAAACAGTAATCACTGTCCGGCTGATGGTTAATCGCTTAAATAACCCAAAAACTATGCCTCTTAAGAGAATAAATCGAGGGGAAAGTGACCATAAGTACCGACTAATTGATCATTTTCTGATTGACAAGAAATCAGAACACCGCGATAGGTTCCCGTGTAGGAATCGAGATAGGAAGCTTGTCTTTGGGTACTGTATTTAATATACACCGCTCCCGGTTCTGGCTGGTCTTCTGGGAGAGTATTAGGTAGGGGGTATCCTAGGGCTTGTAGATAAATTTTCAGGGCTTTAAATCCCTCTTCATTGTTATCGGCACAGATACCTAAATTAATTGATTCCGAACCTTGGTTAACTAATAAAATTGCCTGTCTTAGAGCTTCTTCTTCTTCAGGGGATTGGGCAATTTTTAGTTGAATACAGCCATATTCTTTTAGGAGTTTCAAGGCTTCTTCAATAGACATGAGCGGTTAGATATGTGGGGCTAAAGATAAAAAATAAGCTGGTGCTGCTGTCCTTAACGACAAATTCCCAAGAAAAAAAGCCCTAAATCATTGAGATTTGGAGATAGGAAAATTTTGCATTGGTCTTAATCGTAAGATCGCCAATTTCGATCATATCAGGTTGGGGACAAGAAAATTTATCGGGGTTGTTCGATCGCTCCATTTTGTGCGGGCATTTCACTCACTGCTTTTTGATAGCCAAAGTAAGCACCTATAATAATTCCAGCACCAAAACCGATCGCTAGGTAAGGCAAAATTATACTGAGGGGAAAAGAGGAGTGTCTCCGATGAGATAGGGAAAATCGCTCACCAGTGGCCACAATATTCTCAGCAGCTTCAGTGAACTCCTCCGGTTTCTCTAGGGCTTTTTCTTCGGTTGTTTCAGAGTCTTCCAAAGCTTCTGGGGCATCTTCTCGGTCATTTTCGGCGATTTCTGCGGTTATTATCGGCAAAGAGTTTAATTTGGTGACACGATTGACGATTAAATCATCTTGACTCAGGGTTATCGATTCTTCCCAAGCGGGGATATCGGATGCCTCGGTCATACCGTAAACGATCACTTGTTCTAATCCATCGATGCCCAAGCTTTTGATTTCTGCCGACAAAAAAGGTAATAACTTGTGTTGATTAGGTATATTTTTGGATTGAACTTTTAGAGTCAGGGCATTTTCTTGTGGGGTGGCTTCAATAACCTCTATTTTTCTGGTTAAGAGACTTTGGTTAAGTAGAGCAATAATAGCGGCTGGATGCTGGAGTTTAGCGGCATGGATAAGTTGTGCCTGATTCATGACCTTGAGGGGCTAAGGAGGGGATATTATAATACTAAACCCTGTGGAAAAGGTATAGGAAAGTGGGTGAGTGCCGGAGCAGGGGGAAACAATCCATAACTGGGTTTTTAAAGTTGAATTGGGACTTAATCATGCTATTAAAAACCGATTTGGTATCGGTCTGTCCATCCCTGCCCCCGGTGCCACTTAAATTTCCGCCACGGCTCTTTCGATTAAACGACGAGCCAGGGTTTGAATGCCAGTATGTTCATAGTAATTAGTCGTCATATCGAGGAATGCACCGACATATACCAATTTATCGGCAGAAAAGTCGATAAATCCCTGAATTTTGCTCAATAATCCCTGCTGGGTCAAATCGCGCTCGCTGACAAAACCACTCATCCAACCTTTAGTCGAGTCGAAACTTTGACCGATAAAGTCTAATTTTCTGGCAGTATTTCCCCCCGGAATCAATTCTTTAATACTGCCGAAAGTGGAGTTAGATTCTAATTCTTCCGGCCTGAGAATGCTGAGGGTGGATTCCACTTTGCGGATAAAACTGCCCCCCAGGGGAATTAAACCATCCAAACAAACTAACGCCGCCATCCGCATCAGGGATTCGCCGCTATAATCTCCCAGAGAAGCGACGAAATCATCGATACTATCCCCCGGAATGCCATTAATTTGACAAAAAGCGACTAATTCGGTCACTAATTTCAAGGTTAGATCGATGGTTTGCGCTTTTTCGGGGGCAGGGGTTAATTTTTCGATTAAACCGCCCATGAGGGGAATTTTACCACCGACGGCATTAGCAAGAGAGGCGGTGGCTAGGGCATTATCGGCGCTGTCGATGGTTTGGTAGAGCCAGAGCGCCCGTTGATAGCCCTGGGATTTATCATTAAACAACCAAACGGCTCGATCGCCAATCTGTTGAATCATGCTTTCGTCGGTTTCGCCGGTGACTTTGATAATCGTATTTTTAAACCCGACTAGGTTATCCCACTGCCCCGGCACCACATAATCAAGGGTTTTGAGGACTTTGACGGTGAGATTATTCGTCGGTAATTTGTCCACCAGTTCAAAAATTGGCTTACTCACGGATGTCTCCTTACTTTAATTTTGCTAGACCATCTAAATCGAACTTAGCTAACCAAGTTTGGCGATCGCTGGCGGTAAAATCGGCCTCCCGCGATAAAACCTTGACTTGATAGCGATTATTGACTAAAACGGCGCTGGCGGTTGCACCCTGTTCCACAGAGGGAAAACCTTTAATCGTGGTTTGACTGTCTTGGAATTTATTGGCCGCAGCGGGATTATTGCTGATATCAGATATGGCTAACATGGCCAGAACTTTGCCATCTTGCTTCAGTTTTGCCTCAGCAAAGCCTTTTTTCTCCTGGGTATAGACGCGCTCGTATCCTCCCCCGGAAGGCGGGAAAAACTGATTAAAACTGCCGCCAGAGGTGGATTCTTTCACCACTGCCTCCGCCCCGCGAGCGGTACTTTCTTGTTGCGCCTGGTCAAATTGCGAGGGAGCTTTAGCACAGGAAGTTACTAGCAAAAGTGTCGCTAATACCCCTGCTATCAAGATTTTGCCAAATCGAAAGCTCATAGTTATCTTAATTAAAACTTGCTCATGTTTGTTTGTAGTATATCTCTCGCTTATTGCCGATTATTGTTAAGTTTTTCCGGATTCTGCCACACCAGACCAAAAAAAACAGAAAATCAGCAAAATTCGAGTCAATAACGAAGGCAGGAGGCAGTCCCGATGAAAAAATTTTCACCCCCACAGATGAAAGAGGTTTCCTTCCCTACACCCCACACCCCACACCCTACACCCCACACCCCACACCCTGCCCCCGGGAAAAACTTTTTGCCGCAAACCCCAGCTACAGTCCCGCAATTGCCCCTCGCGCCATAGATGCGATCGCTTGTTCCGTAGCCCGGGGTAGATGATAATATTTACCCCCGGCTTTTAGGGCTAATTCTTTGGCAAAACCGGTGGAGACGAATTTTTTCTCCGTATCGATAACCAGCAGTTTAATGCCTAAAGAGCGAATTTTAGCGGCAATATCGAGCAGTTCTGCCTTAATATCGGGTTTTTCCCCCTCCGGAATCGGTTCGCCTAAAGATTTCGCCAAAGGAATATTACTTCTACCGTCGGTAATCGCCACCACCACCACTTGACCGATATCCCCCGATAAACGGGCATTCATCCCCACATGAACCGCTTGGGTTAAACCGTGGGCTAAGGGGGAACCGCCGCCACAGGGCAGGGTTTCTAGACGTTTTTTCGCTAGGGTAATCGATTTGGTTGGTGGCAATAGTACATCTGCTCGCTCACCCCGGAAAGGAATCAGGGCAATCTGGTCGCGATTTTCGTAAGCTTCCGTTAACAGACGCATGACCGCACCTTTAGCCGACTGCATCCGATTCAGGGCCATGGAACCGGAGGCATCGACGACAAAGACAATTAAAGAACCGGCCTTGCGGGCCAGCCGTTTTGAGCGCAGATCCCCTTCTTCTATAATCACATGACGTTCGGGATTCCTTAAGCGACGGGCTTTTTGATAGGGGGCGGCCGCCCGGAGAGTGGCATCGACGGCGACTCTTTTTACCTTGCCCCGGGGTAACATCGGCTTAATATAACGTCCCCTATCTTCCGAGAAAATCAGGTTACGCGCCCCCGATTTTCCCTGACGCTGGGCCATCTGGGCAAAATACAACACACTGGGATCCAGTAAAACCCCTTCCGGGTCGAAAACAAATTCTTCCGGCAAATTATCCGGCTGTTCCGGCTCTTTTTCTTCCTCTTTCTCCTCCTCTTTTTCTTCCTGTTCCTGCTGGTTTTCGTCTTGGGGCGGTTCCGGTGGTGGCGGTGGTGGTGGTGGCTGTTGTTCCTGTTCCGGGGGTGGTGGCGTAATCAGCGATCGAGGTACAATAACTAATTCGACGGCCCTTTTTAAGTCATCGGCACTGACTAAATCCCGACCTTCTAAAGCAGCGGCGGCCTTGGCTACTCTCACGGCAAAAATCTCGGCGCGATGACCTTCTACCTTACCGCGCACCGCTTCCTCCACTAGATAACTAATTTGTTCGGGTTTAATTTTTACCTCTTTTAACCATTCCCTCGCCAGAATAATTTCGGTTTTTAGATCATCGATTTCTTGGGCATATTGGGCGATAAAAGCGCTGGGAGACACAGCATACTCGATCGCCTGATTGACGGCGGTGACTCGTTGGTCTAAACTAAGGACACCATCGGCGGAAAGAGCAATGGCAATTCTATCTAATAAATGGGTTCGTAAATCCCCTTCTTCTGGGTTATAAGTAGCGATCAGGATTGGTTTACAGGGATGTTGAAAACTGATGCCTTCCCGTTCGATTTGGTTACGTCCTTCGCTTAAAACTGTGAGTAATTGGTTAGCAATTTGGTCATCGAGTAGATTAATTTCATCGACGTAGAGAATTCCCCGATGGGCGCTGGCTAATAAACCGGGTTGAAAGACTGGTTCCCCCTGTTTCACCGATTCTTCCACATCGACGGAACCCAATAAACGATCCTCGGTGACTCCTAGGGGAATCTGCACGAAAGGGGCCCGGATAACTTCCGTGGGGACTTCTCCACTGCTATATTCTTCTTTAGTGCGATCGTCCCATTCGTCGGCATTGTTGGGATCACAATTAAAGACATTACCTGCGATAATTTCGATCGGTGGCAGTAGGGAATGTATCGCTCGCGCCATGACTGATTTGGCGGTTCCCCGACGACCGGCAATTACCACACCCCCCAGGGCGGGATCCACGGCGGCTAAGAGTAGGGCTAATTTAATCGCTTCTTGGCCGACAACGGCAGTCAGGGGAAAATTGAGGGTCAGAGTGGGCATAGATCTAGATTCAGGCGGCCAAATTCTAGTGTAAAACAGAAGCTCACTGGTCTGGCACTTTTCCTCTTTTGATTCCCGAACTCAGATTTTAAGTAGGTAGGCGTTAAAAATTATCAGACACCCCCCTTATCAAGGGGGGCAGGGGGGATCGAACCTAAAATCCCTTTTTAATTTAATTATAACCAGCTACTTAGCTGCATCTCGATGGATTTCTTCCTCCCCGAACCGATCGAGAAGTTGCCGGGTTAATCTAGGATTAGCTCCTGATAACGGCTGTAGAGAGGACAAAAATATGATAGCGACAATAATCGATCGCCTTACGGAAACCAACCCGCAAATTATGCGAGAATGGCAAGGAAGATTAACCCCGAAAAATATCTCGATCGCCTCAGTCATCTCCCTAGTTGGTCAATTATTAGTTTATTTATACTATCAAAATCTCTTGCCAGTAGCGGCGGGATTTAGTCGTTACTGTACCGCTAATCCCCCTCATAACAACGATTATGAGCCCTATAGTGGGATTAAATACTGCATCCAAGACCTAAATGGTCAATGGATGATTATCTCCCGGTTATGGTGGTTGGATATCTTCACTTTTCTGAGCATTACCGGCATTTTCGCTCTTTTAGTGGTGGGAACCTATCAATTAATCGCCGATCTTTCCGGGGAAGAACGCCGGGGTACACTTAATTTTATCCGTCTGAGTCCCCAACCCGCCAGAACGATTTTTATCGGCAAAATTTTCGGGGTTCCCATTCTCCTCTATCTCGTCTGTCTTCTCGCTTTACCCTTTCACTTGGGGGCGGGTTTATTAGCAGGTATTCCCTTGTCGTTAATTTTAGCCTTCTACGGGGTTCTGATCGCTAGTTGTGCCTTTTTCTATCATGCCGCCCTGAGTTTCGCTTTAGCCACGCCATGGTTAGGGGGATTTCAACCCTGGTTAGGCAGTGCTGCAGTCTTAATCTTTGTGTTTTATAGCACTATTGTTACTTTATCGGGCTATGGCGGTTCCCGTACCCCCTTTGATTGGTTAATTCTCTTTAATCCTAGTTTTGTCCTCCCCTATCTAGTTAAATCTACCTTTCTCCCCCCCGATGCGGTACGCTATCTAGGAATCTCACAAATCTTCGGGCTGCGTTGGTACGGTCAATCTCTCTGGCAATCGGTTATAATGGGTATTAGCTTAATTTTGCTCAATTTTTCCCTCTGCACCTACGGTTTAACCAGAATTCTCCAGCGTCGCTTCCATAATCCCCTCGCTACTCTTGTTAGTAAACCCCAAAGTTACTGGATGATGGGCTGTTTTAGCGCTATTAGCCTAGGTTTTGTCTTCCAAACGCTGGAACCGAGCTATCTTTTCGATAATTTTGCGATTCTTAGCGTTTTTGTGGCAATTTTTGGCTTGTTAATCCTTTTTGCCCTCACTCCCCCCCGTCAAACTCTCCAAGATTGGGCGCGTTATCGTCATCTGCAAGGAAAAACGGGCATTAGTCTGGGGAAAGCTTTAATCTTTGGCGAAAAAAGTCCTTCTACCCTAGCCATGGCTGTTAACGTCGCCATTGCCATTTTATTCATTCTTCCCGCTATTTTTATCGCCCCTCTCCATCAATATAAACTAGCCACTGCAGCCGGGTTTCTCTTGGCAATGAACATGATTTTAGTCTATGCCGCTATCGCCCAATTATTGATATTAGCCAGCACAAATAAACGCGCTTTGCTGGCAGCCACTAGCATCGGCATTTTGATTATTTTCCCCTTTCTCTGTTTCGCTGTCTTGCGAGTTGATCCCAGTCAATCTCCGCTGTTATGGTTTTTTACTTTTCTTCCCATTGCCGCTACTAAATACGCTACACTTCCCTCTTTCGCTTTAGCAATCTTCAGTCAGTGGTTGGGTTTAACCCTCCTCGGATGGCAAATTAATCGGCAATTAAATCGCCTTGGTGCCTCGACAACTAAAGCGTTAATCCCGGGCTGAAAAATACCGACTCACAGGGGGGATTAAATAATATCTCTTTGGTTAATTTTCTCCCCTTGAGTGTCGGTTAATTTTTTTTCCCAAAAAAGCTTGACAAAACCCCACGACTTGACAGATAATTTCTTATATAATGGGAATCCGTGCCTGCCTGCGAACCCCCTTTTTTCAGGTCAAATAAAGCCCCAAAAAATTAGGCATTGTCAGATCAGAATAATTTCAGTTCCGGTGCTGATTCGGAGCATCTTTCAATTTGACAACGCCTATTGTAGGGCTAATTCCGGAATTAGCCCTACACCTAGTAATTTCAGTTCCGGTGCTGATTCGGAGCATCTTTCAATTTGACAACGCCAAAAAATTAACCCCAAAAAGTAGGGGGAGTTAGTTTCAGTAATCAGTGAACAGATAAGTAGCTAGACGCGGTTAATTACACATATCTAACTACCTGTTACCTCTTGCCTTAAGAAGCTGCCGACAATTTTCTCCCCTTGAGTATCGGTTAAATTTTTTTTCCCAAAAAGCTTGACAAAACCCCACGACTTGACGGATAATTTCTTATAGAATGGGAATCCGTGCCTGCCTGCGAACCACCTCTTTTCAGGTCAAATAAAGCCCCAAAAAATTAACCCCAAAAAGTAGGCTGAGTTAATTTCAGTTCCGGTGCTGATTAGGAGCATCTTTCAATTTGACAACGCCTATTGTAGGGCTAATTCCGGAATTAGCCCTACACCTAGTAATTTCAGTTCCGGTGCTGATTCGGAGCATCTTTCAATTTGACAACGCCAAAAAATTAACCCCAAAAAGTAGGGGGAGTTAGTTTCAGTAATCAGTGAACAGATAAGTAGCTAGACGCGGTTAATTACACATATCTAACTACCTGTTACCTCTTGCCTTAAGAAGCTGCCGACAATTTTCTCCCCTTGAGTATCGGTTAAATTTTTTTTCCCAAAAAGCTTGACAAAACCCCACGACTTGACGGATAATTTCTTATAGAATGGGAATCCGTGCCTGCCTGCGAACCCCCTCTTTTCAGGTCAAATAAAGCCCCAAAAAATTAACCCCAAAAAGTAGGCTGAGTTAATTTCAGTGAAAAGTGAACAGTGAACTGAAAACTCACATCTGATAACTGATAACTGATAACTGATAACATTTTTACCCCACCACCGATAAACTATCAACGATTAGCGAGGGAGTATAACAGGAGCCATTCCATTGATTATCGGCTCCCAAAGCGATTAAATTCTGCAAAGCTGTATAAACATTTCCCGTCACCATTGTATCTTTAACTCGTCCGGTGATTTTGCCCTTTTCTATGCGATAACCCAGATCGATATTGACAGAAAAATCGCCCGAAATATCGGCCCCATGACCTAAAATTTGGTCAATAACTAGGCCTTCGTCTATTTGCGAGATTAAATCCTCTAAAGTTCCCTCTCCCGGTGCCACGATTAGATTAACTAAATCTGGCATAGGATAAACCCCTAAACTAGGACGAAAACCGTTTCCTGTCGGAGGAGTTTTTAATAATCTGGCCGTGGTACGATCGCTATAGAATTCTTTAACTCTACCTCCCTCAATTAAAGATAAAAATTTGGTAGGAGTTCCCTCATCATCAAAGGGACAACTATAGGGTTCTCGCTCCGGTTGTTGGGATAAAGTCAACTTTTCCGACATCACCAATTGACCGATTTTATCACTCCAGGGCGAGGATTTTTCTAAGATCTGTTTACCATTTAAAGCCATCTCCACCGTACCCCATAACAGGGTAACTGCATTAGCCGTCAATAAAATTGGTAATTTTCCCGTGGGACTATCCACATTATTGGCTGCCCATTGTAGTCGCTGCAATAACTGTTTAATTACCGTTTCGGGATGAGGTGTACTGCGAGTATATTCCCCATCATAAACTGCGAGAAAATCCTCCCCCCGCACCCATTCAATCCCCAGATAATAACTCAAAGCTGTATCGGTATATTGACAATATAAACCCTGAGAATTAACTAAACGGGTGATTTCCCGTTCACATTCCCATTCACCACTACAAATAACCTCAGGGTAAACTTGGCGAATTTGGCCAATCATTTGATTACCCATCTCGATTAAAGATTCTACCGCCACATCTTGCCCAATCGGGTCATAAATTGCCCGTCGTGGTGCCGAAAATTCGATTTCTTCGGGGGCATTGAGATAGGATAAATTTAACGCTGTTTCTACTAAAATTTCCGGTTCCACATCACCATAACCCACCGCTAACCCCGGACAACCCTCGCGCCATAATCTTAAGGCAGTTCCCACGGATTCAGAACTTTCTAGCTGTTTGAGACGATTAGCCTCAAAAAAAACGGGATGGGAAAGGGAGGAAGATTGATAAACTTCGGCTGCCACCGCTCCCGATTTGAGAGCTAGTTCGATGAGTTGTTGCGGATTGATCGTCATGGTGATAGTTTTTGAGATGATAGCTATCTGATTATCTCAAGCCCCGGCGCTTCGGTGCAAACACCGCTCATAAGACTGCAGCGAGTTAAAAAATTTTTGCTTATTCATCAATATTTTTGAGCAAAGATGATCAAGTTGGCAATGAAGTTATCATAGAATCGATCGAGAGTCAAAAATATGGATACTCCCACCTAGAGAGGCCGAAAAAATGACGATTGCCAAAAGCGACGAAACTGCCACCTCTCCGGCACTGATAGAAGAAGATTTCGAGGACTTCTGGGAACCCCCCCCACCCCCCACAGACTTAATTTTTGATGATGGTGAACCCTTGGAAAGCAACCGACACCGCATTGCCATGAATGTCCTGATTCGCTCCCTACACCAGGGTTACGGCGAACGAGACGACTTCTACACGGGTGGCAATATGTTTATTTATTTCAGCCGCGAACAGGCGAAAAATCGCGATTTTCGCGGGCCAGATTTCTTTGCTGTTCTTAATGTCGATGGCAGCAGAGAGCGACAGGGTTGGGTAATTTGGGAAGAAGAGGGACGTTATCCTGATGTTATCGTGGAATTAACCTCTCCTAGTACTGCGAGAACCGATAAAGTGCGAAAAAAGGCAATTTATGAGGGAACCTTCCGCACGCCAGATTATTTCATCTACGATCCTTTTGATGCCAATTCTTTACAAGGATGGCATTTAGGGTCTGACCAACGCTACCATTCTTTAGAACGAAACGAGCGCGGCTGGTTATGGTGCGAAACCTTAGGCTATTGGTTGGGAACTTGGGAGGGTACTATTGACCGAGAAACGGCAATTTGGGCCAGATTTTATGACCCAGAAGGCAATTTAATCCCCTTGCCAGAAGAAGCGGCCCAGGAGCAAGCGGCCGCGGCACAGGAGCAAGCGGCTGCAGCACAGGAGCAAGCGGCTGCGGCACAGGAGCAAGCGGCTGCGGCACAGGAGCAAGCGGCTGCGGCACAGGAGCAATTAAATGCTACTCAGCAA
This sequence comes from Microcystis wesenbergii FACHB-1317, assembly GCF_014696875.1. Taxonomy (GTDB): domain Bacteria; phylum Cyanobacteriota; class Cyanobacteriia; order Cyanobacteriales; family Microcystaceae; genus Microcystis; species Microcystis wesenbergii_A. Next base: position 47,994 of record NZ_JACJQV010000211.1, on the reverse strand, counting down.
GCTCTGGAAGCGGAAAGACAGCGTTCTCAACGGCTGGCGGCTCGTTTGCGAGAAATGGGGATAGACTTGTAGTACAAGTGTAAGGAATGTTCGGGGTGGGGAGATGGGGAAATGACCTGATGGGGAGCTTTTTGCCTGACTGACGAGCAGATTTTCAACACAATCAGTGGTCGTGCCAAATTAATTTCCTCAATCTTGACGACAAATTCTGTAAACTTCGATCAAAAGTCGCGTAAATTCTGTATTTTCTCTGGAAGTCTTAGATATAGCCTTTAGAATTTTGATCGTAGCGCTAGGCTAATTCAGATCAATTAAACTTCTTCCTCACTCCCGACTTTGTTAGTATCATGAAACCTAACTCTGGCCGTAAACGGTTATTATCCCTGATATCTGCTGTTTCCTGTGGTTCCCTCTTGATTTTATCCCCTCTAGCCCAGAGAGCGCAAGCAGACGATATTACGGATGCCCTAGAAGCGGTAATTGAATATACGGCTCAATTACACCAGATCAATTTTAAGTATTTGTTAAGCAATGGCCCGATAACCACTCCCTGCGGGGTAATTTCCCTAGCGGCTTTCTGCACTGTAGATAATACAATCTACGTCAATCTCCAGCAAGTTACTCGCATTAGTGATAATCCTCTATTTCCCCTTTACGCTGTCGCTCACGAGGCTGCTCACGCTGTTCAGTGGAATCGGGGTATCGGTGGCATTGATGAAGGCGGAATGAGCATCGGCATTGAATTACAGGCCGATTGTCTAGCGGGAGATACCCTTTCCTGGTTATTTACCGAAGCGAGAGGTTTATCCAAACAGGATTATATAATAGCAGGAAAACTTCTAGCGGAAGCGGCATCGGAAGTGGGCGATTTTGAGGCTCCTAATCGCTCCCACGGCACACCGCAACAGCGAGGTGATTCTGTCCTGCAAGGATTCTATGGGGAAAATCATCAAGCTTGTATGCGTTAACTAACACTCAAGGCTCTATTTCCCCTAGAATGCCTAAAAAAGCCTAAAAAACTACTGTAACCCTAACCAAGATAGCAGACCTTGGCCAGTGAGATACTCGATCAACAGGGTGATCACAAAACCAATCATAGCGGCTCTACCGTTGAGGCGCTCGGCATAGTCATTAAAGCCAAATTTGGGGTCTTCTAATTTGGGGGTTTGAGTCGGTTGCGGTTCAGTCATGATCTTTACAGTCCGTTTACATTTCTTTACTATTCTAGCGGAGTTAGAACTTAGGTGGTAACTAATTTCTAACTCCTCTCTATTTGCCCTAATCCCGACCGTTAAGAGCGATTAAAAGGCGCAGAATAAAGATAAATAGGTTGATATAGGTCAAATACATCGATAAAGCAGCACTGAGATACTGTTCATCTCTGTAGGTACGGGGCAAGATGTAAAAGTCCACCACTGCGGAGCCAGCAAACAAGAAAACCCCGATGCCAGAAATAGCGATTTCTAACCAGGTGGGAGTAGCGCCACCAAAGATAGAGAAAATTAGCTGACCAATGAGAACAATAAAGAGAGCGAGAATACCGATGCTAACGGTTTGAGTCAGTGCTAAACCGTCTTTTTCCGACAGATTCGAGCCAATATTGCGTCCCAAGACAAAAGCGATGCCGCAACCGAGGGCAGCAATTGCCACTCCTCGCAAACCAACACCGGAAGTACCTAGGGCCACATAGACGATTCCACTGAGAGTATAGCCAGAAAGAAGACTATAGAGAGTCAGCAGGGGCAGAGCAGTGCCTGTATTGCCTCTTTCCGCAGTATTACGGGCGACAAAAAATAAAATAATCTCGGCAATCAGAGCGACAAAGAAAGTCGGGAAGAAAATCTGGGGATAGGATTGGATCACACCTAAACCGCCATAGGTTCCCACCGCAGTTAAAATTAGACCGCCACCGAGATAGGGTAGGGCCTTGGGGATAACATTGGGGCCGATAAGTGCTTGGCTTTTAGCCTCGCGTAAAGCTTGACGAAAGTTACTGGTATTACTCATGGTGACTAGGTTCGAGATACTTGTCTCAATCAATCTTGTTAAACAGAAACTATTCTTGATTAGTTCGTCAAGAATGGCGAATCGGAGGGAAGAAAAAAAGGTAAATTTTTTCCCCGGCATCGATTCCCTCTTGATTGTAACGAAAAGACTAGGGATCGAGCTAAGTAGTCAGGTGTTAAAAATTGTCAGATGCCCCCCTTATCAAGGGGGGATTAAGGGGGGATCGGTACCGAGGGGGGGATCGAACTCAAAATCTATTTTCTCCCCTCTTGACGGATCAAGTTACCGTAAACAGAAGCCCAATGCAAGGCGATTATGTCCCATAAACTGGATATTTCCAGTTTTTATTAATTACAATCTTCAGAGTATCCCCTGACCTAAAGCCAAACCTGTCACCAACATTCCTAACACTAGAAAAGGCTGAGCGCTGGCTTGATATTTGACATCATTTTTGAGCGGATCCCGCAGAAAATACATATCTTGGAAAGTGATCTGAGGGATAATTAATAACAGTAAGATAGCGGCATAAAGATTCTGATGAATACTAATCAGATAGCCCGCAATTCCCGCTTGAAAAACATCGATCATAATCACGCAAATCCAAGCCGCAGTGGTAATTCCAAACATAACTGGCAAGGATTTTAAGCCTAATTTTTCGTCACCCTCCACACTTTTAAAGTCGTTAACTACAGCAATGCCTAACCCCGCTAGACTATAGATGAGGGTTAGGATCATAATTGTCCCATTTAACTGACCAAAAAGGGCGTGACCTGCCCACCAAGGTAATGCTATATAACTAGCACCGAGGGCATAATTTCCCAGCCAACCATTTTGTTTTAATTTTAAAGGTGGCGCTGAATAAATATAGGCGATAAAAGAACCAAATAGGGTTAAACAGAGCATGATCGGGAAATCATGACCGGCCCAGCGATCAAGAAGATAAGATATTCCTAACCCAGCTGCTAATAAAACCAAAATCTGGCCGACTACTTGGGGAATAGAAATTGCCCCTGAAGGAATTGGGCGATAGGGTTCATTAATTGCATCGATTTCTCGATCGTAAAAATCATTTAAAGTTTGGGTATAACCAGTCATCAACGGACCGGAAAGTAACATACAGGTGGCCGCTTTTAAGACATCTTCTAAAGACCAAGTATAATTACCCGATGAAGCTGCCCCACAGACAACCCCCCAAATTAGGGGAATCCAAGTAATCGGCTTCATCAATTGTAAGCGGATTTTCCAGAGGGAAGTTTCTGCCGATGAGGCCCCTTTCATGCCCAATAATTGGCGAGTTTTGGCCGCTCGATCGTCCTTGTTTTCTATCTCGGTGTTTGACATAATCCCTTAAAAAGAAATAATTAAGTAACCGTCTTGGAATTTTGCCCCTTTTACCGCTCGTCCGGTCAGAGGCGGTGGTACATCAATATTACGCCGTTGATCCCCGGCTTCGATGGTTAATTCTGGACCCGATTGCGTCAGTTTTACCTGTTTTTTCTCGAATCCGGGTAAATAAACCTTGACCTGAGCGGCTGCCGTATCGATTATTAACGGTTTGGGCGGCTGCACCGTGAGAAAATTGGGTAACTCGGCGATTAACTCCTGCCAATCTTCTCCTTGACGGTCGGGTAAAATCGCAGCCGGCAGCGGTGCAAAATCCTCTGTAGCACTCTGGCAGCGATTAAAAATCACTCCCCCCACATTTAAACCGATTTGCTGCGCCGCACCCCAAAGATATTTGGCATCTGCGATCGCAATTGGATCATCATTGGTGACTAGATAGGCTAAAACTCGCCGAGGATTAGCTAAAGCGGAGCGCCCCTCGTCTAGGATGTTATTATCGCCCTTCTGCCCTAAATCTTGGGGATTAAAGGAGAAATTCAGCACGGCGGCGGCGATTGGTTGGAAAAAGGGAGAAAGGGTGCGACCAATCTCAGAATCGCTGAAAACCTGCCGAAAACGCCGTGAATACCAGCTGCCCACCTCTGGAATCCCTAACATTCGCAGACTGTTGATATCTCCGCTGCCGTCGTAGATGATGACATCGTAATTTCCGCTTTTATCCTGTTCCCGCAGGAAATTTAAAGCTAGAGCTTGATCCATTCCGGGTAAAATGCCCAACTCTTGACCATAAACATTTTTCAAGGTGGGAGAACGCAAATACTGCTTTTCTAATTCCTTGACTTCTTCCCAACTTTTTTCTAGTAATTGAGTACTACTAAGCTGGATAACCGAGAGATTAGGGGCAATTTCGGTAATGGAGGAGCTAGGGGAGGCCTTGAGGAGTAATCCCCAAGCGGGACCAGAATCTTGCCCGATCAAGAGAACTTTTGACCCCAGACCAGCCATTTTTCTTGCCGAAGCGATCGCTATTGTACTGCGACCGCTGCCCCCCTTGCCCAAAAAGGTCAAAATTAAGGACATAATTAATTCCTAAGCATTGTATTTAGATGAGTTTGAGTTCATCCTCAAAAAACCAAGTAGCGGTCTTATCATCGAACTGGACAACAGCACCAACACCGCTGCCATCGGTCATCTTAAAGTTTTTGATGACACCCACTTTACCCAATTTACCCGCTACGTCCGAGTTAACGCGGTCTCTTAAGCGACAGACCTTGACTTTTTGCCCGATTTCCATTACTTCCACAGTTTTAATAAGACGATAATTCAATAAACCAATCCTAAGTTTAATATAAATTCGTGTAAGATAAACCCCCCCAATGATCTTCGGTCATTAGTCTTTCTAAGATCATCTGCACTCAGCGATCATATATACTAGAACATTGAACAAAATCAACTTCTTGCTTAGTATAGGCAATAGGCAAGAGGTAGTTAGATATGTGCAATTAATTGTGTCTAACTACTCAAAAAAGGAGTTTTATTTGGTTTCTGGGGCAGGATTTTGCAGATTTTCTATTTGTTCCCTTTGCTTGCGTTTAAACTCCTCGGCCGCTTCGTTGATATTATTGAGGGTGTCTTCCTGAAATTCCGATCCGTCCCGGCTACGGCGAAAATTACTATTATGAATCAAGTCTAAAGGATTAAAACCACCGAGACTATCCCTGCCATCGGAACTACGTTCATTTTTTTGATAATCCGGTTGACTGGGGTTCAAGCTTTGAGCTAACACTTGCGAATTAAAATCAGCCCCGACTAAGAAAATAGTAGCTAGGAATAAAGACGATTTGATCAACATTTTTTGAGTATTCATAATCTAACTAACTCCTCAGAAAATTATCTTGTTTTTGGTTGTGAGAAAGTTACCAGCTTTTCAGTTATCAGTAAACTGATAACTAATAACTAATAACTGATAACTGATAACTGATGACTGATAACTGATTTAAGCAAAACGACGACGAAGTAAGGGCTGAATTGCTAAAAGGATTAGCAGATCAAAAGCTAAGAGCAGGGCTAAAACTGTCAAGAAATTGAGGTCAAGCCAAGGGGTTTGTAAGACTATGCTATCAAAAGACCAGTGCTGATTGAAATAAATATAACGGATCGGTTCGATCGCATAGGTAAGAGGGTTGAGACTAGCGATTACTTGTAACCAATCTGCCATAAAGTTTAAGGGAGCGAGGGCGGTACTGGCAAATAAAAGCGGTAAATTGGTGACGAAAATGACGGCGATTAATTCGATATGTCCGGGGAGAGCAAAGGTTAAACTGAGACTTAAGGCAGTCATACCCAAAACTATTAGGAAAACAATCAAAGCGATCGCACCTAATCCGGCTAAACTGGGCAATCCTGCCCCTAAAAAGGCACTAGCAGCCACGATCGAGGCGGTTTGGATGAAACTGAGGGCGATAATATAGATGGTAGAAGCGGCCACGATCGAGTAACGAGTGGTTAAAGGTGCCACCAAGAGACGGTTAAGGAAGCCAAATTCTCGATCGAACATTACCGGCAAACCGGCATTTAAGGCCCCAGAAAAAGCGGTAAAGACAATCACCCCGGGGGCGAGAAATTTAGCATAACTGAGATCGTTGCCGAATAGTCCCTGGGGGGCATTATAAAACAATGCTCCAAATAAAATCAGCCACATAAAGGGCTGAATTACCCCCGCGATTAGGGTTGAAGGACGACGTTGTAATTGGATGAACAGACGTTTAGTCATGGCCAGAGTTTCTTGCAGAAATTCCCCTAGCACATTTCCCCCATCGTCCACCGTTGCTGCTCTAGTGGGATTGGGGGCTAAACTAGCTTTTAAGGAAGAAGGTGTGATCGTTTGGCTCATGAAATATTTACCTCTAATGCAGTCTTAACGGGTAATTTAGATAGTCAACAGTTTATCAGTGATCAGATGGCTCTCTTGGGGTTCCGGTGAGGGGCAAATCCTCTCGAAAAAAGGGCTTACACTCTACCACTATACAAGGGGCATCAGTCCTGGAGGAGAAGAATGTAAAGATTTATAAATTGTACTTTATGATACAACGCGGGGGGGGGAGTGTGTATGCTCTCTAATGTTCTGTTTGCTTGTCATTGTTTTGGGTTGCCCTATCCCTTAACCCAAATATAAATGTCAGGCACTCAAATCATCTACCATTAACCCTTTTCTTTTCATGAAAATAAAACAACTCGGCTTTTGTATGGTCTTTCCTCAGTCCTGACACTTAAGAAAACGGGTTTCTCAAAGAAACCCGTTTTCTAGAATACAGGTTTCCTCTCTCTTTTTTTGGTTTTTTGAGACCTAGCACGACTACATTTAGCCGTTCGAGATGGGACGAGGCGGACAAGGATTAAGCAAAATTACCAAGTATTTGGCTGAAAGTCGGCATCATTGATAATCACTACGGTATCCCCAGAAGGTTTAATCACAAATAAGCCTTTTTTATAAGCATAGCGATCTACGCCTTTGTTAATTTCAATACCGGCAACTGCACCGTAAGCTTGATAGTTTTTGTAATGAGGAAAGGCAATTTTAAAGCGGGTCAATTTTTCGATAAATTCATCGACATCATCTTGAGATAATCTCGATTTACATTCCACTAAAACGACATCCCGCTCATCAACCGCAAGAATATCAATTTCCATGGCAATACCTTGGCGTTTGACCTGAGCGCGAGGGTAAAGTTCTTTAATATCAATGCCTTTTTCCTGAAAGAGTCGCAAAACCGCAGGTGCTACTAATTCTTCGACGAAGCGCCCCCATCGTGTAGTTAGGCTATCTACTGTACGCTTAAGTTCTGCTATGGTGCGATCGCTTGCTAATTTGGATTGGGTGAGGAGGCGTTCTATTTCAGCCCGATGGCGATCGCTTTCTAACTTTGCTTCCTCTGCACGGCGATCGCTTTCTAACTTTGCTTCCTCTGCACGGCGATCGCTTTCTCTTAAACGGCGATCGAACTCTTCAGTAGAAGTGCGGAATAATTGGTAAATATCTTCAATCGTTATCGGTTCGCTCATCCCTTTGATCCAAAATATTCTCAATCATTTTAGCAATTCATCGGGGTTAATTCCAATCAGCAAGGCGTGTGGCTCTTTGTTCAGCCTCTTGTTTAGCCACGCGGCCAGTTTCAGGAGAAGCCTTCCCTTCTGTGAAAGGCAATTGGCGAAAATGGTATGCTCCCAGCCCTAGAAGAATGTAAAGATTTATCAAATTGTATTTTATGATACAATGCGGGGGGGTAAGTGTGTATGTTGCTCTTTAAGCCCTATTCGTGTTTAATTCTAAAAATGAAAAATCCAATTTTAGCGGTGCTGAGTCAAAAATCTCTCTCAGTTGGTATTGTGGCATCAACCGTTTTCTTCGGCACTACTAGCCACGCCTTGGCCAGCGTTCTGATTGCCGGAGCTCCCACAACTGCGAGTTGGCTCAACGACGTTCAAGCAAAAATTGTTGGAACTGGCCTGATTTCTGGGAGCGTAGATATACTGAATGTCGGCTCTTCTACCCCAACTCTCGCGCAATTACAGGCTTATGACGCCGTACTGTTCTTTTCTGATACATCTTTTGCTAATCCAACCACTTTCGGTAATGTATTAGCAGATTACGTCGATGCGGGTGGTGGAGTAGTCCAAGCGACTTTTTCGTTCTGGAGCACTTTCATAGACATTGGTGGTCGGTGGAGGGCGCAAAACTACGATGTTTGGCAACCAGGAGGACAGAACCAACCCGGAAATCTAACATTAGGAACAATTTACGATCCATCGAACCCGATCCTCGCAGGCGTTACCAGCTTCAATGGCGGGTCATCGAGTTTCTACAATACAGTGGGATCTCTCAACCCTGGCGCAGTAGCAGTGGCTGACTGGAGTAATGGGGTACCGCTAATCGCTGTCAATACCTCCACATTTGCTGGCAAAATAGCTGGGTTGAATTTTTATCCCCCATCAAGCGATGCTCGATCAGATTTCTGGGTCAGTAGTACCGATGGCGCACTGTTAATGGCCAATTCCCTGAACTTCGTCACCAAACAAGTTTCTGTTCCCGAACCCAATTCTCTTCTTGGACTGTTTGCTATCGGGACTCTTGGCGCAGCTTCAACCCTCAAGCGCAAGCTAAAACCATCCAAATCAGCCAAAAAAGAAACCACAAAAGTTGGCTAAATTGCCCACAAAATATCACAAACACCCCTTCATTCAGTCAGTTGAGGGGGTTTTCGCTGGTTACAAGGTAGAACCTTGTAACCAAATATTTAGGCTCTGCCTAATTTAAATATATTATTCTTCAGGTAGAACCTGAAAATAGCGTTCCCAGGTAGAACCTGGGAACGAGGTAGGAGGCGCGGGTTTCCTCTCTCTTTTTTTGGGGGGGTTTTTTGATGGGTAGCATCTAAGTCCTGAATTATGTTAGGATTAGCCCTAGAATGATCAAAAATCATGACTACACAAGCAACAGTAATCCAAGGCACAGCCAAAGAAATTAGGGAAGCACTGGCACTTATACCGGATGATGAAATTGTCCGCCTTATGGTAGGTTGTCCCAGCTTATCTATTATTGCCAGAAAATTACAGCACGAGGCCGCAACTCTTGGCATAACAGCTGCGGAACACGACGCACTCATGGCATCGTTAAAAGATGATTTGTGATGCGGGTTGTTGTTGATACCTTGGAGAAGTCAGATCCTACATTTCATCGGGGTTAATTCCAAGCGCTCTGAGCCTTTCAGCCAGCCGGATGGCTTTTTGTTCCGCCTCTTGTTTCGCCAAGCGCTCTTGATTGGCAATTTGCCGTTCTTGAGCAGCGATCGCCTCAGCGTTCATCGCTCTTTCCTCAGCCGTTAGATAGCGATTTCCCGACTGGTCATACCAGTATAACCATTCCCGATACCAGGCAATATGTTCTCCTTTCTCGTAACCCAGCGCCAAGCCAATTTCTGGCAACCAAACTCGATTATTCTCACTCTCTAGAAGTTGATATTTTCCTGAGATTAATTTATATACTTCTAATCTTTGTCGGTTTTTAAATCTTCCTCTTCTGCCACTGAAAGGATTGTAGATTACATAATACAGAATCCCCAGGCTTTGGTAATTGAGAAATTTCTCCTCATACTCACTGTTATATTTCTCGGAAATTACCTCTAAAAACAAAATCGGCAAGATATATTTTTCCCCCCACAAAACATAGCTTAACCGACCTCTTTCTCCCGTATCATGGTTGACTCCAACTGCTAAGAAACCATCGGGGACAAAAGCTGATTCGTCTGGATTATAATAAACAGCCATATCTACCCCAAAATACCAATCATCTCGACGGTTCCAAATTAAGGCTAATAAATTTAGCAGCAGATTGGGAAGATCATTCTGTAACTGGTTGTCCACTGGAGTTTCATCGGAAGAGGGCAATTCTTCGGCGCTGGGAAGAGGGCGATTTTTGTTATAGGTGAGGTTAACCATAGCTCCTACAAGCGTGGTGTTTGATTACTGCAATTCTAACAGAAAATTACGGTTTTAGATTTCGTTGTTTTTCTGCGATTTCTCAAAGCACTTCATCAAAACTCGGCTCAAGGCTTTCTTGAATGTCATCAACCTGATTAATTTCTTGGTTAGGAGAGGCACTCAGGCACTCATGCAAGAGTCAAAGGGGAGAATAAATCAGGGGTGCTGTCCGCAAAGCTGGAAAATAATGTCTCAAGGGAGAGGAGAGGAGGTGCGGGTTTCCTCTCTCTTTTTTTGGGGGGTTTTATGGGAAGATCGGGGAAGAGCTATGGTGCAATCCCGATCATCATGAAACGAGACTCGATATTTTACCGGCTTTTCCAACAATCCCCCTCCCTTCTCTTCGATTTACTCGAAAACCCACCAGATAATGCCACCGAATACCGCTTTGACTCCGTAGCCGTCAAAGAACCCAAATTTGAGATCGATGGCGTATTCCTGCCACCCGATAATGATAGTAGCGGGGTGATCTATTTTTGCGAAGTGCAATTTCAAAAAGACGAACGACTCTATGAACGGGTTTTCGGCGAATCATTTTTGTATTTTTATCGCCAGCGAGAACGATTTACCGATTGGCAAATTGTTGTCATCTATCCCACTCGTAACCTAGAACAAAGTAACACCCATCCCTACCGAGCGTTCCTCAATTGTAATCAGGTGCATCGAGTTTATCTGAAAGAATTAGGGGAAATTCAGCAGTTACCCCTAGGGGTTGCCCTGATGGTACTCACTACTGTGGAAGAAACCCAAGCACCAGAAAAAGCCCGCTATTTACTGGCACGAACCCAACAACAAATTGCAGATCCAGAAGCAGGTCGCGCCATAATAGAAATGATTGCCACAATTATGGTCTATAAATTTACTAACTTGAGTCGGCAGGAGGTGGAAGCGATGCTAGGACTACAATTGGCAGATACAAGGGTATATCGTGAAGCCAAGGAAGAAGGACGACTGGAAGGACGACTGGAAGGACGACTGGAAGGGGAATCTGCCCTGATTTTGCGTCTGTTGCAACGTCGCTTTGGTGCGGTGGATGAGGTGTTGGCTGCCCGAATTCAGGCTTTAGAAATCGAGCAATTAGAGTCCTTGGCTGAGGCTTTGTTGGATTTTACAGCATTAAACGACCTAGTGCTTTGGCTAAATCGCTACTCGCAACCGCTTAACTAAACCTAGTCAAACCTAAGCCACCTGAAAGGGTGACTCGGTAAATTTTGATTGCCAAATATCCATCCCTACTGATGGGTGACAAGGGCAATTCTCGTCGGAGGGCAGATAAAAGTTTATGCGGATGGCGAGACTCGAACTCGCAAGGCGTAAGCCACACGCCCCTCAAACGTGCGTGTCTACCAGTTCCACCACATCCGCTTGATTTTAGCTTAACCATTATAGCACAGAAAAAAAATAATCTGCAAGCAACTTTTAAAAATTACTGCCGCATAACTTTCGCGCCACCTGAGTTAGTACGGATAAACCTTTTAGGGAACCTTGAATCAAATGGAAGGCCGGGATGGGACGGATTAACATTTGTCGAGCTAGGGGCAATGGTAGCAGCTGACCTTGATTATCAATTGCCGGGGCTAAATCGGGTAAATCCTGTGTCACTTCGTCGCTAATCACGCGCACAATTGCCACTTTTTGCCCCGGTAAAGCCGCTAAAATCCTTGCGCCTTCCATATCTACCACCTCATAGCCCCCCTGTCCTAAACGTCGTTTTTCCTCGGACTGGCTAATTAGGCGATCGCTGGTTAAACCTTTAACGAGACTATATCCGGTTAATTGGGCGATTTCTGCGGTTATTTCTGGCTCGCACTGGCAATAATCCCCCTTTTCTGTGCCACAACCTTGATAGATTACCCCATCTCCGACCCGATAGCGATCGCTAAGACTGCCCGCTAATCCCATTAGCACAATTTTTCCCGTGAGCTTATTAAGAAATTCTAGAGATTGCCCAGAGACTGGGGAACTGTCGAGGAATTCTGGAGCGCCAAGGTTAATGGGGATAATTTGCGGGGCTAAATCGCCGATTTTCCTTAATCCTCGGCGGATTGAGCTATGCTCGGCCCCCCGGGTAACGAGAATAATATCTTCAGGTGTGAGCATGAAATTTTTGAGAAAGTTTCCTAATTAGTCCAGTGAGATGTTATAAACAATAATAGTGAACTAATTAGGAATAATTCTTAAGTAAATAGCCCTGGCACTGACTGGGCGATTGTCTTTCTCACCATGAAAAAGTCTGTCATTCTGCGTTTATCCGAGGTTAACAAGCGTTTTCCCGCTTCTCCTACTCTAGCTGTCGATAATATCAGTTTTAGTTTAACAGAGGGCGAAATTCTCGGATTATTGGGTCCGTCGGGTTGCGGTAAAACCACTCTACTGCGGATGATTGCGGGATTTGAAAAACCATCTCAAGGAGTGATTGAATTGGGAGGGCGAATAGTTGCCGACGAAAAAACCTTTATTCCCCCAGAAAAACGCAATACGGGCATGGTTTTTCAGGATTACGCTCTTTTTCCCCATTTAACTATCGCTGAAAATATCGCCTTCGGGTTAAAAAATTCTGGGGAGAAATTATCGAGCAGAGCTATTAACGCTAGGGTGGCGGAAACTTTAGATTTAGTCGGACTGCAAGGACTAGAAAAACGTTATCCCCATCAGCTATCGGGAGGACAACAGCAAAGAGTCGCCCTCGCCCGCGCTTTAGCCCCAAAACCCTCTTTAATCCTCTTAGATGAACCTTTAAGTAATCTCGATGTGCAGGTACGGCAACGCTTACGACACGAGATCCGTCATATCCTGAAAGCGACTGGTATCTCGGCCATTTTTGTTACCCACGACCGGGAGGAAGCAATGGTGATCAGCGACACAATTGGGGTCATTTGTCAAGGAAAATTAGAACAAATTAACAATCCCGAAGAAATTTATAGTCATCCGGCCTCGCGATTTGTGGCCGAGTTTGTCACCCAAGCTAACTTTCTCCCCGCTAGACGGGAGGGGGAACAATGGCAAACCGAGATAGGAGTCTGGGAAATCCCTGATGGTCAAGATTTGGACAAAGGGGAATTGATGCTGAGAGAGGAAGATGTCAAAATTAAGCCGGATGAGACGGGAGAGCTAGTTATTTGCGATCGCCAATTTTTGGGGCGGGAATACCGTTATTGTCTGCTAACGGCTACCGGCAGCCAAATCCACGCTAGAACAACGATTAACACCCAATTAGACATCGGTACAAAGGTAAAACTATCGATTATTCCCGATAGCGTCCGTGTATTTGCTGACTGATAACTGATACTAAATCCTGTTTAAGGGGTGTGGGGTGTAGGGTGTAGGGTGTGCCCCCCCCTGCCCCCCCGACATCGGGGGGGTGTGGGGTGTGGGGAAGTGGGGAAGTGGGGAGATTTTTTTCAGTAAAAAGGCAGCTCCGAGCTTATCGCTTAATACTAAGTACCTAAGCAAAATTAATTACACATATCTAACCCCCCCTTGCCTATTGCCTCTTGCCTATCTTCACTAGGAAATTAATTTTGCACGACTACTTATTGACTGATAACTTACCCACTGATAACTTACCCACTGATAACTGATAACTGATAACTGATAACTGATAACTGATGCAAGGCTGACAGCTAATATTGATATCGATCGCGATTTAGGACTAGGGTGGCATTTTTAGCGACAAAATCAATAATTTTTTTGGCCACATCCACACCAGTGGCTGCTTCTATTCCTTCTAAACCGGGAGAGGAATTGACCTCAATAACCACAGGCCCGTGATTGGACCGCAATAAGTCCACACCCGCAACCCTTAAACCCATGGCTTTAGTGGCCCGTATAGCTGTACTGCGTTCCTCTGGGGTTAATTTTATTTTTTCTGCTTTGCCACCGCGGTGAAGATTAGAACGAAAATCCCCTTCGGCCCCCTGTCGTTTCATCGAGGCTACCACTTTTCCATCGATGACAAAACAGCGCAGATCTGCCCCACTGGCCTCTTTAATATACTCTTGTACTAGAATATTAGCCTCTAATTGCCGAAAAGCTTCAATAACTGACTTGGCTGCTTGGTCGGTTTCCGCTAGGACTACCCCAATACCTTGGGTTCCTTCTAATAATTTAATCACTAGAGGGGTGCCGCCGACGGTTTCGATTAAACCATCGATATCTTGAGTTGCGTGAGCAATTCCCGTCACCGGTAAACCTATCCCTTCCCGAGCGAGGATTTGCAGACAACGCAATTTATCCCGCGACCGAGAAATTGCCTGGGAGTCGTTGGCAGTAAAAACATTCATCACCTCGAATTGTCGGACGACTGCGGTTCCATAGAAGGTTTTTGAGGCGGCAATACGGGGGATAATCGCATCGAAACTCTCCAAGGGTTTACCGTTATAAACAACCGTGGGTTTATGGGAGGTGATGTTCATGTAACAGCGCAAATAATTGATCACTCGTACCTCATGACCTTGGGCTTCTCCCGCTTCTTTCAGTCGCTTGGTCGAGTAAAGAGAAGCATCTTGGGATAAAATAGCGATTTTCATAAATTTTCGCTTAAATATTGCTTTTAAAACTGAATAGCTCCTTATTCCCCCATATTGGCTTGTTTGGCCGGCAACTCATAAAATTTCTGCTCTCGATCGAAGTCCATCGATTATTATGGCGCTAACAGTTCCCTTTGAACAGTTAGGTTAAATGAAAAGTAAAAAAGAGCAAGCTTAAGACTAGATTTACTTTTGTCCCTAGGCTCAGTTTAAGTAGCTGGTTATAATTAAATTAAAAATGGATTTTGCCTTTAATCCCCCCTTAATAAGGTAGGGTTGATTCATGAATCAACCCTACCCTTGATAACGGGGGTGTCTGATAATTTTTAACGCCTACCTACTTATGACTTTACTAGCGAAATCTTTAGAGGAACTGACCGACTGGGTAAAAGACCAGGGACAACCCGCTTATCGGGGTAAACAATTACACCAATGGCTATACGAAAAAGGGGCGCATTCTTTGGCGGATATTTCCGTATTCCCCCAAGAATGGCGCAGCAAGCTGGCGGATTATCCTATTGGTCGTTCCCTTATACATTATCGCAGTGTAGCACCCGATCGCACTCGTAAATATCTGCTAAAACTGGCGGATGGTTTAATTATCGAAGCGGTGGGAATTCCTAGTGAGAAAAGATTGACGGTCTGTGTTTCTTCCCAAGTGGGTTGTCCCATGGCCTGTGATTTTTGTGCCACGGGAAAAGGGGGTTTTACTCGTAATTTAAAAGCTTATGAAATCGTTGACCAAGTGTTAACAGTACAGGAGGATTTTCAGCAGCGAGTTAGTCATGTGGTGTTTATGGGGATGGGGGAACCTTTATTAAATATCCCCGAAGTGGTGACAGGGATTCATTGCCTGAATCAAGATGTGGGTATCGGTCAGCGTTGTTTAACGATTTCTACCGTGGGATTGCCCCATAAAATCAAGCAACTAGCGGCACATAATTTGCAAATAACTTTTGCCGTTAGTCTCCATGCTTCTAATCAACAAGTTCGAGCTAAATTAATCCCCAGTGCCGACCATTATCCCCTAACTAATCTGATCCAAGACTGTCAGGAATACGTTCAAATCACGGGACGAAGGGTGACATTTGAATACATTCTTTTAGCGGGAGTTAATGATTTACCCGAACACGCAGGGGAATTAGCCAAACTGGTGAAAGGTTTTCAATCCCACGTCAATCTCATCCCCTATAATCCTATTCAAGAGGTAGATTATCAACGGCCTGATCAAAAGAGAATCAGGGCTTTTAAAACTATTTTAGAACAGGAAAAAGTCGCCGTTA
The DNA here is from genome assembly GCF_014696875.1 of Microcystis wesenbergii FACHB-1317. Lineage (GTDB taxonomy): Bacteria > Cyanobacteriota > Cyanobacteriia > Cyanobacteriales > Microcystaceae > Microcystis > Microcystis wesenbergii_A. The sequence continues at coordinate 32,294 of NZ_JACJQV010000211.1, read as the reverse complement.
CTGTCCGTTATTCCAGAGGTTTAGCGGCCGATGCGGCCTGTGGACAATTGCGAGCGAGCGTCATGGTACAATAAACGACCGTAAATCGGCCATTAACTAGGGTTGGCTGAATAAATCTAAAAACCTTGTTGGTTAAGACGTTTAGACTTTTGGAAAATCAAAAAGTGCCAGCCATTGGAGGGATCGGGGGGAAAATTCAGGGGAAAAGTACCTTAAAATAAAACCCTACACCCTACACCCTACACCCCACACCCTGGCCCCACGAGAAACTTTTTGCCGCAAACCCTAACTAGATTGCTAGTCTCCCTGCTAGGCTAAACTAGAGAACTATAACATCAATGTAGGAGCCATTTCGATGCAAAGTCTCTCTAGTGCCAAAGAAAATCGCCTTTTTGTCTATGAAGTCGTCGGTTTGAGTCAAAATGACAATACTGATAACCTAGATTATTCTATCCGTAAGAGTGGCAGTGTCTTTTTGACCGTTCCCTATAGCCGCATGAATCAAGAAATGCGTCGGATTACCCGTTTAGGCGCTCGCATCGTCAGCATTAAACCCTTAAACGCTGCTGCGGCCGAGTAGTTCATCGGAAATTTTGGGTCTGAAACCCCGCCGTTCTAGGTTGGCTTTACGTTAGAATTAAAAGGCCAGTCTCGAAAACCAAGTGGACGGCGCAGCACCTTGAAAACTCGGCTTAGGGGGTTCCGACCAGAAAAGCTTGGCCGAGTAAAAAGTCGCGCGCAACAAGTACAAGAAGCTATAGGCGGTCAACGTACCGTGGGACACACGGAATCGGGCTTCTGAAATGGGGCGAAAGTCTGTGGACTCTGTGTAAGACAGTACATGGTTTTTTAACTGTGGTATGCGACGGTGGTGGAAGCAGAAACTTAAATCGTGAGGTTTAGGAATCGCCGCCCTTTTAGGGCGGCGAGGATGTCAAAAAATAATTATCGCTAATATCTGTCCCCCGCTCTTGTCCTCATCAGGCCAACCAGGGGGATTTTTAGCATAAACGGGAAAAAGTAACATAAATCTTAATAAAAAGTAAAATGCTGCAAATGTGACAGATTTTAACCAGAGACTTAACCTATCCTATCCAAAAGGATAAAAGCGATGTCTGTGGTTTTTTTAAGATAACTCTCAATTAGGCCTAGGTGTAGTGTACCGATGGTAGGCTAAACTATGGAACGATTATCGTGACTTGAGTTGGGAGTTATATTTAATGTACAGTCCGAGTACACTAGCGGGAAACCGTTTATTTGTTTACGAAGTGGCGGGTCTCAATCAAAACGACAATACTGACAGCTTGGATTATTCAATCCGTCAGAGTGGAAGCGTGTTTTTCACGGTTCCCTACAGTCGCATGAATCAAGAAATGCGTCGGATTACCCGTTTAGGTGGTCGTATCGTCAGCATCAAACCCTTCAATGGGATTGCCCCCGTAGCAACTGTTTCTAGTGCCTCCACACCACAGCCAATCGCTCAATCATCGCCCGTCCCCGAACAGACCAAGAAAAAGGCCATGACTCAAGCGAAAGAAAAAACAGATATCCCCGTCAATATCTACCGTCCGAATCAACCCTTTATCGGCAAATGTATCGAGAATTATGCTCTCGTTGATGAGGGGGGTATCGGCATCGTACAACACGTCACCTTTGACCTTTCTGGGGGCGATTTACGCTATTTAGAAGGGCAAAGTATCGGTATTATCCCCCCGGGTACCGATGCTAATGGCAAACCTCATAAATTGAGACTCTATTCGATCGCCTCCACCCGTCATGGTGATAAATTAGACGATAAAACCGTATCTCTCTGCGTGCGTCAGTTGGAATACCAACACCCAGAAACCAAGGAAACCGTTTATGGGGTTTGTTCCACCCATCTCTGTAATATAGAGGTGGGTGCTGATGTGGCCATCACCGGTCCCGTGGGTAAGGAAATGCTGCTACCGGGTGATGAAGATGCCACTATCATTATGATGGCCACCGGGACGGGAATCGCTCCCTTCCGAGCTTTCCTCTGGCGGATGTTCAAGGAACAACACGAAGATTATAAATTCAAAGGTCTAGCTTGGTTGATTTTCGGAGTTCCCAAAACGGCCAATATTCTCTACCAAGAAGAATTAGAGAAAATAGCGGCGGAATTCCCCGATAACTTCCGTCTCACCTATGCCATCAGCCGGGAACAGCAAAATCCCCAGGGCGGCAGAATGTATATTCAACACCGGGTAGCCGAACACGCTGACGAAATCTGGAATCTACTCCAAAGTCCCAAAACCCACGCTTATATGTGCGGACTGAAAGGGATGGAAGATGGTATCGACGATGCTATCAGTGGTGCTGCTGCTAAAAATGGCGCTGATTGGTCTGTCTATCAGAAACAACTGAAAAAAGAACATCGCTGGCACGTAGAAACCTACTAAACCAGAAAGGTTCTCTGAAAATTTTTTCGGGTGGGCATTGCTCACCCTTTTTGTCTTGGCTTCGGTTAAGATCAGTTTCTTAAAAGGCTTTTAATACTAAATCTAGTTATTAAAAACTGATTATCTATTCCCTCTTTTGCATGAGTGCCTCTTACCTTTTGCCTGTCCTCACAAGTAGCCTATACTCAACGGATTTAGTATAAAAAGATGAAATTCTCTCGACGCTTTTTTCCTGTTTTCCTTGCCCTCTGCTTACTGTTTATTTTGCTGCCCCGGGCCTGGAGTTTTACTAATAGCCAAAAACAAATTCTGGCAGATTTAAAAACAGCCGAGATTATTTATCTAGGGGAAAGGCACGATAGCCAAGCCGATCATCAGGCCCAATTAGCTATTATCGAGTATTTACAGGCTAATAATCCCCAAATAGCGATCGCTTTCGAGATGTTTCAACGTCCTTACCAAATCTATTTGGATCAGTATTTAGCCGGCAAAATTAGCGAAAATCAGTTGAGAGAAAAAAGTGAATACGACCAACGTTGGGGATTTGATTGGGAATTTTACGCCCCGATCCTGCGCTTGGCCAAGGCAAAAAAACTACCAGCGATCGCCCTAAATACACCCACGGAAATCACTAGAAAAGTGGCACGGGAGGGCTTAGAAAGCCTCTCCACCTCAGAAATGACCTACATTCCCCCTAAAAGCGAAATAAAACAGGATAACGAGGAATACCGTCAACAGATCTTAGCCGTTTATGAGCAACACACGGGGGGCAAAAGTCAGGGATTCGATCGCTTTTTTTTGGCACAGGTTCTCTGGGATGAAACCATGGCCGATGCGATCGCTAAATTCTGGCAAGCTCATCCCGAATATCAGATCATCGTCCTAGCAGGAAAAGGTCATATTGCCTACGGTTACGGCATTCCCAGTCGAGTCCAAAGAAGATTAGGCGATCGCGTCAGCCAGCGCTCGGTTTTCTTGGGAGACGCGCCTCAATCATCACCAGCAGAAACCAAAAAACCCGCCGATTATTTTTGGCAAGGGCAAAATTAAGCCAGTCAGGAGCTAGGAAGCAAGGGATGATAAGCTAAGAAGCCAGTCTTTTAATTTAGTAGATAATAAGTCTGAAAAACTGAGGCTATTTTATGATTAATTTAACCTGTCAAGATACCGAAACGCTCGATCGCATTTTAGCTGTGACTCGTGCCGTCGGTTGGGGTGGTGCTAAAATTCTCCAATCCTACCACCGCGGTGAACAGGATTTAGCCGTCAACAAGAAGAAAAAAGGCGGACCTGTGACGGCGGCGGATTTAGCGGCAAATAACTATATTTTAGGGGAATTACAAACAAACTTTTCTGATATCGACTTTGGTTATCTGAGCGAGGAAACCCATCAAGGCAATGAAGCTATCCCGAAAGATTGGGTATGGATTATCGATCCTTTGGACGGAACCCGCGATTTTATCAACAAAACGGGAGAATATGCCCTACATATCGCTTTATGTTATCAGGGAAGACCGATCATCGCCGTGGTTGCCCTACCTGATCAAGAAAAACTCTATTTTGCCCAAAAAGGAAAAGGCACTTTTCTAGAAACTAGCCACGGAAATATTACACAGGTAAAAGTTGCCAATAAAGATAAAATTACCGATCTCTATCTGGTGGTTAGTCGTACCCATCGCGACCAACGTTTTGATAATTTATTAAGCCAAATACCCTTCTTCGGTAAAAATTATGTGGCTAGTGTGGGCTGTAAAATTGCCACAATCCTCGAACAAAAATCCGATGTTTATATCTCCCTATCGGGGAAATCGGCGGCTAAAGACTGGGATTTTGCCGCTCCGGAGTTGATTTTAACGGAAGCAGGTGGCAAATTTTCCTATTTTGACGGTCAACCCGTGCGCTATAATCGCGGCGATGTGCGGCAATGGGGGGGGATCATGGCTAGTAATGGTCCTTGTCATCAACAACTTTGTCAGTTATCCACGGCAATCCTCGCCCAAATTGATGCCACTGTCTAATTTCTGCCCCCCTAACCGAGAATCAGAGATCGGTAGAATGGAAAAAAACCAGATCGAGCAATGTTACGGTTAAAAACTTGGCAAGGGTTGATTTTAGCAGTTCCGATCGCCGCCGTGGTGATTTTTCTGATCGTGGCCGCCAGTTTCCAGATCAATCAATGGGGTTTAAATTGGATTTGGGCAGTTTTTACCCTGATTTTTGTTGCTTGGCGCTTCCTGTTGGTCAAATGGACGCGCCCAGTGGTCGGGGAAATTGAAGCCACCATTGCCGAAGTGAAGGCAGAATTAACCCCTCCTGACGGTGATTCCGGGGGCAATGTCGAGGAAATTATCGAGAGGATTATCGTCGAGTCCCGCAATGATCGCCCGGTTTGGGAAGATTGGGCGACTTTTTGGCAACGCTGTCAGGATTTGGTCAGTGCCATCGCTCATATATATTACCCCGATGTCAAGTACCCCTTATTAAATATTTACATTCCCCAGGCCTACGGTTTAATTCGGGGAACTGTGGATGATAGCGATCGCTGGATGCAGAATCTTTCCCCGGCCCTGAATCAAATCACCATCGGCCAAGCCTATCAGGCCTACGAAGTTTATCAAAAATTGCAACCCTCGGCCCAGAAACTTTGGCAAGTCTGGAATTGGGCGCAATGGGTGATCAATCCCGCTGCTGCCGTGGCTAAAGTGGCTAGTCAAAAATACAGCGATCAAGCGGATCAGCAATTATTAGTCAATTTAGGGCAAGTTTTGCGGGAAAATGCCCTGAGAAATCTCTCTCGCCAAGCGGTGTTACTCTACAGTGGCAGTAATCTCGCCCCAACTCTCCCCACCAAAACCAAAATCGCCACCACTACTCTCAAGGAAATTCTCGCCCAAGCAGAACCGATCACGGAAATTGATCGCCAACCGGTTAATATTCTGCTGGTTGGACGCACCGGGGCCGGCAAAAGCAGTTTGATCAATACTCTCTTTCGGGCCGATTTAGCCCAAGTGGATCTATTGCCTAGTACCGATGCGATTCAATCCTACCATTGGCAAACCCCAGAAGGAGACGAGTTAATCCTCTGGGATACCCCGGGCTACGAACAGGCAAATCGGGCTGATTATCGGCAAAAAGTTCTTAATTATGCCAAAAACGCCGATTTATTAATTCTTGTCACCCCCGCCCTCGATCCCGCTCTAGCCATGGATGAGGCTTTTCTTAAAGATTTGCAACAAACTATTGACAATTTACCAGTTATAGTCTGTGTTTCTCAAGTCGATCGCCTGCGTCCGCTGCGAGAGTGGCAACCCCCCTATAATTGGCTGACGGGAGAAAGTCCTAAAGAAGTCAATATCCGCGATTGCTTGCAGTATCGGGCGGAATTATTCGAGGATCTCTGCGATCGCATTTTGCCGATGGTCAGTCAACAGCCGGATAGAGAAGCTTGGGGGGATGAGGAGTTATCAATCGCTTTGCTGGGGGCAATTTCACCCGCAAAACAGTTGCGTTTGGCCCGTTTTTTAGCGGATTTAGAAACTCGAACCCTGGCAGCGGCGAAAATAATTGATCGCTATACTTTACAGATGGCCACGGGGCAAGGTTTAACGGCCCTATTAAAAAGTCCTATTCTAGGTTTTATCTCCACTTTGGCCACGGGAAGACCGACTTTAGCCTATCTTTTAGCTGAACAAATTCCTGTGGAACAATTACCAGTAGCGATCGGTAAATTACAGATGGCATACGAGCTTTCTTCTCTCTTAAATCCGGAGAATAAAAGTTTTGATTTATTGGCACTTTGGCCAATACTATTAGAAAATTCTAGCACTGCTGACAAGGAAGCTTGGGCCTGGGGTCATGCTCTGGTAGAATATTGGACAAAGAACCTATCGATCGAACAGTTCCGGTCAAGTTATCAGGGGTATTTAGAAACGACAAAAACAGGCCTCTAACCAGATTAATTAAGCTAAAACTTTCTTCCACTTTAAAAGTATAGGGGAGTGGGGAGGAGAGGTTTCTGGAGTTGAGATTTCTGGCCCTTGTACTAAAATTCCTCAGTATGCGGTTTAAATGCAGTGCAGCTTAGATGGGTACGGGAATAAAATAATTACTCAAATCTTTGTTTTTAGGTGTGTTATCGCAGAATAATATACCTTGTTTGATCAATAACTTTTTGGGTTTCTATGTCGCTATAACAATGCTAGATATCATCTAAAAGATGGTTTAATTGACCTCTCAACAAATCTAGGTTCTGATTAGCCTTTTCAAGTTCAAGACTCAGGTTTTTTATTTCCGACTCTTGAAGCTTTATCTTTTCAGAAAGATCGTCTATCTGTTGTTTGCAAGAGTCTAGATATCCACTTTTTATGATCTCAATAACATCAAAGTAAGAAATTTTTTTATCATTCATAAAGCAATATATTTGACATATTTGCTCTAAATTCGACAATAAAAAATCATTTTTAAATATATCTGAAAATGATATTATACTAGACGCATCAAAACTTTTTTGTCTCAGGGAAAGGATAAGTTTTTCAATATTTTGATGATTATTGGAAAAAGTGTCACTTGAAAATATTTCTATAAATTTACTGATTTCTATTTTCTTGCTTTCTAAGAACAATAACAATTTTAGAGTTTTTGTCTTTATTCGTATCTTTAGATATTCTGCAATCTCAAGGTTATATTTTTGTTCAAAAACAATTTCCAATAGATCTTTAAATGTAACTATTTTTTTAGATCCTTCATCGTATGGAATTTCTATGTCAAATTCCTGCTCTATTTGATACAAGAAATTTAGAGCATCATCTTCATCTCCACCATTTGATAATTCAAGAATATAATTATACTCAGTTTTAAAGATGACAAAATCTAAAACTGGCTGAGGTATTTCAGAAACTTCAAACTGTTCTATCACAATATTATAAATTCTTGAATAAGTTCTTGAATAAATATCTTCATAAGTTTTATTGTTCATATCCACAATTATAACTATTTTGTTTGTGTTAAAGGTCATCCAATGACAGACTGTCTTGAGTGTAGCATTTTTATTAAACTAATGCAAGCACAAGTAATACTCAATCCTGTTTAAAAAGTATAGAAAAGTAGGCAGGGTGGAACGGTAGGCGAGTGGACAGATTTGCTATAATGCTTCAGCAATTATTGAGATGTTAATTTATTGTAAGCAGAAATGATCGCCGCATTTTCCCAATCATCATCAAAAGGAAGCGCATCGGGATCTGACAAAGCATTAGCCTCGATTTCTGCATCGCTCATCGATTTAACTCGCTCCCAATCGGTTAAATTATTAATATCTGGGGGATTATTTGTTATATTTATCCTTCCTAAAGCTAGTCTTTTCATAGGCTGTGGCCAGTGCAGAACTATAGTGATATACTAAGGATAACTTGATCAATACTTTCTAGGGAGATTTTGCTATCAATTCCCAGAAAGTATCGGGGTTTAGGTTTTGCGTCCGAGAAAATTAATAATCTGGGGATTGATTTCTTTTGACCAATGTTCTTGGGGATAGTGTTTCGCTTCCGCGAGGGAGATTAATTCCACTCCTGATTTAGTGGCTAATTTTTCGACAGTGACAGAAGATAACCAAGGGTCCCCCATTCCCCAGACAAAAAGGATAGGTTTTTCAAAGTTCTCTAAACCTGTCTCAATTTCTGCCATAGTTTTCGATAGGTTTAAATTGCGAATCGTGGCCACCAAAGCGCGACCCACTGCCGAAGTTTTTAGATAAGGTTGACGGAAAATAGCCAGATCTGCATCACTAATCACAAAACCGCTACCGGTTTCTAAAGTACGATCGACTAATAAGGGGTCTTGAGTCGCCATATCTCCGAGGAAAGGTATCCCCCATTGTTTCATTATCCAGGGTAATTTGACATCACTGGACAGGGGAGTATTTAAAACGATCAAGCGCTCAATTTTGTCAGGATTTTCTAGGGCGTATTGCAAACCGACGGAGGCTAAAAAACCCTGGACAATGAGGGAGATTTTCGGCAATTGGAGAGCTTGAATAAAATCGGCCAAGGCTTGACAAAAAGCGCTAGGTGTGTAGGCGAAATCTCTGGCATCGGGTTTAGCGGATAAACCGGAACCGATCCAATCGGGGGCAATAGCATTAATGTTATATTCTTCTAAACTGGTCAATAATTCCCGCCAAATATAGCCATGGGCGGGTAAACCATGGAGTAGGATCACGGGGGTTGTATCCGGTTGTTGAGCGGGGTTAACCTGTCGATAAAACCACTTGAGAGAGCCGACTTCGAGAAAATTTTCTAAAATAGCCATGGTTAATGGGGGATTAATCATCAATAACCATTGTCTAACGTCTAGGAACCGATCGCACCGGCAATTTTTGCACCCTTGCAGTTAAAGAGAGCTTGCGTCGAGACTTTGTGCTTCTCCGGGGGTTAAGGGCAAATGAAGACCGCATTCTTGTTTTAAACCCTTGAAACGGGTGTCTCGTTCGTTGCTATCATCGGCAGTTAAAGGCCGACTGGAGTGCCAATCGCCGACGGAGACATAACCTAGATCAAAGTAGGGATGGTAGGGAAGATCGTATTTGGTCAGATACTCGTAGATGGTTTTGGCATTCCAGTCAAGGATCGGTAATATTTTGTAACGTTCGCCCTGTTGATTGACCCATTGGAGAGTTTTGCGGTGGTCGGTTTGGTCGCGACGTAAACCCGCTAACCAAGCGGTGGCCTTTAATTCCTTCAGGGCCCGTTGCATCGGTTCCACCTTGCGGATTTTGTCGTAGAGATTGAGAGAGTCCAGATCGTTATTTGACCACAGTTTACCGTGGATTGCTTCCATGCGGGCGGGACTGAGGGGAGATTGATAAACTTTCAGGTTTAAATGGAGGCGTTGGCTTAAGTCTTCGGCAAATTGATAGGTTTCTGGGGGAAGATAGCCGGTATCGATCCAAATAATCGGAATATCGGGGATAATTGCGGTGACTAGGTGCAACATTACTGCCGCCTGAATGCCGAAACTGGTACTCATCACCAAACCTTCCCCAAAGGTGGCCGCGGCCCAAGCGACGATTTCCGCAGCCTTAGCGGAGTCAAAACGTTGATTAATTCTGGCGAGGTCGAGGGATAGAGGGTAGGAAAAAGACCGGTCGGCAGTGGCGATGAAGGCGGTTTCTAGGGCCTGTGGATGAGAATTAAGCAAGTGTAAATCTGGCATTCTGGCTAAGATTTAAGGTGTACAGTAGCGGCGGATACTGATAGAGTCCAATCTATCCCTGTGATTGGATTATAGCATTCAGTCATCGGCCCGCTCTAGCTATTCCTTTTCCTTTCCAGAGCCGGGTGATTCGATCGAGGATAATGGAACTATCAGGCCTCAATTGTATCTTAGTCGCTGATTTCAGGATAATTAGACCCTCAGCCCCGCTACTGCTAGAAAAGTTACTATTTAGTAATTTTTTACTTTAAGTTAAGAAACTTATCTAAGGCTAGAACCATATTCGGCGGCCAACGGCGCACGCTTTTTACCCAATCGAGGTCTTGATAGCGGGTATCCATACCGACGGCGGCCACCCAATTGCTTTCCGCTTCTCCCTGTTGTCCTTGACTCCATAAAACGGCGGTTAAGGCGGCCCTGACATCGGGGAACATGGGGTATTTGCGGGCAATATTCCGCATTTTTTGGACTGCTTCTGGATATCTGCCCAATTCGTACAGGGCCAGCGCCAGATTAGCTTGCGCCCAGGCAAAATTCGGGGCTAGTTGAGTGGCTTGGCGATAGTCTTTGACGGCGGCTTCCCAGTCCCCTAAACCGCCCTCAGCGTTGCCGCGATTGTTATAGGCAAAGGCATCATTGGGGGCGAGTTCTAAAACTTTATTATAATCGGCGATCGCTTCTTGATATTTGCCTTCTCCCTCTAAAGCGGTGCCGCGGTTGAGGTAGGGATCGGGGGCATCGGGGGTAATGGCGATCGCTTGGTTAAAATCAGCGATCGCATCCTCTAATTTATTGAGGCTGACTCTGGCATTGCCGCGATTACTCCAGACGGCGGGATTAGTGGGGAATTTGGCGACTAATTCGGTCCAATAGTTTTCGGCCTGGACGTAATCCCCTTTTTCTGTGGCTTCTAGGGCTTTTTCGGCGATAACTTCCCCTTCTCTCATCTGTTCTTCGCTAATAGTCGGGCTATCGGCATAAGCGGCCATGGGTAGGGCAAAAAAGAGTAATAGACTCAATACACAAGCGGTGATCCAACGCATAATTACTTCATAATTTGTTACTTAATCTTTTCTCAATCTACCCTACTTAGGTGAACTCTGCCCTAGATAGTCTTGATAGCCTAGTCTTTGAAGATTGCTTTGTTTTTCGAGGACGGAATCGGTGAGGGATTGACGATAGGCGATAACTTGCTCTAAAAGATCAGTATTACCAGTGGCGAGAATTTGAACCGCTAAAAGTCCGGCATTTTTGGCATTACCGATCGCCACCGTGGCCACGGGAATGCCTGCGGGCATCTGTACAATTGAATAGAGAGAGTCTAACCCTTGTAAAGTGCGCGTGACTACGGGAACCCCAATCACGGGTAAGGGGGTTAAAGATGCCACCATCCCGGGTAAATGGGCAGCGCCGCCGGCTCCAGCGATAATCACTTTTATTCCCCTTAAATGCGCGTTTTTGCCGTATTCAAACATTTTTTCGGGGGTACGATGGGCCGAGACGATGGCGACTTCGTGGCTAATCTGAAAAACCTCTAAAACTGCGATCGCTTCTTTCATGGTGGGTAAGTCGGAATCACTGCCCATAATTACACCCACTAGGGGCGCTGCTGTCACCATAGTTGCTAGAAAATAATTTTGCTTTTTAATCTTATAGCAGGGTTTGTTATTTTGTCTTCAAACCCTACTGATCAGATTTCCCCTAAACTGCATCGGGATCGATGCCTAATTCTCGCAATTTTGCCGCTAATTTTTCTTTAGCTTGTCGTTCCCTTTCTTTTTCTAAAAGAGCCTGTTCTTTTGCCTGTCGTTGCTCTAATTCGGCTTCTTGAGGAGTGGGGACTAATTGACCATCGGCGGTAAAATAACGCAGTTTACTGTCAAATATCCCTAAATATAATCCTAACTGTTCACTCCATAAATAACCTTGGTCATTGGGATAAATGGCTTGATATTGTCCCCCAATTAGTCTAAATCCTTGCAATTCTAACGTATTAGGATCGAACCAAAAATAATTAGGAGTGCGAAAGGTATTCTGATAGAGAATTTTCTTGTTATTGCGGTCAATATTGGCCGTAGAATCGGAGAGAATCTCGACAATTACATCGGGATATTTACCCTGTTCTCCCCAAACTACCCAACTTTTGCGGGGACGTTTTTCGGTATCTAAAACCACAAAAAAATCAGGACCACAGAAATTGCGTTTTTTCAGTTGTTCCTCGTTGTAGTAGATGGTCAGATTTCCCGAAGCGTAGTAATCACTCCTCTCGCGCCATAATAATTCTAGACAACTAAGGAGAATGATGATCTGTTGCAGGTGTAGATCACTTTCCAATGGTGGTTCATCACTCCATAAATCTGTGGGGGGACAGGTAACTTCTGGGATAATGTCTAGGGCTGTCATGACTTTTTCCCGGTATTTTAGGATTGATTAATTGTAGCTTTTTCTCACTACTTTAGAGATGGTGCTGGGGGATTTTTGCCCCTAACTTAATCCTATACCTTGACCGATCGCCGTTTCTAAACTAAAGCCTGACTGCAAATAATGATGGGAATTGGTTGCTCCTCACCTTGCAAGCGGCGGCGATCTAACCAGTCCCGCATCTCATGTTGGCTATATAATTTCTTCAGTTCGCTAAACAAAGCTTCTCCTGTCAGGCTACGGCGCTTAATCAGGTTTAACTCGCGCTTGAGTACAGTGGTAATCGGTTGGCGAAAGGCCTGTTCTAATAGGTTAACCTGCTTACGGATTTCTTCATCCTGAGTGGTTTTAAACAGCAGTCCCAATTCTCGCAAGATGTATCGCTGTGCTTGAGTCAGAGAACGGCTGTACTCCCGTTCAGACTGGCGGTGTTGGACTTCTTGGGCAAATTTCACCTTGACTTGCATGACTGCTTGGTTGTAATTTTTGGGCAGCGGCAGTGCTGCTTCTTCTGGGTTGGTTTTGAGCATTCCTAAAATGCGGGCAGTATCTTTTGATCTGATCTCTCCCTGTTCATCGAGCCAATATAATTGCTGGTAGCCCTTCCAATCTTTGCGGTTCGGGTAAGAAGCTTCACAGAAGACAATTATGCCCTTATTGAGAGAAAAGCGAGCCGTTCGGATGCCATGAGGCAGGTTAGCTATCCGTTCGTATTCAGCCGGATTTTCTCGCTGGAGTTGTCTGAGAATTTCTTCGGCTTCATTGAGGTCGAGAAATTCTCCCTCATCTTCAAACAAACTTAATTGATGGCTGCTACTTTTTTCATAAATCGCATACATAGCCTCTTCGTTAAGCTGTTCCGTTGGGTCAAGAATTGCCGCATCCTCACCGATGGTTTCATGAATTTCTTGAATGCGGTTTTTGAGTTTTTGCCGTAATCCTAGATTCCGCTCCAATCCCGTCTCTGGGAGAAAATTAAAGCCGTAAACCACATCATTCTCGCTGCCAATCCGATCAATCCGACCAAACCTTTGAATGAGTCGGACGGGATTCCAATGCAGGTCATAATTAACAATCAGGTTGCCATCTTGTAGGTTTAAACCTTCGGCTAAAACATCGGTAGCAATTAAAGTCTTGATTTCCGACTCTCCCTGTTGAAATTTATAGTATTTGTTGGCTTTAGGGGCAAATCTTCCCACTACCCGCGCCTTATTTTTATCGCCACTGTAGATGACTTCTAGATCGTCTCGATCGCCGTTAGGATTGAGGTTTTGATACAAGTAAGAGGCGGTATCAGCATACTGAGTAAAAATGAGGCACTTGCTATCCTGCAGCGGAGGTTTATTCAACCAGCTTTTAAGGGTTTGTAATTTAGCGTCTTTGTCTGGGGTAATTGGCTCAACTAAGTGCAAAATTCTCTCTAGCAATTCGATGTCATGTTCGAGGTGTTTCTGCAATCTTGGGGCATCAAAATCAGCTAGATCATACTTCCCAGATGCCTGACTCAAGGCATCGATAATGTCTTGTTCTTCCCCATTGTTTGGTTCACAGAGAATTGCTTGAGCTTCTTCCCCGGCGGGGATAATTCCTTGACGTAAAGCTTCTCGAAAGCGTTGATGGACTTGCAGTAATTTCTTAACAGTTTGTTGGAAAGCATAAACGCTAGATTCAAAGCGTTTGAATAACAGAACTCGCATCAGTCCTCTTAAATTTGCTCCCCCAGTTTGTAAACTGAGTAATGGTTCTTGTTTGCGCTTATTTGGTAATACATAATTTCCCAAACTATAACGAGCATAGCAAAGTTCATTTTTACGAGGGTTGGCTGGTTGCTGTTGGCGAGATTTCCCTAAATATTGGCGCAGTTCTTGGTAAAGTCCTTGATAGGTATCTTCAATACTATATTCAATGGTTTGTAGTTCTCTTTTGGGAAAAAACTGATGCTTACCACCCACAATAACGTAAGCGCGTTGATTTCCGTTTAAATAATCCTTGAAATTGTCTGCATCTACGGGTTTATGAGTCTTGGCATCAAAGCCGTACCAGCGTAAAATGTGGTTGCGAGTGCGCCGGATCAAGATGTTAGATAACAAGTCAGGTAACTGTTTTTCCCCTTTCTCTACTAATCGAAAATACTCTTTTAGATCGGGCGGATCTATGGGTAAATCTGTCTTATCATCTTGATGAAAAAGTTTAATCTGATGGTAAATATCCCAAGCACTTTTATTACGAGGAGTTGCTGTCAGAAAACAGCATTGTCTCCCAGCTGCTAAAAAAGCTTCGACAATTTTATATTTTTGGGTTGCAACATTCCGCAGGTTATGACTTTCATCAATTAAGATAAAATCTCGATCTTTGTATTTAAAATCTTCTAATAAAACTCTGATGCCACTGGTTTCATCTTCCCGCAGCAATCCCATCGATAAAACGCGGGCGTTAAGTTGATAAATTTCGTTGTAGCGTTCCCACATTTCCACCAGTGGCGCTGGACAAATAATTAAGGGGCGGGCTTTTTCCACTTGTTCAAAGCGTTTAACAATGGCAGCACCAATGAAGCTTTTTCCTAGTCCTACCACATCGGAAACGAAACAACCTCCATACTCGCGGATGAGTTTAACAGCTTGGTTAACTGCTACTTTTTGAAAGTCTGCTAGTTTCTCGGTAATTTCGTTATCTATCATCATTTCGCTGGCAGTTTCTTCTGTCAATCGATCGCGCACGAGCATATAGAGAGTTTTCATATAGATGTCGTAGGGACGTACTGGCATCATCGCCCAAGACTGTTTTAAAGACTGCATCAGTATTTCATCAAATTCTGTTGCTTCCTGCCAAAGTTGGTTAAACCATTCTGTTAAACTGGCATGATTTTCATTACCGTGAACGATAACATTAAGTTCGGTATTGTGGGAAATTCCTGATAAAGTAAGGTTAGAAGAACCAACGATAGCAAGGCCTTTTTCTTGACGTTCTAGGGGTTGTCCCTGCTGGTTATAAATTGTCCCGTAGTCGAAGATATAGGCTTTAGCATGGAGTCGCCCTTGAGTATAAACTCGCACCTGAAGGCGTTTTTCTTCAATCATTTGAACCAGCTTTTTTACTAAGGTTTCTGCTTCATCTGTTTGGTCCATTAGTTCGACGCTGGAACGAATATTATCGGCGGTTTCTGTTGCCATCTGCTTGCGTTCTGTCCGTTTGGGGTATTCTTGTGCTTCCAGATGGTCTTTAATTAGTTCTAAGCGGCGGTAGCCTTCTGCTAGTTGTTCGATGGTTTCCCGGTTACTGGTGTTGCCAATCAGGAGGCGCATTTGTTGGATGGTGGCGAGACGAGTTGCGATCGCAGTAAAGCCGGAGAGGAAGAAGTAACCGACGGCAAAATGAGCGGCTTCTGAAGAGTGGAGAATTTGGTTGATGTTATCGACTAATTTTTGCTGGCGATTGTCGATGATGTCGTGGGTAGGCATAGTTCGATATCCATAAGAGAATTGTTATATCAATAATGTTTTTTAAGAAAATTTACCCTATATTTACAGCTAAATTTTTAGGTTCTAAGGGAGAATGATGTAATAACATTAGTTGATTTTCTTGTAAGGTTTCGATAGCATAAGCACGTCCTGATGTGTCGCTAAATTCCACTTCAAAAACTGTCGGTTCATAAACTTCTACAATTGTTCCGACTTGTCCGCAATATAATCCTAATTGGGGTAAGTCTTCTAATAAGGCAACTACATCTAAGAGTTTCATTTGATTATCTCCTTAAAGTACATAACAAGTCACTAAGCGGGGAAAGTTTTCGTCATTTCTGATGATCCAAACACTGTGAATAATGGCGGTTTTGTTTTGATGAGTCAGGGGAAAATCAATAACATACTTTTGTCCATATTGATTGATTTTGTCAGGAATAGCATCATAGGTTTTAACTGCTTCTAGGAGTGCATTTTTAAGAAATTGAACGTTATTAATATCTAAGTTTAAGACGGATTTAAAAACCCTGGCTTTATGCTGTCCATCTGAATGATTTAGATTCAGGGCATAACCGGTCAATTTGTTATCATCAATAATGGTATTTTTAGGATTGGGTAATTTCACATTATACCACCTACTCAATCATTGTCTCTGCTGCCTTGATTGAACTATGATCTATGGCGCTCTCGGTCAATTTCAGAAAATATATCATCGAGTTCTGGTTGATTTTTCCAGACTCCGATTGAGGTTTCAATTTGTTCCCATGATACTTTTTTAGGAATTAAATTATCGGGGATTGACCGAGAAATTTTTACGCCATTAGGAAGAGATAAATCCTCTAATAGCTCGATAGTATTGCCTTTGATAATTCCTTGTATTTTCATAGTAGTTTAGGATAATGCTTGCTCAACTAAGACGGCAGTTTCACGATCTAGAACAGAGAGAGTTTCTTGAATTAAATTGACTTCACGAGCTTCAAAAAGCACTTCGCCACACTGTTCGCACACCCAAGCAGGGACAGCATCCCAAGAAAGATGGTATCCGTTGCGATCAATGGCAAAGGGAGCAGTTCCCCGTTTCATTTGTCCCTTGCAGCAGAGGCATTCCATTCTAACGTCTCCTTCTAAAATTAGATGACCACTTTGATGGATCGGGAAGATAGTTAGTAATAATGGGTTAATTCTCTTGGGGGTTTTAATAATTATATCTCAATCAGGAATATAGCGGTTCTCACACCTGTGTGGCACATTTAAACCTTTGCTGATTAAGCTTTTTAACATCGATAATGTACCTCTTGTGAACAGGAAACGCTATAGAACAGAAAGCGGGTTTCTGGTAAATAGCTAAATTAAAGCTCAGATTTTGTTAAGAAACCCGCTTTCTCCCAGCTTCTTTCTGCTGATTAAGCTTTTTAACATCGATAATGTACCTTTTGTAAACAGGAAACGCTATAATTAAATCAATTATTTCTCTCCGAGATTATTAAACCTGTCATTTTTTTGCTGGACTTTTAAGGTACTTTTTATTGTAAGATAGATCGCCTATTCCACTTTCCACACACCCCACTAAATCTTTAGCTGATTCATAAGCAGAAATCGGTTCTTCTTCTGTAATTTCTGTCTTCTGTGCCTTAAATTGCAAGAATTCAATAAAGTCGATTACTTCTTGCTGTTGTTGGGGGGTGAGAGTGTGCAGTTTTTCTAAGATGGTTTTTTCGTTAGTGATTGCTTGTGTCATGGTTTAATTCTCTTGGGGGGTTTAATAATTATATCTTGACTTCAGATACCCGACTTCTTAAAGAAGTTGACTTCATTTGCTGCCAATACCTCGAAGATAGTCTTTATTGGTGGCTAAGTCCCCTGGTCCCCCATCGACACAACCAATATATTCTTTGGCTGCTTCATAGAATGAAACAGTGTTTTTTTCTTCAGTGATTTCTTTCTTCTGTGCCTTAATTTGATTTTCAGCTTGCTCTAGGTTTAAAAGTTCATGTTTTAATGCTAAAGCAACAAATTTGTCAAAGCTGTTTGCTTTTAGTAATTGAATTATTTTTTCGGTTTCCTGAATTAATTTTATTGTTAATTCTAATGTTTTATAAGTTGTTTTTTCCATTTTATTTGTACTCCTAATTAATGGCATATTCTGTGAATTTTCGTTTAAATGGAGAGTGAAATCCGATGACAATATCTGTTTTAGGAATTCCTAGTTCAACTAACTTTTCAGCTACTGAAATTTCTGTGTTGTTCTGTTGAATATAAACTTTATTGTTAATAATATCTAAATGTAAAAGACATCCATAAATCCAATGATTATTATGCCAACCAACTTGTACTAATAAATAATGTTTCCTCAGATCGTCAAAGATTATTTCTAGGGAAATTTCACTAGACTGCTGAATTTTAGCTTGTTCTTCAATTAGGGATTTAACTAATTCAATGTAGTTGATTGCCATTCTACGATCTCCTCTATTTCAGGGTTATAGACAATAATTTTGATTTGATAATGTTCTAGAATTCTTTGAACAAAACGGCTATGACAAAACACTTCATAAGTATCATTAGGGATGGCTAAGTATAGGGTTCTATCAGGTTCAATTTCTGAAAGAGCAAAACGGTAGTTAAGATATTGTCCACAGGCTAAATGTAGTTCTGTAACAATTGAATCTCTTAAGAAACTTTTGATTTCAATGGCAACTTTTTCTCGTTCTTTTTGTGCTGCAATAACTTTTTCTGCTCCTAAGTCCACATAAAAGTTAACATCTTCAAACTCTAAGGTAAAAGGATCATGGGTAATCGTCCAACCTGCTTTTATGAGTGCATTTCGGACAGCATGGTGAAAGGTATCTTTAGCTGGCATATCCTGATTTTAGCAGGTTTTCCTAATTTTAGCATCTTGTAACAATCTTAAGGTTCACAGTCTAGGAAATCCTTCTTGTTATTTCTCCTCTTCTGTGATGATTTCAGATACCCGACTTCTTTAAGAAGTTGACTTCATTTTCCATTGTAGCTTAAAGCCGTCCTAAAAGGACGGGGTTTTAAACCCAAATTTTCGATAAGATAAGTGTAGGTTAAAATTAAGGGTATGAGGGTTCGTGAGGTTATCCGTCGCCTAATTGATGATAGTTGGTTGCAAGTTTCGCAAAAAGGAAGCCATCGTCAGTTTAAACACCCTGTCAAGCTGAGTAAAGTTACCGTTCCTTGTAAACTGTCAGATGATATACCTATCGGAACTTACAAAAACATTCTACGGCAAGCTGAATTGGAGGGTTGAATGACTGAATTGAATAGTATGGTTGTGGTTAAGGATAACGCTATTGAAATAGAGCGTCAAGAAGAGTTAAAAGACTTCCTCCAAGAACAAGAACAACAAGTTCTTGAGCAATTCAAACCGGGTACATTCGGATGTCATGAGTTACTTGACAGAACAGCGATGGTTAGTGATTCCTTGGAGCGTTTTATTGTTTCCCATCCAGCTTGTGTACAAAACCCTGAATGGTACGCTCTAGCAAGACAAGCTGCTGAGGCTCTACATATTCTCTATCAAAAAGTTGGTGCAGTGCATCTCAAGGGAGACTAAGGTTTTGACTAGCAAGAGAGGTTAAGTAGGTAGGTGTTAAAAACTTTCAGATCCCCCCGCCTATCGGCACCCCCCTTATCAAGGGGGGCAGGGGGGATCGGACTTAAAATCCATTTTTAACTTAATTATAACCAGCTACTTAATAAAGAAATCGAAATTGTTTTCCTCAACTTAATCTACTAATTTTGCTTAAGTATTTTTTTGTTTAACATAGTTCTGTGATGATTTCAGATACCTTTAAGAAGTCGAGTATCTGTGATGATTTCAGATACCCGACTTCTTTAAGAATTCGGGTATCTAACCCCTTACAATCCATACAATGCCGCTACTCTCTCATCTATCTCTTTTTCCCATTCTTCACAGTTAACCCCTTTGGCATCTAAGCATTTTTGCACTAATTTAATGATGGGTTTCTTTTCTGTTTCCAAGATTCTAGAGTGTCGCCTTTCAATTCCTTAGTTCTATTTCCATCTCTAATGAAAATTTTACCTTCTAGATAAGCAATTTCTGATAAATCCAGGGGCTTAACTTCAACCTGACAAATTTCTCCTTCAGGAAGCGTAAAAAATTCTACCATCACTAAAACTTTATTAGGATGAAGTGGATAAGGTGTAATTTTTGACTCCATAATTTGTCGTAAATTATTCTCAAAACCATCCTTATTTTTTCCTTTTCCAACAGTATAATCTGGCTCAAGTCCTTTTATTTCTAAATTATCAGAAACTCCAATGAGAAGAGTACCACCATCGGTATTTAAAAAGGCTGTAATGTTTTTTAAGGATGCAAGAAGAACATCTTTATTTTTTGTATTTGTCTTAATATCTACTCTTAGAGTTTCTTTGAACTCTAGTTTGCTTCCTTCACCTTGAGCAATCAGACTCAGAATTGGATGAGATTTCCAGTAAGTAGGAGGCTTTGTCAAAACTCGACTACAGTGTTCTATATGTCTTTCATACTTTTCTTTTACTTCGGCTAATACTCCCTGAGCTTTTGCTAGTTTAGGATAGCGGCGACAGTACCAAAGTTCTATTTCACGAATATCCTCATAGTCTAATTCATAGAGTTGATAAATAATGGCATCAATTTCTTTTTGTTCATGTAAATGATAGGGATAGCTTTGATTATGCTTTTGTTGATTAATAATACTTTCAACTAAAGTTTTGATTCTATCGTGCAAATCAGGACTTAATGAAGGTAATATCAGTCGTGTTAAAACTTCTTCCCCTGTTTCAACTGTATGGGATACATAGCTCTTGAGTAAATAACGAGAGACAATAGAAGTTAAAAATCCTAGTAAAACTCTTGGTTCAATCCCTCTAACAAAAATAGTTGAACCTTTATTGCCAAAAATACAGCCACTTCCCAATCGAAAAGTAGGACTATAAATACCAGTAGGCGAAAATGTTATCCCCTCTTGAAAATAATATTCTGAGTTTTGAAAACGAGAGGCAATCCTGTGTTCCTCTTGTGGTTCAATCTTATTGAATTCTTTTTTTCGCCGTTTAACATCAGCAATAGTAGCAGTGCGGAGGCGATGGACAGCATCTCTTGACCAATCTATCAAATATTGTGTCGGTACATAGTAATTGGGAAGCCAACCTTCATCAGTATTACTTTCGCCGCCTTTATCAAAGGGCAGAAAACAGCGATTATTATACTTATTGGGAGCTACTCCATTTAGTTTTTCATCATCACTTAAGCCTGCAATATCAGCATCAGTAAGTAATTTACTCTCGTCTAATATTTCATAACTTCCCCTTGCTCCTCTACGTTTACGAAGATAGTAATCATTGTCACTCGTTTGAAGTCCTACTTTTACATCAGCTATTGTCCCCAAGCGAGAAAAATTACTATTGCTCAACAACTGATAAAGCTTGGGTGAACCGATGAAAAGTGACAAGTTATCATAAGTAGCTATCAAAGATTGGGGATAAGTATAACGAGCATAATCTATCGTTTGTAAATCCACACTATGAGCAGCGATCGCAGCTAGGTTCTCAGTTAGTTTATTCCAGTCCCCGATTTGAAGGCTACGCAAATCTGCGGCGATTAGATCATGGCTTTCAGATGCCGTATTTTTAGCAACGGTCAAAATACAAGTATTAACTGTAGCATCAAAAACCCAAGAAGGCAGATCGATAAAATGAGCAATAGTGGTCTTTTCAAGAAATAGCTTTCTTAAAGGTTTGTGAGTTTTAATAGTCCGCCAAGTATCAGAAACTATGTAACATAATTGACCGCCAGAACGTAGCAACTGCAAGCCACGGGCCATGAATAAACCATAAGTATCTTTGGATTGTGCGCCATCAGTCAGACGGTCAAAATAGAGATCGCGCACCCTGTCACCAACAGTCGCACCATAAGGCGGATTAGCTAAGACAATATCAAACCCCTTTTGTGAAAAAACTTCAGCAAATTCTACGGCCCAATCAAATCCGTTAACCTTATTACTTCCATGGGTTATCAAAGCAATTTCAGCTTTAAATTCATTGATTTTTTGTTTGAAAATTTGCTTTTGAACTCCTTCACTCATTGTCAGATAAGAGTTTTTTGCATCTCTATATTGGCGAATTATCTGGCCTCGAAGAGTGTACTGTCCTACATTCTCTGGATTAGGAGCAGTGAGACTATCACCAGATTCAATCTTAAAATCTAAGTTAGGTAACGGTTCAGGATGCTCACCGTCAAATTCTACAGTTAGTGATAGCCAAAGACGTAATCGAGCAATATTTACCGCAAATTCATCAATATCTACACCATAGAGATTATTTTGAATAATATTGAGTTTACGGTGGTAATCATCACGAGCATTTTCCGGTTGAGCGCGGGTGTCAAGCAAACGAGTAAGCGAATGTAGTTCATGCAGCATACCTAATAGATAAGCGCCACTTCCACAAGCAGGATCTACTATTTTCACTTCGCTCAGTTTCTGCAAAAGATCACGAGCTTTTGGAACGTTTATCTGCTCTACATTATGTTCATCAACTAAGGCTTCATAGCCTCCTAAATATCCCTTCAAAGCCTCCCGACACATAAAAGAAACAATCGGTTTAGGTGTGTAATAACTACCTGATTTATGTCTTCCCGTGACTAATTCTTCAAACACTTTTCCCAACATTTCTGGGTCCACTGCTACCTCCACATCAAGGGGTGTACTCTCAGTCACCGTGAAATTAAAATTACTAAAAAGTTTATGTAAGATAACATCGATCGCCTGATCGGGTACTATTATATTAGGATTGCGGTCATCTTCATCCTGTTCAAATAATCCCCCATTAAGATAGGGAACTGTGCCGATTATTTGCCGAAGAAAACCACCGTTATTGATACCAATAATATCCGTTTGTTGGGGATTATTCAGTCCCGTAAAAAACAGATAAGTCAAGCGATTATGATAAAAGTTTTTGTCCGAGGTGCTGTTATCATTCTGATAATCCTGCCATAATGTTTCTAGATAGTCTGTTTGTTCGTTAAACTTCAGCCAACCTTTTTTCTGGATAAAAACAATAAACATCAGGCGATTAAATAGCTTCTGAGTAAATAGTCTTCTTTGGTCAGCATTAGGGATAGTTTTAGTAATTAATTGCTCAACTTTTTCAAAGACCGAGCGATACTGTTCAAAAAATTTCTTAGTAACTTTCTCAACATCAAAAGCTTCATCATGACGTTCCTGAATCGCTAAAGGAGACTCGGAACTAATATTATCTAAATCCAGTAAACTTAGGCGTTCTGTGGCGGTTCGTAACTGTTCCCCCGGACCCACTGTAATTCGCCGCAAGACTTGCCGTTTTTCTTGTTTAACATCATATTTAACATTGATAAAATGCCACCGTTCTTGGTGGAAATCAGAGAAAACAAAGAGAGTGTAGGGATGGTTTTTTAGCAGTTGAGTAACGACAAGACGCTCTAAATTGAGCAGCAGTTGCTTAGAGTTGAGACGAGCATAAATAACCTGAAAATCTTCCCCCCCAGAAGCTAATAAAATTGGATCTTCTGCTAATGCTTCTACTGCTTTATCTGGCCAATTGCGTCGGGACAGGGTTTGATTTTCTCGCTCGTAATTTAACTCAGACCAGAATAATTTTTTGAGCGCATCCAATCCTCTCAGGGATGAAAGAAGGTCATAAACTGACTGCCGAAGTTCAATATCACTCATAAGTTTTCTCACGACCTCTCATTTAGGTTTACTTTCTCTAGGTAGCTGGTTATAAATCCCCCCTTGATCCCTAGGGTTGATTCATGGCAGGGTTGATTCATGGTAGGGTTGATTCATGAATCAACCCTACCCTTAATAAGGGGGGTGTCTGATTTTAACACCTAACTATTTAGGACTTTTGCCACTTCAGTTAAATTGTATCGGGATCGATGCCTAATTCTCGTAGTTTTTGTGCCAATTTTTCCTTAGCCTGACCTTCCCTTTCTTTCTCTAAAAGAGCCTGTTCTTTCTCTAAAATAGCCTGTTCTTTCTCTAAAAGAGCCTGTTCTTTCTCTAAAATAGCCTGTTCTTTTGCCTGTCTTTGCTCTAATTCCGCTTCTTGAGGAGTGGGGACTAATTGACCATTGGCGGTAAAATAACGCAGTTTACGGTCAAATATGCCTAAATATAATCCTAACTGTTCACTCCAGAGATAACCCTGTTCATTGGGAGAAATGGCTTGATATTGTCCCTCAATTAGTCTAAATCCTTGCAATTCTAACGTATTAGGATCAAACCAAAAATAATTAGGAGTGCGAAAGGTATTCTGATAGAGAATTTTCTTGTTATTGCGGTCAATATTGGCCGTAGAATCGGAGAGAATCTCGACAATTACATCCGGATATTTACCCTGTTCTCCCCAAACCACCCAACTTTTGCGGGGACGTTTTTCGGTATCTAAAACCACAAAAAAATCAGGACCCCAGAAATCGCGCTTTTTGAGTTGTTCCTCGTTGTAGTAGATGGTTAGATTTCCCGAAGCGTAGTAATCACTCCTCTCGCGCCATAATAATTCTAGACAACTAAGGAGAATGATGATCTGTTGCAGGTGTAGATCACTTGCCAAGGGTGGTTCATCACTCCATAAATCTGTGGGGGGACAGGCAACTTCTGGGATTATGTCTAGGGCTGTCATGACTTTTTCCCGGTATTTTAGGATTGATTAATTGTAGCTTTTTCTCACAATTGCAGAGATAAGGCGGGGGGGATTTTAACCAATAACTTAATCCTATACCTTGACCGATCGCCTTCCGCACTTTATCCTAGCGCCATGGGCAAATATGTTAAAACTTCTATACAATAGCCCCAATAAGCCCGATAACAACGATGACTGAAACCCTAATTCAACCCGCAACCCTAGTAGAACTCTTACGTTACCGCGCCACCACACAACCAGATGGCCATGCCTACACTTTTCTTATCGATGGCAAAAAAGAAACCCCACCTTTAACCTACAGTGAACTCGATCGCCAAGCAAGAGCAATCGCCGCCTATTTGCAAAAATACCAAGCTCAAGGAGAACGGGCCCTGTTACTCTATCCTCAAAGTTTAGAAGTAGTGGCCGCTTTTTGTGGTTGTCTTTATGCGGGAGTGATTGCCATTCCCGTCCCCCCACCGGAATCGGGACGACTTAAGCGCACTCTGCCCCGTTTACGCGCAATTGTCAAGGATGCTAATGCGGCCTTTGCCCTAGTTACCGAAAGTATTCTGACTCTTATTGAAGGTGTTAAGGAAGAATTCCCAGAATTCGACCAAATGAAATGGATTACCACCGAAAGCATTGATATTTCGCTGGCGGACCAATGGCAAGATCCCCAGGTGGATAAATCGGCGCTTGCTTATCTGCAATATACCTCCGGTTCGACTAATATCCCCAAAGGGGTGATGTTAAGTCATTTTAACCTGATGCACCATTGCGGTTACTTGCAAAAAGCTTGTGGTTACGAACCGGATAGCGTTACCCTCACTTGGATGCCCTATTTTCATGATTACGGGTTAGTCGAGGGTATCACCGTCCCCCTCTACAACGGTACACCCTGCTATCTCATGTCTCCCTTTGCTTTTATTAAGCGTCCGATGCAGTGGTTAAAAAATATTACTAAGTACAAAGTTACTCATAGCCAGGCCCCCAACTTCGCCTATGATCTTTGTACTCGTAGGATTAAAGCTGCCGATTTAGCGGAATTAGACCTGAGCAGTTGGCAGGCCGCGGGAAATGCCGCCGAACCGATTAACCCGAAGGTAATGGCCAAATTTGTCGATACTTTTGCAGATTATGGCTTTTCTTGGCAAACTTTCGCCCCTGCCTACGGATTAGCTGAATATACCCTCTTGATTTCTAATAAACCCAAGGGAACCACCCCAATTATCACCGCTTTGGATGCAACCGCCTACGAACGCGGTAAAATTGTCCCTGTAGGCTCCGATCGAACCACGGGAGTTAGATACGTCCCCAGTTGTGGTCGTCGCGTCTGTGATACCCGTATAGCTATGGTTAATCCCGATACTTTTACCCTTTGTGCAGCCGATGAAGTGGGCGAAATTTGGGCCAGTGACCCCAGTATGGCCGCTGGATATTGGCAACGGGAAGACGCAACCAAAGAAACTTTTCAAGCTTATCTTGCTGATACGGGAGAAGGACCGTTTTTACGCACCGGAGATTTAGGTTTTCTTCTCGATGGGGAATTGTATATCACGGGAAGGATTAAGGATTTAATTATTGTCCGTGGTAGTAATCATTATCCCCAGGATTTAGAATGGTCAGTACAGCATCTTAATGAGGTTTTTCGTCCCGATTATGGTGCGGCTTTTTCTATTGAAGATAATGGGGAAGAACAGTTAGTTATTGTCCAGGAATTAGAACGTCGCAGCGGCGAATTAGATACGGCTAAATTAATCGCCGATATCCGTCAGGAAATCGCCGAAGAACACGAAATTATGACCCATGCCATTGTTTTAGCCAAATCGGGAACAATTCTCAAAACTGCCAGTGGCAAAATTCAACGCCGCGCTATTAAACAGAATTTTCTCAATGGTAATATGAGTGTTATCGATGCTTGGTCAGAAAATCCTGAGTTAGTTAGTAAATTCGATCGCTCTAATTCTGAAACAGAAGCATAGTTTTTTGGGTGGGCATCGCTCACCCGATCGAGTATAAATAATCGTGTTAGGATTAGGTTAGGGATTAAAGGTAAGGAGAAAGTGATGTTAACTCAACTGATGGTCAAGCCCTCTTCTTGGATTGAAAAAGGAATTAAGCTATCGCCAGTAAGGGAAAATTATCTTTTTAAATTCACCGAGGAATTGCAGTGTCGATTAGAGGAACTACGGGAACTAGAAAAAAATTCCCAACTTAATTCTCAAGAAACCGCAGAATTAGCCGGTATTTTAGAGTTAAACGAGATTTTCACGCTCTTAAATGCGAGAATAGTTGCTGAATCTAAATGATTAGTATCACCACTCGATTACAAGTCCGAGCAAGAGCCAACTATCTGTGTGAATACTGTCATTCTCCAGAAGAAATTAGTGCCGCACTATTTGAAGTAGATCACATTCAGCCCAAATCTTTAGGAGGCAAAGATGAATTGGCAAACTTAGCTTTAGCTTGCCAAAGATGTAACAGATATCGCTACAATTTTATCAAGGCAATTGATCCGAAAACAGAACAAGAGGTAGAAATATTCAATCCGCGCCAACAGCATTGGCAAGAACATTTTATCTGGACACCAGATGCTTTAAAAATAGTGGGACTTACTCCCATCGCTAGGGCAACTATTGAACGTTTGGACTTAAATGATGATAATCATAATGAAGGTTTTATCGTTAAAGTTCGTCGATTATGGATCCGGGGAGGTTGGCATCCACCCAGCACCGATAAAAAACAGGAATAAGTAGGGAGGCACAATTATTTGTAGGATGGGTTAGCGGTAGCGTAACCCATGCGGGCGTTGGGTTTCATGCTTCAACCCAACCTACGTTCATCTTATATTTAATTCCACCCACCTACTTAATAGCTTATAAGTTTTTTTCCAGAGGTCAAAATGATTGGTACTCAACAGGAATTATCTAGATTTCCAAAATATTTAAATGATCAGGACTCCAGGAATATAATACTAAATCCCCAATTTTTTTGAACAGAAAAAGTAAGGGCGAGGCATTCGGATAGGAAATCTACAGTTTCAGCGATAGGTTATCGCCCGAATGCTTCGCCCCTACAGGACCCTTGACTTGTGGGGAAAGGTAGAAATTAAGAGGCAAATAATCCCGATATTAATAAAGACATCAGCCAGATTAAAAACAGGAAAATTAATCAATCTAAAATCGAGAAAATCCACCACATAACCAAACAAAAAGCGATCGATACCATTGCCGAAAGCCCCTGCTAAAATAAAACCGTAGGCTAATTGTTCCCAACGATTTAAATGCGGTCCAAAGTAAGCAAAAGCCATTAATGCCAAACTAACCAATAAGGATAGCCATTTTAGCCAACCAACACCGCCCCGAAAAGCACTAAAAGCCGCCCCAGTATTAATCACATAGGTAAAATGAAAAACCCCCGGAATAATCGGGAAAGTATCACCAATTTGCTCAAAACTCTGCACGGTTATATACTTAGTTACTTGGTCTAAAATTAGACCGATAACCGCCACTATCCAAAACCAGCGATTCTTTTTTAACATTGGCTGTGGCATCAATAAAATAATAATTTACGGAAGAAAAAAGCAATAATTACCACCACACAAATTACTACTAATTGCCCTAAAAATGGCCAGACTGAATAATTCATAAATAGGGTGGGCAAACTATCAGGAAAGGTGATTTGACTGGCTTGGGGCTGAAAAATCGACAATCCCAGCATATATAATAAACCGCACAGATGAATCACTAACAAACCGGCAAAAGCACTTAAAGCTAGGGTTTCTATCTTGGCGCGCCAGCGAAAAGCCAACCAACCACACAGCCATGCCCCCGGCATAAAGCCTAAAATATAGCCAAAACTGGGTTCTTTCAGATAACCCATTCCCCCACCCTGGGCAAACACCGGCAACCAAGTTAAACCGAGAAAAATATAGGCCACCTGGGCAAGAAGCCCGGCATTTTTGCCCCCCAGACAGCCCGTTAACAATACTGCCCCAATTTGGTAAGTTATGCCTAGTTTTTGCGAAGATAGACCCGCAGCCGACCAACTAGCTAGGCTTACTGGAACAAATGTACTAAAAATTGTCAGGAGCAAACCAATCAAGGCCCAGATTAACTCATTGGGAACCGATGCGGAAGTGCGCCGGGGCGGAGAGCCTCGTCCTCGACGTGATTTAGGTTGCCTGTTGGGGTTGGTATTCACCGGGGATGGGGGCTTCTCCTCCTATTAAACTAAGATCAGCCAACATCGCCTGATCCTGTTGGGGGGGTTGTCCTAGAGTGGTCAAATAATGCCCAATCAGCATAGCATTAATTCCCGATTTTAGCCCCAGATTTTGCAATTCTCCCATCACCGCCTCTCGTCCCCCGGCATAACGGAGGATTTGTTGAGGTAAGATAAACCGGAAAATAGCGATCGCTTTTAGGGCAGTAAAAGGGTCTAGTTTGGGTAAATGACCTAAAGGGGTGCCACTTCTGGGGTTTAATAGGTTAATCGGCACGGATTCCACTTCTAATTCCGCCAGGGAAAAAGCTAAATCAATGCGATCGGTCCAACTTTCCCCCATACCGATAATTCCCCCCGTACAAGCTTGGATTCCCGCCGCTTTCAGGTTTTTTACCGTTTCTACCCGATCCTGCCAACTGTGGGTGGAGACGACGTTAGGATAAAAATTCTCGGAAGCTTCCAGATTGTGATTATAACGGGTAACTCCAGCTTCTTTTAAGGCCTGGGCTTGGGCAAGGGTTAACTCTCCCAGGGCGCAGCAGGGTTTAATCTTGGCTGTTTCGATGATTTCTTGAACTGTGGCCAGTATTTCCTCGAATTCCTGCGATTTAGGGCTATTGTACTTTAATCCCCGGCCTTGACTAACTAAACAGAAGCGTTTGGCCCCCGCGTCGGCTGCCGCTTTCGCATGGCTGACGATTTCCTCGCGACTTTTTAAACCGTAGATAGGCGAATCTTGACCGGGATGGTGGGCGGATTGGGAACAAAAACTGCAATTTTCCGAACAACTTCCCGATTTTATGTTGATAATGCTACATAAATCTACCGTATTACCACAACAGGCCTGACGAATGCGATCGGCAGCCTCACATAAGCTGAAAATATTTTCCTGACCTTCGATCGCAGTTAAAGCTAGGGCCTCTTGCTTACTGAGTCGATCGCCGGCGATAATCTGATTAGCCCTAGTCTGTAACCAGTTTTTTAAGGCTTCTCCCTCCAGGGGGATAGATTGAGTAGCGGTGTGTGTAGAGACTTGTACCACGTCGTTTCTGCTCTGACTAAGTTAGGCTCATCTTATCATTGTTCAGTTACCGGGGAAAGATTAATAAAAAACTTTAGAAAAAAATGCCCTTTTGTGCTAGACTACCCGCAAAAGTTATCTTGTCTCCGATTTTATGAAAGTTATTCCCACGGAAATTCCTGATGTTTTAATCATTGAACCGCAAGTTTACGGAGACGATCGAGGTTTTTTCTTGGAAAGTTTTAATCAGAGAGATTTTCGAGAAAAAACTGGAGTCAATACCACTTTTGTCCAGGATAATCACTCTATGTCCTTAAAAAATGTCCTGCGAGGATTGCACTATCAAATCCCCAATCCCCAGGGTAAATTGGTGCGAGTGGTGAACGGTAGTGTTTTTGATGTAGCAGTGGATGCGCGTCAAAGTTCCCCCACTTTTGGGCAATGGGTAAGCTGTGTTTTAAGTGCGGAAAATAAACGGATTTTCTGGGTTCCCGAAGGTTTTGCCCATGGCTTTCTAGTTCTCTCTGAACGAGCCGAATTTCTCTACAAAACCACTAATTATTATTATCCCCAATACGAAAAAACCATTTTATGGAATGATGCCGATTTAGGGATTGATTGGCCCCTAGAGATTCCCCCGATTCTCTCTCCTAAAGACCAAGCTGGACAACCCTTTAAATCCGTGGAAGTTTTCCCCTAAAGACAATGAAAAAAGTTTTACTAATTGGTGCTAAAGGTCAAGTAGGACAAGAGTTACAGGTAACTTTACCGCAGTTAGGTGAAGTTATTAGTATCGGTCGAGAAGAACTAGATTTAACTAACTCGGAAAAAATCGGCCAGTTAATTAGGGAAATTCACCCGGATTATCTGGTTAATGCCGCCGCTTATACGGCAGTAGATAAAGCCGAAATCGAGCCAGATTTAGCCTATGCTATCAATGCTACAGCCCCAAAAATTATGGCGGAATCTGCCGAGAAAATTAAAGCTAAATTTCTCCACATTTCCACCGATTATGTCTTTGATGGTCGGAAAAATACCCCCTATCTAGAAACCGATCTAACTAATCCTTTAGGGGTTTATGGACAATCAAAGTTAAGGGGAGAAGAGGAGATTAAAACTGTTAATTCTCAGGCAATTATCCTGCGTACTGCTTGGGTTTACGGCAGTTATGGCAAAAGTAATTTTGTCAAAACTATGCTGAGATTAGGTAAGGAAAGAGAGGAGTTAAAAGTAGTTGTTGATCAGGTGGGAAGTCCCACTTGGTCCAAAGATATCGCCACGGCCATTACTCAGCTTTTAATTAATGTCGATAATCCCGCAGGAATCTATAATTTTACTAATAGCGGTGTTGCCAGTTGGTTTGATTTAACTAAAGCTATTTTTGAGGAGGCAAAAATAAGCGGTATTCCCCTAAAAATTCAGAGAGTAATTCCCATTACTACTGCTGAATATCCTACCCCAGCAGTGCGTCCGGCCTATTCGGTTCTTTCTGGTCAAAAAATCTCGCAACAATTAGGTTATATTCCTCCCTATTGGCGAGATTCTCTCAAAGCGATGCTCAACCAACTATTTAATCTTTAAAACTATGAAAGCACTAATTTTATCCGGTGGCAAAGGTACGAGGTTACGTCCCCTAACTTATACTGGGGCAAAACAGTTAGTTCCCGTGGCTAATAAACCGATTTTATGGTATGGAATCGAATCAATTGTTGCCGCAGGAATTACCGATATTGGCATTATTATCAGTCCCGAAACCGGGGAAGAAATTCGTCAGACCACGGGCAGTGGTGAACAGTTTGGCGCTAAGATAACTTATATTCGCCAAGATCAACCTGCTGGATTAGCTCACGCTGTCAAAACTGCCCAATCTTTCCTAGGAGATTCCCCCTTTATTATGTACTTGGGTGATAACCTAATCGAGGATGATTTATCTCCCTTTTTAGACTCTTTCCAAAAACAGTCCCTTGATGCTTTAATTCTCCTGCGAAAAGTGTCTAATCCTAGTGCTTTTGGGGTGGCAAAAGTAGATGAAACTGGCAAAGTTTTATACTTAGTTGAAAAACCCAAAGACCCCCCCTCAAATTTAGCTTTGGTGGGGATTTATTTTTTTGCCCCCACCATTCACCAAGCGATCGCATCTATTCAACCTTCGGGCCGGGGTGAGTTAGAAATTACCGACGCTATCCAAGAATTAATCAATCAAAATAAAGCAGTAGAAGCCAATAAACTACTGGGTTGGTGGTTAGATACGGGTAAAAAAGATGATTTATTAGAGGCAAATCGGATTATCCTTGATACCAGTCTAGAAATCGCTTTGCAGGGAGAAATTGATGCTAATAGTCAGGTGATCGGACGGGTACAAATTGGTCAGGGTAGTAAAATTATTAATAGTACCATTCGCGGCCCTGTCATTATTGGAGAAAATTGTCACATTGAGAATTGTTTTATCGGTCCCTATAGTAGTGTGGCTAATGGAGTAAAATTAATCGATGCCGACATAGAACACAGTGTAATTCTCAAAGATGCCACGATTATTGGCATTCATCAGCGCATAGTTGATAGTGTTATCGGACGACGGGCAAAATTAGAAATTGCCCCCCAACGTCCCAAGGCTTTACGCTTTATGATTGGGGATGATTCCCATGTGGAATTAGTCTAGTTATCGGGGATTAACTGGGGTGCATCTCATTTTTGTAAATCTACTAAGTTGGGATTTTTAAGGGGAAACTCTCGGCTAAAGTCGGGCGTTACTTTTGATTTTATCACTCAATCCAAGCTTTTGGGGGGTTCTACCCCCCAAACCCCCCGTTGGGGGCGTGGCGCCGCCCCCAAACCCCCCGCGCATTAGTT
>NZ_JACJQV010000210.1 GCF_014696875.1 Microcystis wesenbergii FACHB-1317 | reverse complement strand
TAACTGATAACTGATAACTGATAACTGATAACTGATAACTGATAACTGATAACTGATAACTGATAACTGATAACTGATAACTGATAACTGATAACTGATAACTGATAACTGATACCTGATAACTGATAACTGATAACTGATAAATGAATGTTGTGGTGACGGGAATTGGGTTGATCAGTTCTCTGGGAAATTTAAGTCAGAGTTGGCAAAGATTACTAGAGGGCAAAACTGGTATAACTAAGCAACAACCCTTTTCTGATTTACCCGCTTTACCCTTGGGTTTAATCGGTCACAAACCGGCATTTTTAGAGGATTTAACCAAAATTGCCCTGATTGCTGCCCTTGAAGACGCGAAGTTAACCCCTCCCTTAAAGGATTGTGGTGTCACTATCGGTTCTAGTCGCGGTTGTCAGGGTTTATGGGAACAGATGGCAGCGACGGGAATAGTAGAAAACTGGTTAGATAGTTTACCCGATCGCGCCTCGGTATTGACCGCTAGATTGATAGAAACCGGCGCCCCAGTCTTAGCACCCATGGCGGCTTGTGCCACGGCTATCTGGTCGATCGCCCAGGCTGTAGAATTAATCAAAATGGGAGAATGCGATCGAGTTTTAGCCGGGGCGCTCGAAACCCCGATCACTCCCTTAACTTTGGTGGGATTTGAACAGATGGGAGCTTTGGCGAAAACGGGCTGTTATCCTTTTGATAGAGCTAGGGAAGGCTTAGTTTTGGGGGAAGGTGGCGCGATTTTAGTCCTTGAATCGGAAGAACTGGCTTTAAGCAGAAATGCCCCCATCTACGGGCAAATTTTGGGCTATGGTTTTACCTGCGATGCCGATCATGTCAGCGCCCCGGCGGTGAATAATCGTAGTGCTACCAAAGCCATAGAACTATGTTTGCACAGAAGTCAATTAAGAAAAAATGAAATTAATTACATTCACGCCCACGGCACTAGCACGCGTTTAAACGATGAACGGGAGGCAAACCTGATCGCCAGCATTTTTGGCTCGCAAGTGGCTGTAAGCTCGACAAAAGGGGCAACAGGACACACTTTAGGGGCTTCGGGGGCATTAGGCGTGGCTTTTTGTTTAATGGCCCTGAAAAATCAGCTAATTCCCCCCTGTGTCGGTGTGCGCGAGTCGCCTTTTCAATTAAATTTAGCTAGATCGGCTGTTAATTTTTCCCTACACAATTGTCTCTGTCTTAGTTTCGGTTTCGGAGGACAAAATGCAGCCATCGCAGTGGGGAAGTTTTTCAGTGATCAGTAATCAGTTCTTTCTCTGCCCGTCTCTGCATTTTTAACAAAACTTAACAATTATGGGGAAAATTTTGCTTGTTTTTGTCGGGAGATTTTGAGATAATATTTTTAAAAGATTTTATTCATAATGGGACTATTTGAACTTCTCGAAATTGGCACGGATTCCCATTATGAGAAAAGCATAGCACAAGCCGCCGCCAAAGTCAAGTCCTTTCTTATTACTTATGGGTGCGAATTTCCAGGAGTCAAAAAGGGCCTTAGTGGGGGTGGTAGGTGTTGGGGAGATTTTTCAGTGATCAGCGATCGGTAAACAAAGACGGTGGGAAACTTCTTATTTAATACTGCTCACTTAATATAAGTAGGGAGGCACAATTATGGCTCTCTTAGGTTTGGTGGGTAAAATGTATTCTAAGATACAGTCCTGCTGGCGAGCGAGTGGAAGGAACCACAAAGACACAAAGGACACAAAGATTGAGCGCTCCTATATAAGTTAAACTTATCACACAAAGAAGAAGAGAGCCCAATTATTTGTAGGATGGGTTAGGGGTAGCGTAACATGAGCGGGTGTTGGGTTTCATGCTTCAACCCAACCTACGTTCTTAGTTTCGGGTTCGGAGGACAAAATGCCGCCATCGCAGTGGGGAGATGGGGGAGAAGGAGAGGGGAGTGGGAATTATGAATTATGAATGATGAATGATGAATTGGGGAGACGGGGAGAATAAATAAAAGCAAATCTCCTGATAACTGATAACTGATAACTGATAACTGATAACTGATAACTGATTATGGATACACCGAGACTACATCCAGATACGATCGAAGAAGTTAAACAAAGAATTGATATTGTGGATTTAATTTCCGAGAGAGTCGTCCTCAAAAAAAGGGGACGGGAATACGTCGGTTTATGTCCTTTTCACGAGGAAAAATCCCCTAGTTTTACAGTTAGTCCTGCCAAACAAATGTATTACTGTTTTGGCTGTGGTGCGGGGGGAAACGGGATTAAATTTCTTATGGAAGTGGGGAAACAATCTTTTAGTGAAGTGGTTTTCGATCTTGCTAGAAGGTATCAAATCCCGATTAAAACTCTGGCAGTAGAACAGCGTCAGGAATTAGAACAGAAATTATCCCTCAAGGAACAATTATACGAAATAATGGCCGTGGCGGTGAGTTTTTATCAACACGCCCTTAGTCAACCTCAAGGGGAAAAAGCGTTAGATTATCTTAAGGTACAACGACAACTAACCGCAGAAACTATCGCTAATTTTCAACTGGGATATTCTCCGGAAGGTTGGGAAACGCTCTATCGTTATTTAGTGGAACAAAAGCGCTATCCTGTGGCTTTGGTGGCACAAGCAGGATTAATTAAAGCGCGTCAAAATGGTAGCGGTTATTACGATCAATTTCGAGATCGTTTAATGATTCCTATTTTTGATAGTCAAGGACGAGCGATCGCTTTTGGTAGTCGCACTTTAGGTAATGAGCAGCCAAAGTATCTAAATTCTCCCGATACTCCTCTATTTGAAAAGGGAAAAACTCTCTTTGCTCTTGCTCGAGCTAAACAGGCAATTATTCAGCAAGATTTAGCGATAGTTGTGGAGGGTTATTTTGATGCGATCGCTCTCCATGCTACTGGTATTAGTAATGTGGTTGCCTGTTTAGGAACAGCTTTAAGTCAAGAGCAAATTAAATTACTTTTGCGCTACAGTGAAAGTAAACAAATAATCTTTAATTTTGATGCTGATCAAGCGGGAATTAAAGCGACAC
This sequence comes from Microcystis wesenbergii FACHB-1317, assembly GCF_014696875.1. Classification (GTDB taxonomy): domain Bacteria; phylum Cyanobacteriota; class Cyanobacteriia; order Cyanobacteriales; family Microcystaceae; genus Microcystis; species Microcystis wesenbergii_A. The sequence continues at coordinate 17,820 of NZ_JACJQV010000210.1, read as the reverse complement.
AAAGGGCGATCGAGGAAATTAACTCCCTAGTTTATTCGGGACAAGTTAACCTAAAAATCCTCAATCTTCCCGATGGTAAAGATGCCGATGAATTTCTTAAATCTCGTGCTGACGGGGTGAATAGTTATCGAGAACTAATCGAAAAATCTCCTTTTTGGATTGATTGGCAAATCTCGCAAATGTTGGTTAATAAAGATTTAAAACAGGGACTACATTTTCAACAAGTAGCCAATAGTATGGTGAGTTTACTGCAAAAGTTAATCGATAGCAATCAACGCACTTTTTATCTAGATTATTGTGCTGAAATTTTGGCTCAAAAAGATGCAACTCGTTTGCCTTATATTTTAAAAAATCTCTCAAAGCAGGTTAATAAACCTCAGGGAAAATCTCTGGCAATCAAGAGGAAAAATATTTTAGATAAATCCGAAAAAAATAGCTCAGAAAAAGCCGAATGGTTATTATTATTAATCTATCTCCATTATCCTGAATATCGGGAAAGAATTTTAGAATCTTTGGATGAAAAAGATTTAATTTTTAATCTCCCGGATTATCGTTGGTTATGGCAAGTAATTCTAGAGTTAGAAACCCAAATTACTAAACCAAGAGATTTGATGTCAGCTTTACAGAATCATTTATTGATGATAACCACAGACAAAAACCGTGATTTTAATTCTTTATTTCACTTAAATGAACATACCAGTCAGGAAATTTTGCAGCCAGAAGAACAGATCAAAGATGCTATTATAGCTATGGAAAAAATTAGTTTAATGGAATATCGTCGCTACTGTCAAGAACAATTAATTAATTCTGGCGACAGCAATCAAAGGGAATTTTATCAGCAGGAATTTTATCAAACTGTTAATAAATTAATCGAAATTGATCCCCTCTACCAACAAGCTTAATTCTCTAATTGATTAGAAACTAGACAATTGTTCGGCAATAATAGATACTAACTTATCCACTGCTCCTGCTTGCCCGCGCACTGCCCGCAATTTTTGCCGGATAGCCTCTAATTGTTCGGGATTTTCTAACCAAGATCTAGCGATATTTGCCACTTCCTCTGGTTGTAATTCCCCTAATAATTCCGGAACAATTTCGGCACCAGCCCAAATATTTGGCCAAGCATATAAACGCTTTTTCCGCAACATATAGAGATTAATTATCTTAGCAAATAAAGAACCCACCCCCGGCAGTTGGGCTAATAAACCGGGTAAACCGTCCCAAGTTCTCATCGCGTCTAGTTGCTGAGTCGGTAGTAAAATAATCATCGGGATTGCCAGCGCCCCTAATTCGGCAGTATTAGCACCCACCGTCGTTAAAGCTAAATGACAGCGAGAAAGCTGGTTATGGGCGGGAAAATCGGTAATTAGGTCAACTTTTACCCCCTTATCTGTTTCTAGATAGGGTTTTTCCCCGTTTTTTAATTGGGCAGCACTCCAACCGGTTTTAGTAATCATCGGATTATAGCTAGGATCGGCAAATTTCGCCAAATAAGCTAAATTTAGGGTAGGAGCGACGGGAATTAAGAATTTAGTCTGGGGAGCCTGCGCGTGTATCTTTTCAGCAATGGCTAGGGTTAGGGGTACACCCTGGGCTAATTTCGAGGGTTTGGAACCCGGGAGGAGTGCAATTAAGGTAGCATCATCGGGAGTGATAGCAGTGGGCAAATCCACCATTAAATCGCCGATAACAGTAAATTTATGCTGATATTGTTGGGGAATATTATTTAATACACTTGTATTCATCACGGCAAAGCGATCGATCCCCCGATACCAACGCGCTTCCCATTCCGCATAGATAACGGTGCGATAACCCAAACGTTTACCGATGGTGAGGGCAAAAAATTGATCGCCCCCTAAAAATAAAACGATGCCCTTGGGGTGCCAATCCCAATTATCGGCGGTTTTTCCCCAGAAAAGAAAATTAAAGAAGTTTTCTGGCGACTGGACTCGATCGACCTCTAGATATTTCCTAACTACTTCCGTTTCCGCCCCCATAGAATGAGTACAAGGGGAAAGAATCACCGAAATCCGCAACCGCGATCGATCTTCTGTTAAGTTTTGTCGCAATCTCTTGACAACTGGACGCACCCATGTAGATATTTCTCCTGGGCCATTAGAGAGAATGAGAAGATCAACAGGAGAATCAAACATGATATGTGGTGAGGTAGGAAGTTTTCGTTTTGGGGAGACAGTATTCAGGAGTCAGGAGACAGTATTCAGGAGACTATTTTTATTTGTTTTCCCCTCTCCCTTCTCCCTCACAACGCGCGCGAAGTGGTTTCCCTGTTGGGGTGTTGCCTACTTGCTATTGAATAAAGAACGAATTGCCTGATGTTTAGGGTGATCAAATTCTGGGGGAACCTTGCGGGTATCGGTAATCAACCAATCCAAGGCTGCCGCTTCCACATCGATCGCTGCGCCGGTTTTATCAACACAGTAGCGCCCAAAGACCAACTTATCCACCAAACGGGCCCCCGGACCGAGGCGAGAATATTCAAAAATAACGCTATTATCCACCGTCGCGCCGCCACAAATCCAACAATTCGGGCCAATCATACTCGGACCGACAATTTTCGCCCCGTCTTCAATGCGCGTCATTGCCCCGATATAAACAGGTCCGGTGATATCGACTCGATCCCAGTTTACCCCCACATTTAAGCCCGTGTAGATGCCCGGTTTGACTTCGATGCCGGGGATAGCAACATTTTTAATTGTCCGGGATAACACCCCGCGAATTGCCTGCCAGTAGTCGGGGACTTTACCAATATCCACCCATTCAAAATCCATGTTTAAAGCGTAGAAAGGCGCAGCTTTAGCGACTAATTCGGGGAATAACTCGCCCCCGATGTCGTATTTACTATTAGGGGGAATAAAATCAATGATTTCTGGCTCAAAAATATAGATACCCGTGTTAATGCAGGTACTTAAAGCTTCATCGATGGCCGGTTTTTCTTGGAAACTGAGAATCCTTCCTTCCTCGTCGCTAACTACCACCCCATAACTGGATACTTCCTCTCTGGGGACGGTTTTGGTGACGATAGTGGCGATCGCTCCTTTTTCGCGATGCCATTTAACGGCTGCGGTTAGATCGAGATCGATCAGGGCATCACCACAGAGAACCACAAAAGTATCGTCAAAAAAGGGATTAAAATCTTGAATTCGTCGTAAACCGCCCGCCGATCCCAGGGCATCACCGATTAACTCGCCCTCTTCGATTCTACCTTCAAAAGAATAGCCGATATGCACCCCAAAGCGCTGACCATCGCGGAAATAACTCTCAATTTCTTCGGCTAAATGACTGACATTCACCATGATCTGATCAAAGCCATGCTGTCGCAACAGTTCCAACAAAAACTCCATCACCGGCTTTTGTAAAATCGGGATCAGGGGTTTGGGAATCGTATGGGTAATCGGACGGACACGAGTTCCTTTGCCAGCCGCCAAAATCATGGCTTTCATTGATGTTTATTTCCTTTTGCGATCGAGGTTTGTAATTAAATCATGCCTAGTGTATCATTATCGGCTCGGAATCAGTAGTTATCGATCCTCTTGGGGGTACCTCGAAAAATAGATTTACTTCAGCGTTGCACCGCCTGAAACCCTGATCAAACCTTGGTTTATTCTCAATTAGTGCGAAGATTTTCTCAATAAGTCCAATTGATCGAGCTACCCCTTAGTAATTGATAACGGAAAAAAAGTCAGAGATTTAACCCAGATTACACTGATGGACAAAATTAACAAATCAACTTTGCTGTAACTCATACTACTCAGTCCTCTAGGCTAAGATGATCAAAAAAACGCAAGTTTTTAAATTGATGGGCAAAAAAAGTTTAATTTTACGCAATAACCAAGGCGTTATGTCTAGGCTACCTCGAAAAATCGAATTTTGAGGGACGGATCGCCTTGTTAGTTCTTGAAAATTATTCCCTCTTCATCAATGTATATCAAGGAGATTTCCTCGACCAACACTTTGTTAACAAAATCTTTTATTCGAGGTGTCCTTGAGCATTAGATCAACCTAGACTCCCTGCCGAATTTCCCCAACAATCAGTTTAACCGCAGGCAGTCTAGGCGAAAAATGGCGAGCAAAAAATTGACTACTTGAGATATAGCGTTTTTCAGTCTGCTGAGGTACAAAAGTTATGGGTTTTAGGCAAAAGGCAAGAGGCAAAAGTCAAAAGGGAAGAAAAATATGTGTACCTCACTAGCTTAGGAAACGCTATAGTAAAAAGCGATTTCTTTCTCCTTGAGAGGGGCAAAATCGGCGGCTAACAACAGCTGATTTAATTCTTCTTGGGGGATATGTTTGGCCCCGATGCGGACAATTCGCGATCTCATCGTGTTCGAAACCCCGCTTCTTTGTCGTCCTGCTTCCAAACCCATTACCCGGTGATAAAGTTCCAATTTTGCCGGTGGAATCGGGGAACCATCAAAATCAATACCATTAGCGATCGCCACATCGATGGCATCAGCACCCGTAGTCGTGGTTAAATTAGTTTCGGTGGACATAAAGACAATATAAAGGATCGTTGCTATTTTATCAGGCGATCGATATCCGCCGCTATGATCAGGAAAGTAATCTTCATTTCTGTGTAACTATGGCTCAATTGCCCACCTATCAACCAAAACAGTTATCCCTAGGCCCCCTAGAAGCGGAAATTCTCAATATTGTCTGGGAATTGGAAACCGTCAGCGTTAAGGATGTCCACGATCGCATTTTAGCCGATCCAGAACGGGATCTGGCCTATACTTCTGTGACTACGGTACTGCGTCGTTTAACTAATAAAGGCTGGTTAAGTTGTTATAAACAGGGTCGGATTTTCTACTGGAAACCGATGGTTTCTAAGGAACAAGCACAGGCAATTAAAGCCTACGAACAATTACATCGTTTTTTGGCTATTGGTAATGCGGATGTGGTGGCTTCTTTTGCCGATAGTCTCGATACTGCTAGTGTCGAACAATTAAAAGCGATCGCATCTCGTTTAGATACCCTGCGTCAACAACGGAGAGAACGCTAATGCACGGTTCAATGTTATTACTAGCATTAACTATCGCCATTGGTTTACGTTGTTTTTTGCCCAGCTATCAGCGTCGTTGGCAGACAACGCTATTTTTCTTTCTCTTTCCTCCTTTGCTGCTGTTAATGACAGTTATATCGGTGGTTTGTATGGGCTATGGCGGGCAAATGTTGGGCTATAACTCCAGTTTAATTAGTTACTTTAGTGCCATAATTTGGCTAGTTTTTGCTCTATTTTGCTTGATAAAACTCTCCTATCAAACTTGGCAAACCCATCGGTATTTTAGCAGTTATCCCCTCAAAAAAATCACCGCTCAGAGGGCGAGAGTTTTAGCGGTGGATTTTCCCTACAGTGCCAGAGTTGGCTTCTGGAAGTCGGAATTAATTGTAACCCAAGGATTATTAAATCTCTTAGATCAAGAACATTTACAAGCAGTTTTAGCCCACGAACAAGCTCACCAAGAATATCATGACACTTTCTGGTTTTTCTGGTTAGGTTGGCTGCGATCAATGTCTTCTTGGCTGCCCAATAGTGAGAATTTATGGTCAGAATTGGTCTTCTTGCGGGAATTACGCGCCGATAAGTATGCTTCTGGACAAGTGGATTATTTACTATTAGCTGAATCGCTGCTTTTAGTGGCAGAAAAAGTTAATCAAGTAGCGGAAATAAGTTTCTCCGATAGTTGCTGTGTCGCTCTCAATGATCATTCCTTAAATAATCGTTTATTAGAGAGAATCGATGCTTTAGTCGAGTCAGAAAACCCCGAACTTCCCAGATTTAACTATCAAGTCTGGCTATTGCTTTCCCTCTCCCTCGCTCCTTTCTTACTCTTGCCTTTACACTCCTAAAAATGACCCTAGAAGTTGGACAAAAAGCCCCCGAATTTGCCACCCCCAACCAAAGGGGGGAAATTAGTAAATTAGCAGATTTTGCCGGTCAATGGTTGGTCTTATATTTTTATCCCAAAGATAACACTCCGGGCTGCAGCGCAGAAGCGATCGATTTTACCGCTTTGTCGCCGCAATTTCAGCAATTAAATGCGGTAATTCTGGGAGTTAGTCCCGATTCAGAAAAGTCCCACTGTCGTTTTATTGAAAAATACAATTTAACTATTCAATTATTGAGCGATCCCGATCATCAACTGGCGGAAATTTATCAAGTCTGGGGATTAAAAAAATTTATGGGTAAGGAATATATGGGGATTAAACGATCCACTTTCCTGATCGACCCCCGGGGAAATATTGCCTATATTTGGTCAAATGTCAAGGTAAAAGCCCATGCAGAAGCGGTTTTGAAAAAACTTGAGGAATTGCAGTAGGAAGCCCTCAGTACCCAATATTTACGGGTATGCAATTGCGCCCTTTCGTGTTAGACTAGAAAAGTTGTCAAAAATCGCACATCTAGGCGATCGGGTGTTTCTAGGAATCTAGAAATCCAGCCCTAGATGGAGGATAAACCCGAAAAGGAGAAAAATATGCCCGTTGTCTCTCTTGCAGAATTGCTAGAGTCTGGTGTTCACTTTGGCCATCAAACGCGCCGTTGGAACCCGAAAATGTCTCAGTACATCTACACTGCCCGGAATGGGGTTCATATCATTGATTTGGTGCAAACTGCCCAATTAATCGAAGAAGCTTACGAATTTGTCCGAGGAGAAGCCGATCGCGGTAAACGCTTTTTATTCATCGGTACGAAACGGCAAGCGGCAGCAATCATTAAACAGGAAGCTTTACGCAGCGGTAGCCACTTCGTTAACCAACGCTGGTTAGGGGGAATGTTAACCAACTGGGAAACCATTCGCGGCCGGGTAGAAAGACTCAAAGAATTAGAAGAATTAGAAAATAGCGGCGCCCTCGATAAACGACCGAAAAAAGAAGCATCGGTACTGCGTCGGGAATTAGGCAAACTAGAAAAATACCTCGGTGGCATTAAAACCATGCGCCGGCTGCCGGATTTAGTCGTCGTAGTGGATCAGCGTCGGGAATACAACGCTATCCAAGAATGTCAAAAATTGGGCATTCCCATCATCTCCCTCTTGGATACTAACTGCGATCCTGACTTGGTAGATGTGCCGATTCCCGCCAACGATGACGCAATTCGCTCAGTCAAACTGATTTTAGGCAAAATTAGCGATGCGATCATCGAAGGTCGTCGCGGTGGTCAAGCAGCGGTGGAAGAATACGAGGAAGACTACGATAATGAAACCGAGTACGAGGAAGAAGGTGATTATTCCCAATACGCCGCCGAATTTGCCAGTGGAGACGACGATAACTAGGGAAAATTAGCTATTGATCGCAGCTAGGTTCGGGGGGAAACTTTCCGGACCTATCGATCGGCAAAACCTGCCCCTCTCGTGGCATGATCAATTATAAGCAGTAGGTTAGGAATTTTATGGCGGAAATTACAGCACAACAGGTTAAAGAACTTAGGGAAAAGACCGGCGCCGGCATGATGGATTGCAAGAGGGCGCTGACGGAAAACGCGGGGGATATAACCAAAGCGATCGAATGGTTGCGTCAAAAAGGGATTACTTCCGCCGAGAAAAAAGCTAGTCGGGTAGCGGCAGAAGGGATGATCGGCAGTTACATCCACACCGGCAGCCGCATCGGTGTTTTAGTAGAAGTGAACTGTGAAACCGATTTTGTTGCCCGTCGCGAGGAGTTCAAAAAATTGGTTAATGACGTGGCCATGCAGATTGCCGCTTGTCCTAACGTCGAATATGTAAAAGTGGCCGATATTCCCGCCGAAATCGCCGCCAAAGAAAAAGAAATTGAGATGGGACGGGACGATTTAGCCAATAAACCCGATAATATCAAAGAAAAAATCGTGGCCGGCCGCATTGAAAAACGTTTGAAAGAACTTTCTCTGCTCGATCAACCCTTTATCCGCGATCAGAACATCAGTATTGACGAATTGCTCAAACAAGCGATCGCCGCTTTGGGAGAAAATATTCAGGTGCGTCGTTTCCAACGCTTTGTACTAGGTGAAGGGATCGAGAAAGAAGAAACGGATTTCGCCGCCGAAGTAGCCGCCCAAATGGGACAAAAAGCCCCGGAACCTGTAGCAGCAGCCCCGCAAGTGGAGGAAAAAGCCCCGGAACCGGCAGCGAAGGATAACCCGCCCGCTAAAGGCAAAAAGAAAAAGTAAGTTAAATTAAGATCAATCTGGTGGGGTGCGAGTTTCGTACCCTTTTTGTCTTCAGGGGGGTGGGGGACCTGATTTAAGTAGGTAGGCACAATTATTTGTAGGATGGGTTAGCGGTAGCGTAACCCATGCGGGCGTTGGGTTTCATGCTTCAACCCAACCTACGTTCATTTTATATTTAATTCCACCCACCCACTTATCAGTTATCAGTAAACAGTAATCAGTCAAAAGAAAAAAGAAAGTGGCAACCAAAGCAGATTCCTTTATTGGATTGTTTGGGAACAAAATCCCATTCTTTAGCTACTTATTAAAAACTTTGTAAATAAGATTATCTTATTTGCACTGGTGGTCTCTAGAGGTTGTCGAACGGAAAAAAATGCAGATTCAGGACAAAATCACCGAAATAGCCGCTAAAACAGCGAAAGCGATCGAACTTTCTCAAAATTATTTACTTTCTACCCAATACTCTGACGGTTACTGGTGGGCAGAATTAGAATCTAATGTCACCATCACCTCAGAAGCAATTTTACTGCACAAAATCTGGAAAACTGACAAAAATCGCCCCCTAGACAAAGCAGCCACCTATCTGCGTCAGCAACAGTGTCCTAACGGCGCTTGGGAGTTATTTTATGGGGATGGTGGCGATCTTAGCACCACTGTGGAAGCCTACATGGGGCTGCGACTATTGGGAATTCCCGTTAATGATCCTACTTTAGAAAAAGCCAGAGAATTTATCTTAGCTCAAGGTGGCATCAGTAAAACCCGCATTTTCACCAAAATGCACCTCGCTTTGATTGGTTGTTATGATTGGCAGGGGGTTCCCTCTATCCCCGCTTGGATCATGCTACTGCCGGAAAATTTCCCTTTTACTATCTATGAAATGTCCAGTTGGGCGCGGGGAAGTACGGTTCCTTTATTAATTGTTTTCGACAAAAAACCCGTGTATAAAATGGGTTTTAATCTCGATGAACTCTATACAGAAGGGGTAAATAATGTCAAGTATGAGTTACCAAAAAGTAACAATTGGTCAGATGTTTTTCTCTGGTTAGATGGACTGTTTAAATGGGCAGAAAAAACTAATTTAGTTCCCTTCCGTCAAGAAAGTCTGAAAGCGGCGGAAAAATGGGTGATTGAACGACAGGAAGACCCAGGGGATTGGGGGGGGATTATCCCGGCGATGTTAAATTCTCTGTTAGCTTTAAAAGCCCTAGGTTATGATGTTTACGATCCGATTGTTGCCCGCGGTTTAAAAGCGGTGGATAATTTTGCCATTGAGACGGATAATACCTATTGTGTACAGCCCTGTGTGTCGCCGGTTTGGGATACCGCTTGGGTAATTCGATCGCTAATTGAATCCGGGCTAAATCCTGCTCATCCAGCTATGATTAAAGCGGGACAATGGTTAATCGATCAACAAATTCTTGATTATGGCGATTGGGCGATTAAAAATAAAATCGGAACCCCCGGGGGTTGGGCTTTTGAATTTGACAATCGCTGGTATCCCGATTTAGACGATTCGGCAGTGGTGGTGATGGCTTTAGAGTTAATTAAAATGCCCGATGAAAATATTAAAAAAGGTGTGATGAAACGGGCAGTTAATTGGATGGCGACTATGCAGTGTAAAGCTGGTGGTTGGGGAGCTTTTGACATCGATAACGATCAAAACTGGCTTAATTCTTTGCCCTATGCCGATCTAAAAGCAATGATCGATCCTAATACGGCCGATGTGACTGCCAGAGTTCTAGAAATGTTAGGCACTTGTGATGTTAATATGGAGGAAAATCGAGTTAAAAAAGCTTTGGATTATCTGGAAATAGAACAGGAAACTGATGGTAGTTGGTTTGGTCGTTGGGGTGTAAATTATATTTATGGAACCAGTGGGGCTTTATCTGCTTTGGCTTTTCTGGAACCGAATAAATATCACCAGCAATTGCAAAAAGGAGCCAATTGGTTAAGCAGTTGTCAAAATGTTGATGGTGGTTGGGGTGAAACCTGTTTTAGTTACAATAACCCTAAATTTAAAGGACAGGGAAATAGTACCGCTTCCCAAACTGCTTGGGCATTAATCGGTTTATTAGCCGTCAGGAAAGTCACCGGCAATTATCAGCGAGAAGTGATTGAACAGGGTGTTAACTATCTTCTTGTTACCCAAAAAGAAAATGGTACATGGGATGAAGATTACTTCACTGGTACAGGTTTTCCCTGTCATTTTTACCTGAAATATCATTTTTATCAGCAGTATTTTCCTCTATTGGCTTTGGGGCGTTATCGGGCTTTAATTTAGTCCGTTAATCTATGCGTTAAGACAGGAAATAAGCCTAACTGTCTAACGCATTTTTTGTGACTAACTAGAGCTGGCTGAATCGATCTAAAAACCTTGTTGGATAAGACTTTTAGACCTTTTGTCAATCAAAAAGTACCAGAGCTGGGAGTGATCAGGGGGAAAATTCAGGGACTTTTTCCCTGAAAATTAGGTAATTGACCACCTCAAAATCGCTAAAACCCTACCCCCACGAAAAACTTTTTGCAGCAAACCCTATTTAGCAGGCACCTTTTCCGATTAAAACGACGGTGATGGTGCGCCAAATCAGATAAAGATCGTATTTAATTGACCATTTATGTTGATAATCTAAATCCATCTGCACTACTTCTTCAAAATTATTCACCTGTGAACGTCCTTTTACCTGCCATTCTCCAGTTAACCCGGGTTTAACTCGCAGACGCAGCCAATGATATTGATTGTATTTTCTCACTTCCTCGGCGGTGGGGGGACGGGTTCCGACTAAACTCATCTCCCCTTTTAAAACATTCCAAAATTGCGGCAATTCATCTAAGCTAGAGCGTCGGAGAAACTTGCCGAATTTAGTGATTCTGGGGTCGTTGTGATTTTTAAAAATATGTCCGTTAGCTTGATTTGTCACTAGATGTTGTTTTTTTTCCGCATCCACCTCCATGGAACGAAATTTCCAGATGATAAAGGGTTTTCCCTGTAATCCGCAGCGTAGCTGACGATAGAAAATCGGGCCCGGACTATCAAGCTGCAGGACAATGGCAATCGCTGGTGTTAACATTGCCGTCACCAGTAACCCGATTATTGCACCGATAATATCGATAAGACGCTTGCGCGGACAAAAAACGGAGGGATGAATAGATTCATCGAGAAAAAGGCCCCTTAGTGAGGAGCGAGGGGAGGAATTGCTAGTTAAGAGCTTAAAGAAAAAATTCATAATTAGCTGTGCGCTCAAGGCAGTCGGGCTTAGTATTGGCAACAATTACCCGACAAATTCTATTCACACCTAAATTGTGACTCTTAACCGAGACTGGGGTTGATTTTTTTAAGCATTATTGACCTTCTCACCTCTAAGAGCCGAAAATAAACAGAGACGACCCAAACCCAAGATTGCCGGTGAGAAGGTTTCCTGACTGGGGGACTCTAGATGGCAACCAGCAAATTCTTGCTGTATTCCTGTGAAGAAATAGGGCCAAATGGTCAAGAAAAAATTACCGCTAAAAATTATTCGATCGATATCCTCAAGACTTTTTTGCTGTTTTTCTAACAAATCATTAACTTTTTGTCTTAAATTATCTAGATATGGTAAAACAACCTTCTTATTTAAATCGCTGCGACTGACCGTCCAAGTATGACCAGCTAGAGAGGAGGTAAATTCGCTTTCTTCTTGGAGGATTAATTTGGTTAGTCTAGCAGCTGCCAGTAAAGATTTTTTTAAGGGATTAGTATCGGTGATATCGGAGGGGGAAAGAGGCAAAAAAGAACGCCAGAGAGGATAAATTAACTGAGAGAGTATTGCCCGTTCATAGGTGTTTTCCCCGTAGTTAAAATGACTCAGAGCGATCGCTTGACGGGATAAAGAGCGAGTTTGCGGCGGGACTTCCAGCAGTGCTAAAGTGGTAGTCTCCCGTTTCCCTTCGATAACCAGTAGGGTTTGGGTTTGGGTTTGGTCGCTAGTGGGAATATAGGCCAGGGCAGTAGCGATCGCTGTTTCCAGACTAGATAGGCGATCGGGGGGGATTAGTTGCGCTGTGAGAAGGGCTTTTTTCAGGTCATCCGTGGCGGTTTCCCCGTCATCGGTGATAATAATAGCTTCTAATCGCTCTAGAGCTTCCCAGAGCCAAGAATCGTGGCTAAAATCCCGATTAGATAGCCAACTAATTAGATATTCGTCCACCTGGGAGCCGGGTAAGCGATCGCTTGTTCCCGTTGCCAGACTCCAAGAAAGAGGATAAAAATCGATCAGTCCTTGGTTTTCTCGAAAAAAGACGATTTTCACCCCTGGTGGTTGTACCTCCATTCCCAGGAACCAACGGGCAACTTCAGGGGTTCGAGCGGGGAATAATAACGGAAAAAGGAGCGCTCTGGCTGATTCTAAATGTTGACGAGTGGCGATAATTGTCTCGGAAGTAACTTCTTGCGGGTTAACTAGAGACGAGATCACCCCGGCAAGAATCCGATCGATCTCGGTCAGTAGGGAGGAACAATCCTGTTTATTGGTCACTGGATCACTAAAAATACCCACAACTGTCTATTGTAGAATCACCCGCTTAAAACGAACCAAATTTAAATAGAGCTGGCTGAATAATGGTAAAACCCTTTTAAAATAAGGCTTTTGACCTGTTAAAATCCGATGTTAGTGCTAGAAAATCGGATTGGAACCCTCAAAAACCTTGCATTATTCTCCTTGTAGTACATCGCTTGGTACAAAAACCAAGGGCAACAAAGCCTGAAACGACCGGCTACTGACGACCGACGACCGACGACCGACTCCTACCCCCAGGAAAAACTTTTTCAGCAGACCCTAAATATTAAACTATGGAAGAAAAACGCTATCCTGCGGAAAAATCAGCAGAGATTCAAAAATTATTGGATACAGCGACTTTATTGGTCGGTTTACCCCCTGAAACCACCGATCAAGTTACTGCTCATGCTGTCACCCGCACTCATCCTGCTAATCGGGCGATTTTATTAGAACATGATTGGGGTGGTTCGGTTTACTTTATTCTCGATGGTTGGGTGAAAATTCGTACTTACAATATAGACGGCAAAGAAGTCACCTTAAATATCGTCGGTAAAGGGGAAATAGTCGGAGAAATGTCCGCTTTAGAAGAATCTCCCCGCTCCACTGATGCTATCACCTTAACCACGGCCACAATTAGCAGTATTCCCGCCCAAGATTTTGTTAATCTGCTCAAATCGGAACCTTTAGCGGGAATTCGTCTTTCTCAGTTAATGGCCAAGCGTTTGCGTCAACTTAACCGGCGTTTACGTTTGCGCGAGGCCGATAGTCTCTCCAGAGTCGCCGATACTTTACTCTTTTTGGCCGAAGGTCAAGGACAAAAAAACAGCCCAGGTGCGATAATTCCTAATTTACCCCACCGGGAATTGAGTAGTATTAGTGGCCTGGCCCGGGAAACCGTGACCCGCTCCTTGAGCAAATTGGAAAAACAAGGACTGATTCAACGACAGCAGCAATTTCTCTGTATTCCCGATCTGGCCGCTTTAGAAAAAACGATCACCTAAATTCAGTGATCAGTGATCAGTGATCAGTTATCATACTAAATCCAGTTATTAAAGACTGATTATCTATTCCTCCTTTTGCCTATTGCAAGAGTGCCTCTTGCCTGTTGCCTTTTGCCTGTCCTAATATGTAGCCTATACTCAACGGATTTAGTATGACTGAAAGATTAGCCAGTTTTGGAGTGGTGCTGGTGACAACAGCCAGCGAAACGGAAGCGGCCAACTTAGCGATCGCCGTACTTAACGATCGCCTGGCCGCTTGTGTCAGTATTTACCCGATTCGTTCCATTTATCGTTGGCAGGGACAGATTGAAAACGAGCGCGAATGGCAATTAGCGATTAAAACCGATTTAAAGCAGTTTGAGCAGTTATCGGCGAAGATACAGGAACTTCATACCTATGCCGTCCCGGAAATCATCGCTTTACCGGTTGTGGCGGGTTCTCAGACCTATTTAGACTGGTTAGCCTCCCATACAGGTGGGGTGTCAGAATAGACCAATCGGCAACTTGAGCGAAAAAAATCTATATAATTCTTAATAAACTATCTCAGGAAGCGCAAAAAGTTTTAATCTAGATGCTGATTAAATTTTTAAACATCTGGTTTTAAGACCGATCGCCTCCACGATTGGAGAACTCAGCACATCGTCAAGGGAGATAGTTAAAATCCAATGAGTCTTAAGGCAAGCGGTGGCAGCTCCTTAGCGCGTCCCCAACTCTATCAAACCGTCCCAGTATCTGCCATTACCCAAGCAGAACAACAAGACCGCTTTCTCGATAAACCCGAACTCAACGAACTGATCGCCTACTTCCAATCGGGGAGCAAGCGCTTGGATATTGCCCAAACGCTCACCCGGAACTGCGATCTGATCGTCTCACGGGCAGCTAACCGGATTTTTACCGGTGGTTCACCCATGGCCTACCTAGAAAAACCCCCCGTGGAAGAAATGGCCCTGGTGGGTGCGGGTAAAGTGATCAACGTCCAGGAAGGGATGAAATTAGGAACCGTTACCTACGCTGAAAGCGGGGCCGGTGGCGGTAGTGGTTTCCTCGGTGGCTTAAAAGGGATTTTCGCCTCTAGCGGCCCGATTCCCCCCGGATTCCGACCGATTAACGTCTCTCGTTACGGTCCGAGCAATATGCAGAAGTCCCTCCGGGATTTATCCTGGTTCCTGCGTTACGTTACATACGCGATCGTGGCCGGTGATACCAGTATCCTGATCGTTAATACCCGCGGTTTAAGGGAAGTTCTCGAAAATGCCTGTTCTATTGATGCCACCATCGTGGCCCTACAGGAAATGCGGGCCGCTTCGATCGAGTATTTCCAGAGAGACAAGGATGCGGTCACTTTAATCAGTGACTATTTCAATATCCTACTAGGGGAATTAAAAGCCCCCACCCCCGCTAACAAACTGCGTCAGCGTCCCAGTAGTGACCAACAGGGTTTAAGTCTTCCCCAAAGCTACTACAATGGTGCCGAAAAACGACAAAAGTTTGTCATGAAAACCGGTTTATCGGAGTCGGAAAAATCTTCGATTATCAAGGCCGCCTACAGACAAATTTTTGAACGGGACATCACCCGCGCCTATAGTCAGTCCATTTCTGACCTAGAATCGAAGGTGAAAAACGGCGACATCTCGATGAAAGAATTCGTCCGTCGTCTCGGTAAATCGCCTCTCTATCGTAAACAGTTCTTTGAACCTTTTATCAATAGTCGCGCCCTAGAATTGGCTTTCCGTCATTTCCTCGGTCGCGGTCCTTCCTCCCGGGAAGAAGTGCAGAAATACTTCTCGATCGTCTCTAGCGGCGGTTTAGGGGCGTTAATCGATGCTTTAGTCGATTCTCAGGAGTATTCCGACTATTTCGGCGAAGAAACCGTTCCCTATCTCCGGGGTTTGGGTGCAGAAGCACAGGAATGTCGTAACTGGGGGATGCAGATCGACCTGTTTAACTACAGCGCACCTTTCCGCAAAGTTCCCCAATTTATCACCACCTTTGCTAAATACGATCGCCCCTTACCGGATCAGCACGTTTACGGTTCCGGAAATGATCCCCTAGAAATCCAATTTGGGGCAATTTTCCCGAAAGAGACCCGCGAACCTAGTTCTAGTCCCGCTCCCTTCGGTAAAGATAGCAAACGTATCCTCATCCACCGTGGACCTGCGACTAATAACCAAAATAGCAACCCCGGCGCCCGAGGTGAATTCCCCGGTACTTTGGGACCGAAAGTTTTCCGTCTCAATAACGAGTTACCCGGTTCTAGCAATGGGGTAAGCGTTAAATTTGGCGAAAGTTCCACCCAAAGAGTGATTTTAGCGGCTTATCGTCAGGTTTTCGGTCGAATGCCCTACGAAGGTCAGCGTTTATCCGTGGCCGAGATTAAGTTAGAAAATGGCGATATTACTCTACGCGAGTTTATCAAAACCCTAGCTAAATCCGAGACTTTCCGGAAAATCTACTGGACTCCTCTCTATGTGGTGAAAGCGATCGAATATATTCACCGTCGTCTGCTCGGTCGTCCCACCTACGGTCGTCAGGAAATGAATCAATACTTCGATATCTGCTCGAAAAAAGGCTTCTATGCTTTAATCGATGCCCTGATCGACAGTCCTGAATATACGGAAGCTTTTGGCGAAGATACGGTTCCCTACGAGCGCTATCTAACTCCCCAAGGGATGCAGTTACGGATGGTGCGTTTGGGTAATCTCCGCGAAGATATCGGCCAAAGAGTTGATAAAGAGGAAACCCCCCGCTTTATTGAATTGGGTACACCTTCGGTCTCGATTCGCACTGAACCGGATATTCAATCCCGTGTCGGTCAAGGTGTCACGGTTCAACGGGAACAAACTAAGGTCTTTAAACTGTTAACTAATCTGGATAAAGTGGCCGTACAAAATACTGTTCGCGCTGCCTATCGTCAGATTTTTGAACGGGATCTCGAACCCTATATCATCAATGCCGAATTTACCGCTTTAGAGAGTAAATTAAGCAATGCTGAGATCACGGTGAAAGAGTTTATTGAGGGTTTAGGTAGTTCGGATCTTTACCTGAAAGAATTCTATGCTCCCTATCCGAATACGAAAGTAATTGAATTGGGAACTAAGCACTTCTTAGGTCGCGCTCCCTTGAATCAAAAGGAAATCCAGAAATATAACCAAATTCTGGCAACTCAGGGATTAAAGGCTTTTATCGGTGCCATGGTTAATAGCATGGAATACCTACAATTATTTGGTGAAGATACGGTTCCCTATCGTCGTTTCCCAACTCTACCGGCCGCTAATTTCCCCAATACGGAACGCTTATACAATAAGCTGACTAAACAGGATAGTGAACTGGTTGTTCCTAGTTTTAAACCGGTAGTTAAGATTGGTGGTTAGTTAGTCCTTGAAGTTAGTTAATTTAGCTCGTGTTCAACACGAGCTTTTTTCAGGACAAATTACTGCCCAAAATTTATTATCGTCAATCTAGGGGATAACAATGAGCCAAATTAAAGTTAAAAACTTCGGTCCAATTAAGGCGGGTTTACTAGAAAATGATGGTTTTATAGACGTTCGGAAAGTAACGATTTTTATCGGTAATCAAGGAACTGGAAAAAGTAGCATTGCTAAATTAATATCAACATTAAGCTGGTTGGAAAAAGCTCTATATCGTGGAGATTTAGAGGAAAAATATGTGACTAAATATAAGCGTTTTGTTAAATCTTTTTGTCAATACCAAAATTTAACCAATTACTTTTTACCCGAAACCCAAATTGAATACAATGGAGATGTTTATCGAATTAGTTTTAAAAATGCTAAATTATCGATCGAGCCTACTGATAATTCAAAGTATCGGGCGTTGTCAGATCAGAATATGACAGATGTGTGCGAAACGTTTAGGCATGAAATAGGGCTGAAATGCCTGAAATAACCGCCTAGTAAGGTCTTCAGTCCCCTAACTGAATCTAAGAGGTCAACCCAGACCAACCTTATAACTGTTTATATGTCCCGACGTTTAGTATCTAGCTGATACCAAAGTAGGCAAGGGGACTCAAGGTCAATACACTTGTAATAAATCTTTACAAGTTGAGAGTAACGGCGATAGCCACCCCCAGATTCAGAAATCACAACTCTGGGACTGAAGCGGGGAA
>NZ_JACJQV010000021.1 GCF_014696875.1 Microcystis wesenbergii FACHB-1317 | reverse complement strand
TTTCTCCGAGAAACCCGTTTTCTGCTCATGCAAAAGGCTTCGACGGTGAGCCTGTCGAACTGCCGAACGGCAAAAGAGGGAATAAATAATCAGTTTTTAATAACAGGATTTAGTATTATATCTAAATTTTTAATAAAGTCGAGGTTGAAAATTATCGGGAATATCCAATTCAAATACTTGGTCATGAATCCGAGCCACATAAAACCCTTCTTGCAGAATTTTTTCGCGTAATTCTGATGATAAATGAACCGCCGCTAATATGCCATAGAGTTTTTTATCTTTGTGTTCAGGGAAAAAGCGCCGAAACCGTTGCAAAATACTTTTTAATTGTGAAATAGACTCCTCTCTAGCATGACTTTTAACCTCGACGATATAAGCAGTATTTAGCTGACCATTGGTATAGGCAAGGACATCAATTTCTAGGTGTTGTCCTTCTTTACTGACTCGCACACTGGGACTGATAACTTCCATACCAAAGCGTTGTCTGAGAATCTTTTCCATTGAAGGGAGGGCAAGTCCTTCGGTAAAGCTGCCGAATTTTGCACCGAGTCCCCCAATTTGCTGACCTAATTCTTTGAGTTGTTTGTCAGTTTTCTTCTGTTGCTGACTAACTTCCTTCAATAGTAGGTCAGTCTCCTTCAGTTGTTTGTCGGTTTCTTTTTGAGCAGTCGCTAATTCGGCTAAGAGTCGCCATACGTCTTCGGATGTAGTTGCCATAGCTAGTTTTTTCTCTCTGATTTGGTCTATTGCTATTTTACTGAATTTTGCCGATTCATGAAGAAGATAGTGCTTTTGCCTTTGAGTAAGAGAGCGATAAGTAGGGCGTGTTACGCTGTCGCTAATACAGCTTTATTTTTATAAGTAACTTAGAGTATTTTTAAGATTCATTAAAGTCAATGGTAAGATTAAGTAAAATCAATGGTTAATACATATACCTCTAAGGGAATATATGTTAAGGTTTGGGCGGAACCACATTTTTTAAGAGGTATTTAGTTATGACATTAGTAAAACTGATTGATTGTCGAGGGGGGGGGTAAGAATAGCTTATCAAAAATAGCTATCGCTTCCTCTGCCATTGCTTTTAGCACTCTAGCAATATCACCAGTTCAAGCTGCTCAGCTAATTATTCCCAACACAACTGTTTTAGGGACTAATGTTTTTTCCGGGCCAACTTTCACGGTTTCTCAAAACTTTCTTCCGTCAGACACCTTAAGTGTTAATGTGTCTGGAACAGTAGATATCTGGGCTGGAACATTGGCTATGAATGCTGCGGGTATTATTACCCAAACAACACAGCCAGGATTCAGTGTGGGACAAACTACCCCGGTGGGTTCCGGGGCAACACGTCCGGGTCAACCCAGTGGTTCTCTACTTATTGGTAATAGCACACTGGGATTTTTTCCTCTATTCTCAGCTAATGCAGCCAATGGTTTAGGCAGTGCCAATCCACCAACAAATTTATCATTATCTGGTGTGCCTTTATCCAGCATATTTACAAATGTAGGCTTTACGGGTATTGCTAATGGCACTGTTCTTCAGTTTCGTATCAACGATATTAATTCTTTTGATAATAGCGGTCAATTTGTCATTACCTCAACCCCTGCCTCGACCCCTGAACCTAGCACAATTTTAGGCTTAGGTTTATTGGGATTTGGTGCTTTCTGCCAGCGCAAACTATCTCAAGGGAAGAAGTCAAAACAGGACAATTGAGTTGAGAAATTTGGGATTTCTTTCAACAATTAATCCCCCCTTAATAAAGGGAGTATCTGACAGTTTTTAACACCTACCTACTTATATAAAAATAGGGGTTGGGTTGAGCAATAGCAAGGACTAACCTGCTATTTTGTAATTTTCAAAGGTAGGTCTTTTTCTTTTCTAACTTCTCAACATAAGTCAATGGCCTCTTTGATATTTTGTAGAGCTTCTTCTTGAGTCTCACGAAGTCGTTCAGCAACAAGTCGCCCCCATGGAACGGGCCATGGGTTTAAGTGATGAGGTTATTCGTTATTTAACCCTAAAACTCGATTGCGTGGTGGACCCCCCTGCCGATTTATCTCCCTTAACGGAAATTCCGCCCTCTCCTATTGGGACTTAGGCATTTTCGGGCAGCAAAAAAGGCTCAAACCATTACGGGACAAAGGGTTAACCTCGATTTATGATTTTCCTTGATCTATCTGGGTTTCAGCGATTTTGGGCTT
>NZ_JACJQV010000209.1 GCF_014696875.1 Microcystis wesenbergii FACHB-1317 | reverse complement strand
GTTTTGAAAAATTCGTCATCAGGGCAAACTCCCTATTGTGAGGGGAATAAGTTGTCTAGATTCTATCTATAATAGCATTTTTTTCTGACTTTTCTCAACGTTCAACACTTCTGACCTGATACATTGGTCAAATTGACAGTCTTGGAGAAACTATTAGTTTCGTAAACGCCATTGCCCCCATCCAGGTACCATGCGTTAGGTGTTTGTGTAGAATTGGTTGAGACGACATTGACATTAGAGAAATCGGTCCAAGCAGAAGGAACAGCCGTTAATGTTCCTGAGGCATTGGTGACAAAACTTCCTATACTAACACTCAACCCATTACCCCCATTAGGATTAAAGGTGGTAACGTGGTTCCCATTACCAAAATTGAAGGTGACACTCACAATGTTACTCGCGGTCCATGTTTGGTTTGACAGGGAAGTTCCCCCATTGTCAAGCTGATAGGTAATAACCGCAGTATTACCGGCAGTAACGTTATCGACAGTAGCACTGGAAACAGTACCCGTATAGGTAGCGGTAAAAATGGCGGCATGGGCGGGAATGGCACTGAAAACGGCACAAGTCACCGCCGGAAGGCAAAGGGCTTTTAGCAGTTGATTAGTCATTTTTGATCAATTGACAAGTTAATTTCATGGCTAATACTGGGGAAAAATTGCTATTTATACCCCATAAATCATTGCTTAACAGTAATAAGCAGCATCATTCTACCCCCCCCCCGAATTTGTCAAGTATTCTCCGTTTTTTATTGATGAATCCGGAAAAAAGCCCATCAGGGAGAGAGTGGAAGGGTTAGAAATTAACCAGTCCGTTGATCCGGTCTAAGAGCAAGCGCGGATGAAGAAATAAATGGCCATCAGTAGCAGAAAAATATAAAAAGTAATCCGCACCAATCGATCCGGTAATTTCGGTAAAAAACGAGTGGTTACTTGTACACCTAGGGAACCACCGATACCTAAAATAATCCCTTGTAGATAAAGAATATGACCGGCTTGGGCATGAGCGAAACAGGCGGCGATCGAATTGAGTAAAACCACACCTAAACTGGTGACAATGGCGATTTTGATCTTTTCTGCCAAAAAAATCATTTGTAGTGGCACCATGATCGCCCCACCGCCAATTCCGAAAATACCGGCTAAAAATCCAGCGATTCCTCCGGTTAGCAGACAGGCTAGATTAGGATGCAATCTAAGGGCAGAAACTGGCTCTTTTTGGCTTAAATTTTGCTTGAGATTGGTTAAATAGATATTGAGTAGTAAAAAACAACCAAAAGCCGCTTCTAGGAGGTGTTTGGGGCTAGATTTGACCAGATAGACCCCGATAAATGCCGTAAAAATCCCGGGTAAACCTAAGAGGAGAACTCGCTGCCATTTGAGGGAACCTAATCGCCAATTTTGGATCGTACCCCCTAGGGAAGTAAAAACGATCGCTAAACTGCTGGTAGCCACCGATTCCCCGTAACTGTAGCCCAAATTTAACAGGATCGCCACGGAGATAGTGCCACCCCCAATACCAAATAAACCCGCTAATAAGCCCGAAAAAACGCCTGTTATCAGTAAAATTAAGTAATTGTCTGCCATTATCTTCGGTTCATGGCCTTGAGGGGTCTGAATAGTCGTGCAAAATTAATTTCCTAGTCGAGACAGGAGACAGGAGACGGGAGACAGTATTCAGGAGATTATTTTTATTTATTCTCCCCACTCCCAACTCTGGCACTCCCCACTCCCAATTCATAATTTATAATTTATAATTCATCATTCATAATTCATCATTCCCCAAGAAAAACCCCACGGTTATAGAAACCTCGGCGGAAAAGTCTCTATAACTGGGTTTTTCTAGGAATATTAGGAAAGGAGATTACCGCGACTGCCGTTAGGAAGAATAGTTTCCTCAAGGGAAGCGGAAAGAAGGTTATTTTCGGTTAAAATCGCCCCAATTAAGTTAGCTTGTTTGAGATTAGCTCGTTTAAGATTGCTTCCCACTAAATAACTCAAGAGTAATCCCGCTTGGTGTAGATTAGCACCGGAAAGGTTAGCGGAGGCTAAATTAGCGCCAAGAAGATTACAACCGGTTAAGTTAGCCTGGCGAAAATTGGCTTTATTAGCGTCAGTTTTACTTAAATCGGCTCCGGTTAAGTTCGCTCCCTCAAAATCGCTAGAATTGAGGTTAGCTCCCGTCAGATTAGTCCCTTCCAGGTTAGCATAACGTAAATCCGCCCCCCGTAAATCCGCCCCGCGCAAATCGGCATAGCTGAGGTCGGCGTATTGAAGATGGCAGTTTTCCAGATTAGCTTGATAGAGATAGGCTCGAATTAGGTTAGCCTCTTTTAAGTTAGCATGGCTAAGATTAGCAGAGCTAAGAATAGCACGAGTGAGAATGGCCCGTTTTAGGTTAGCTTTCCCCGCCATGGCATGGGTTAAAGTGGCTGAGGTGAGATTAGCGGCTTCGAGATTTGCTCTGAACAGTTGAGCAAAAAGTAAGCTACTGTGAATTAAACAGGCAGAACTTAAATCAGCCTTTTTGAGGACGGTATTACTCAAAATTGCGCCGCTTAGGTTACTTTGGTGCAAATTTGCCCCAGAAAGGTCGGCTTTAGTCAGGTTAGCATCGATAAGACAAGCTTTGCTTAAATTAACTTCTTCGAGGGAAGCGTCCTTGAAATTAGCGTTAATTAAACAAGCTTCGGCTAAATTGGCTCGTTTTAAGTAACTATGACTTAGGTTAATCTGGTTTAAACACTGTCTCTTTAAATTGACTCCGCTAAGTCTGACTTCCGCAAAGTTGCGTTCACCTCGATTATACAGTTCGATTAGATGTTCACGATCGGTTAAGGCATTGCTACTCATAAAATAACTAAATTGTTCTGGAAGCTGATTTCCAGAGAATGGGTTGGGGAAAATTACTGACGATGAAGTGGATTTCTAGGGTTAGTACAGGGAGCGACTAGGGATTTTTGCGAATAAATAGCAATTTTCAACCAATTACGGGCTTAAAATCCCTATTGGCAATCACTAAAACCGGTAAATAACTACAAGAATCGGGGTTCAATACCAAAAACAGCCTCTACCTAAACCCGCCACTTGTTGCCAGCCAGGTCTAGGCATTAAATTAGAGAAGTCTTGTGCGTCAGTTTTCCTGACTGAATCTACTGCCTCGCCGATGTCTTGACTCGGTATCATACAGTTGAATTGGTTAGGTCTGCTTAGTCAGTCCAGTAGCCAAAAGGCTAAAACTCTTAATCACCAGATTTCGGGGACTCTCCAGTTGAGCAAGCATAAAACTTTGTAAAAGTCAATCCCTCTTAGGGATGAACTGCCCAATTCTATTCCCTGAAGCCTTGGTTCATTGAGTCTATCAGGTTGTGGTCTATTTTGGCAAGGGGGGTCAATGGCTTTTTAATCAATTCGCCAAAAGGCTTGATTTTCCGTAGGGGATAATTGTACAGACTGGTTATCTAAATATTGTCTGAGACTGGGGGAAGGATTGAGGAGATAAATATCGGTAAATTGATTTTTTAAGGATGGGATGGAAACTCTAGGGTTCGACTGAACAAATAAATACTTTGTCTTAGCATCAGTGGTATGAATCAGGGGCAAGGTATCTAACCAATGTTCTGAAATAATTAGAGGTTTTTGACTGCGATTAATCATTGTATAAGCGTTGGGAATATTACTACCATAGCCCACATATCTAGTTGCTGGCGTTGGATAGGGAATTTTGGCAATTAATCCGAAAAATAGCCATAATATTAAGAGAATTTTTGCCCAGCCTTGGCGCTGCTGTAATCCGTTGCTTAGTAAAAAGGTAACTGCCAGCAGCATACCGAGAAAACTTGGTAAGTAAAATCTGCCCACAGCCGTGTAGCGAAATCCTCCGATTAGATCCCAAGCTAAAAGAGAGAAAAAGGGGATAATTGTCAGGAGAATAATCAGGGTAAAAACTTTTTTATCGGCTTTTTTGCCCAGATAAATAAAGGAGATGATGACGAAGATAATTAGGCAGTATTCAATAATAGGGGTGATGGTGGAATTGGTTAAACTAAAATTATAAAATAAACGAGCGATCATTCTTACCCATCTTTGCCAAAGGATCTCTAGGGGTAAACTGCCTTTTGACCATCCAAAGACAGTAAATCGACTGGTAAAAATCCGGGTTAACCAAATTGAATAAATACCTAGGGAAGCAAGTAAGCTGATGCTATAGTATTTTTTGGTTAAAGAGTTAAAAGAATTCAGCTGTAGCAGAAAATATAGGCTATGGACTACTAGAACAAAGATAAAGAAAACATGGGTATATAAACCAGCGATTAGGGATAAACTATAGAAAAACCAATCTTTTTTCGGTTGCGAGGAATCAATAGCTTTGAGAAATAACCAGCTAGAAAGTATCGAACAGAAAACATATAGTCCGTATTCCCAAATTCCTAGAGCATAACCAGTAAAACGCGGGGAAAAGAAGATAAGTGTAGCGGCGATTAAAGCGGCATTTTTATTTTTAAATAAAGTCAAAGCCAAATGGTAAAAACTCCATAAAATACCAAACCAAATAATTACCGAAAATCCTCTTAAGACTAAATAAGAATTGCCTAATAATCTTGCTAAAAACCAGAGGAAACTATAATAGAGAGGTAGATCATAATTTGAGCTAGTATAAAGAGAGGCTAAGGTATCGGGAAAACCTTTCACAGAATTAACCCCTTGCAATTGCCAGAGTTGTTCTGTAGATTTAATTTGTCCGTCGAACAGATAGTTAATTAACTGTTCAGGTGTGTAACCAGAAAGATGCAGTAATACAAAACATTCATCGTGCCAAACATAGCTATAGTAGGCGAGATGGACAAAATAGAAAATATTGAAAATAATCAATAAACCTAAAGCAAATCTAATCCCAGATTGACGGGTAAGCATAATTATCTCGATCCTGTTAAAAATCACTGATTACTGTTGACCAAATCCTGCTTAATCACTCTAAAATTTTGATGGGCAAGGGGTAAAGTAAACCAAAATTGTGAGCCAACCTGTGGGGTACTTTTTACCCCAATTCTCCCAGAGTGAGCCTCGATTATTTGCCGACATTGGTAGGAACCTAAACCGATTCCCGTTAGGTGTTGATTATGAAGATTTCTTACATATAAATGGAAAAGATGTTGACATTGTTCCTCATCCATGCCAATACCATTATCACTTAAAGTGCAGTAGATCATGTCTTGGTCAATACGAGCATCTAAAGCTAATTGAATTGGTGGAGGATTATGTTTTAAGGCATTATTTAATAATTGCTCAAAAACACTTCTTAGCTGACAAGGATCAGCATTAATAGCAGGTAAATCATCGGGGAGAAGATTAATAAAAGTAGCTTGGTATAAATCAAAATCTTTTTGCCAATCTTTCAGCCAAATTTTCACCTGTTCTTTTAAAGATAGAGGTTGACGATGCAAGATTAAAGGCCGTTCTTCAGCAAAATGATTTTCTGATAAAGCATTAATTAAAGTTAATTGTCGATCGCAACTACGCACCACCTGATCGAGCATTGCTCGCGAGATAGTTACTTTTTCTGTTTGCCGACACTGTAAATTTTTTAATAACATCACTAATCCCATAATCGAAGTGCGAAGATCGTGGGATACTGCCTGTAAAAAAACCGTTTTCATTTCGTATAAACGCTGAATTTCCCGGACTTTTTCCCGCAGTTCCAAGGTTCTTGCTGCTACTTCCCGTTCTAAATTATTATTCAAGCTTTGCACCCTCTGATATAGTTGCGCTTGGCCGATAGCGATACAAACTTGGGTGGCTAACTGTTCTAATAATTTGACCTCGCTTTTTTGCCAATGACGAGGATGAGAATATTGATGGACAACTAAAGCACCTAAATGTTGATGATTAACCGTTAGGGGTAAAACTAAAGAGGATTTAACTTGCAGGTATTCGTAATAACCCTTGAGAGTGGGTAGAGTTTTTACCTTAGCGGTATTATCAGCAATAATTAACTTATCTAAAGAAAACAATTGTCCCAATTCTTCCAGTAATTCTGGTTCGGGAAACCAACCCATCAGCGAGGGAATCTCGGGACGACGGGACTCAGCGATTACCTTAGACCAACCCCGCTCTTGACAGTGACCGATATAGACTTGATCGGCATCGAGAAAATGTCTGATTTCCTCAACAATGGTATTTAAAACCTGATCTATATCTAAAGATTGATGGACTTTTAAAGCAACTTGTGTTACTAAATGTTCTCTTTCTAAAGTTTCATTTAAAGCTCGATCGATCTGTTGTCTTTCGGTAATCGCCGCCGATAAAAACAGAGAAGTTGACATGACAATGACTAAAAAGATTTGTAAGATCAGGACACCTCTGGTATGATCGGGAGCTTGTAGGATAAAAGGGCTGACTCCCCCGACCAATCCCATCAAAGCTAAAATAGACACCAAAAAATTGGCTATTACCGCTCCCCAGGTCTGAAAACGCATGGCGGCCCAAACCACAAAAGGAAAAGGCAGATATTCGAGGTACTGCACCATACTCCAATCGGGGTTAAGAAAATCCTGTTGACCACCAAAAACCACGGAAGTCACCCCCGTTAGCAAACTCAGACAAAGTAAGGCCTCGCCAAGGCGTTGAGGTTGCCGTGGTTCCCGCAGGGAGTGACGATTGAAGCAAAAACGCAACAGCAGCGGCGTGGTCATTAATATTCCCGTACTATCTCCGAGCCAGATAATGCCCCAAGACTGTCCAAATTGCCGCCAATCCCAAGTATTTAGCCAACTACGGGCAAAAGTATCGATAGTGGCATTGACTGCCGAGGCTAATAAAGCCGCTAAAAATACCAGTAAAAGGATATCGCGAATGCGCTCTAAAGTGGCGGAAAATCTCAGATAATGCAAGAATTGCGCCCCTAACAGAGCCGATAAACTGCTACCGAGCGCCGAAAATAGAGCTATGGGCCAACTGGCCCCTAAAAAGAAGGTAAGAAGCAAATCCCCGATAAAAACGCCTAAAACTAGCCTTTTTCCCCCTAAAAAAACAGCAGTCAAGCCAATACCAGCACTCATCCAAATCGGGGCCGGTCGCGACCCTAAATTTAAGCAGAGATAGCCTAGCCAACCAACACCCAGATAAACTAGGGCAACAAGCACAATTTTAGATCGATCTGATGAAATCCGTAGCATTTTCAGTTATCAGTTATCAGTTATCAGTGATCAGTTATCAGTTATCAGTTATCAGTTATCAGTTATCAGTGATCAGTTATCAGTTATCAGTGATCAGTTATCAGTTATCAGTTATTAGGTTTAAGTTTTAAGTTATTAGGTTTAAGGTTTAAGTTTTAAGTTATTAGGTTTAAGTTTTAAGTTATGGTTCTTCGGTTTGTGTTATGCAATGGACGGGGTTTATAAGGGATGGAACCCTTATATAGAAAGGCATTTGGCGATTTTTGTCAATTGTTTTTGATCTAGAGCGAACTAATCAATTAAATCTCTTGCCAGATAAGGATTTAGTCGATTTATGCCCCCCTATCGAACCATAACAAGTAACGAAGAACCGTTTAAGTTTTCAATTTTCAATAAATTTAGTATCCTTCACTGGTTACTGGTTACTGGTCACTGGTCACTGGTCACTGGTCACTGATCACTGATCACTGTTTACTGATCACTGGTCACTGATCACTGTTAATCTATTTCCAGATTGCCTAAACTAGGAGTAGTTCTGCCTCATGCAGATGGGTGAAAACCGTACATTTTCCCGTTAGGAATCAAAGATCATGCGGATTTTAATTGTTGAAGACGATCCTTTAATGCAGTTAGGTTTAGAACAGGCGCTCGGTGAACAGCCGGATTTTGAGATTGTCGGTCAAGCTAGTGATGGTCTAGCGGCGGTACAATTAGCCCTGTCCCTACGGCCGGATTTAGTGGTCATGGACATCGGTTTACCCCGTCTCGATGGCATTGCGGCAACTAAACAGATTAAGGAGGGTTTAGCTAATGTTCATGTGGTCATGCTCACTTCCCACACTCTCCAACAGGAAGTGATCGCTGCTCTGGCCAGTGGCGCTGATGCCTATTGTATCAAGGGAGCGAGTCTCGATCGCCTTTTGGCCGCTATTGAAGCAGCTAAGGACGGAGCCACCTATTTAGACCCCCAAATTGCCCGTTTAGTCATGGATAATCTCAAACCGCCGGCAGTGCAACCTAATCCCAATCTAGCACTTTTATCAGAGCGAGAAATGGAGGTTTTAAAGTTAATTGTTGAGGGCAAAAGTAACGCTGAAATCGCCGAACAACTTTATTTAAGCACCAATACGATTAAAACCCATGTGCGGGGAATTATGAATAAATTGGCCGTGGACGACCGAGTACAAGCGGCCGTAATTGCCCTGCGTTCCGGTATTGTTTAAGGGGAAAATGGCGATTTACTTATCCCCTATTCGAGGCTTCTCTAATCACCTCTAAAACCTCTGAAGCATGGGAAATAGTCGGGACGTGACCGGATGCCAAAACCACTGTCTTTGCTCCCATTCTCTCGGCCTAATTAAGCTGTAATTCTGGGGGTACGGCTTGATCTTGACTAGAGACAATATACCAGTTCGGCTTATTTCTCCAGGCGGTTGTAGTGGTTTTTGCTGTTAGTAAAGAGGCGGCTGCTGGGGTTTGGGTGGCATAAATTAAAGCGGCTTTTTCGGCGGGCAAATCATTGGCGAGAATCTTCTCTATTCCCTCTTGAGAAATCCAGATAAACCCCTCTTGTTCTTGAAAATACTGTGATGGGGTTTCGTATTCACTAAACAAATCTACCATCGATTCCCCCGCATCGGGAGCCAACGCTGCAATATAAACTAAACCGGAAACTTTTTCATCGTTGCCGGCCTCTGTGATTACCATCCCCCCCCAAGAATGACCGACTAGAATACATTGTCCTTCGATACGGTTTAAAACTCTTTTCGTAGCAGCTACGTCATCCGCTAGAGAAGTGAGAGGATTTTGCACTGCGATCGCTGCGTATCCTTCGGCTAATAACTGGGCAGTTATCTGATTATAACTAGAACCATCGGCCCAAAAACCGTGAACCAAAACAATATTGTTAATTCTGTTCATAAGACCTCTTACAAAACTCGAAAAGTGCTGGTTTTTAACATTTTTTAACTCTCAGAGAGCTATTAATATTCTTACATTGTAGCCATTAAGCCCATTTTAACTTTTTAACTCAATTGCCGGTGCTATAACCATCCAAAAAGTATATTCAATCATTTATAATAAGTTATCGACCTATCTCTGTTGGATAAACCATGACTATCGCTCAAAGCTTACCCCTAGTCGAGTCTCATGTCAACCCTGAGATAATCTTCCCACAAGGCCAATTTTGGAGTGATGAACCACCCTTGGAAAGTAACCTACATCTACAACAAATTATTTTACTAATTCAGTGTTTAGAATGGTGGTGGCGCGAGCGAGAAGATTATTTTGCCACCGGCAATTTAACTATCTATTACAGTCCCAACCAGAAAAAGTCAGAATTCTTTCGTGGTCCCGATTTTTTCGTCGTTTTGGGGACAAATCCCAATCCTAACCGCAGAAGTTGGGTAATTTGGCGAGAAGAGGGCAAATATCCCAATTTAATTATCGAAATTCTCTCCGATAGTACCGCCAAAGTTGACCGAGAGGAGAAAAAACAAATTTATCAAGATATATTTCGCACTCCCGATTATTTTGGGTTTGACCCAGAAAGCTTAGAATTTCAGGGATTTACCCTAATTAGCGGTCAATATCAACCGATTGCTCCCAATCCCCAGGGATGGCTCTGGAGTCAACAATTAGGCTTATATTTGGGTTTATCTGCCAATAAATTGCGCTACTTTACCCCCGAAGGGGAATTAGTACCCACTCCCGCAGAAGCGGCACAACAGGCGGAAAATCGGGCTGTGGAGGCAGAAAATCGGGTTTTAGAGGCAGAAAACCAAGTCGAGCAAGAAAAGCAAAAAGCTGCGAAATTAGCGGCTAAACTGCGGGAATTAGGCATAGATACCGAGGAAAATCTCTAATCTTCTTTTTTGATTAATAGTCAACAGCTTACCGCTCCTCAATTGTTGAACCAACCTAAGCTAACTGGTAATCTCTAGAATCGGTGAAAATTTAACTTTATTTCCAGAAATTTTCGGTCTCGGGACTAAGGAAATCCTTAAGAATTTGGAAAATTTCTAAATTGGCTAGTCCTTGCTTAGTTAAGTCAGGAAATTGACTCAAAACGTCGATAATATTATCAGCAAAATTATAATTTTTATCTTGTCCACAATTAACGGTTAAATAAGCCAGTAACTCCACTGCATAATCGGTAAAATCCATCACATCGGCAATACAAGCTAGTTTGAGAATTTGTTCGGGGGTTTTTAGAAACAATAAATCAG
This sequence comes from Microcystis wesenbergii FACHB-1317, assembly GCF_014696875.1. Lineage (GTDB taxonomy): Bacteria > Cyanobacteriota > Cyanobacteriia > Cyanobacteriales > Microcystaceae > Microcystis > Microcystis wesenbergii_A. Next base: position 18,671 of record NZ_JACJQV010000209.1, on the reverse strand, counting down.
CCGATAAATCTGGGGCAATTAAGTCTCTGTAGTAATAAGCTTCCCCCCAGAGTATTTGCCCTGGTCGCTGAGATTGAATAGGAGAAATACTGCGAATTCGGTGGGAAGTTGCTAAATGAAATAGGGAAAAAGATTGTTGTCTTAAAAACTTATCAATGTCAGCAAAAAGAGGTTGATTGAGATAAAGAGGTGAAAATTCCACTTCTATTTGTATACCCAAAACACTGCGGGATAATATCTCTAAACCTCCCTGTAAAACATCTAAATCTGCCCCTTGCACATCAATTTGTAAAAAATCTATAGATGGGATATTTTCCTGTTGACATAATTGATCTAAAGTAGTGGTTTCTAGGTCAAAAGTAAAGTCTAAGTTAGCAAATTCTGGTAAATTTTTAAACCGGTTTAAAAAATCTTCATTGGGATGATAAAGAGAACTACACATCGGATGTTTAGTTACATATAAAGTCTTTTCTCCCTTAGATTTTGCCAAGGCAATGGCTAGATGTTTTTCCTGCCAATTAATATTTCGTCTCACCAATTCTTCATTAGCTTCTTCACAAGCATCCCCATCGGCATCCACTCCCAAAATTGTTAAATTGGGGGCAAAAATCTGCCATCCGCTGCTACCATAATCGTCTTGAGTGCTAAGTTTTCGTGAACCAACATTACAGACGGTAATCGAAATTTGATCGAGATGACCGCTTTGTTTGAGACTTGGAGTAAATAAGGGCATATTTTTTCTATCTGGCTATGGAGAAATAGGACAATTGCTAAGATATTACCAGTCTATAAGTAAGGAGGATACTAATCGCAGAAAGCTCCGCGCAAGCGTAAATTTTCCCGCAATTCCTCGGTCATACCCACGTTATCGGCAAACTTTGCCTCCTTCACTTTTGCCCCGCTAAAATTCGCTTGAGTGATGTTGACTTCAACTAAATTAGCCCCTTCTAAATTGGAGCCAATTAAATTAGCTAAAGCCAAACTAGAACGGTAAAAATCAGCATAACTTAAATCGGCATTAGCTAATAAGGCTCCGCTTAAATCCGCTCCCCTAAAACTAGCATGACTGCCGTTAATTTCCCTTAAATCAGCATCGGTTAAATTGGCCCCCCGCAGATTAGCTTGATAGAGATTAGCCATGCCTAAAGATATACCACTTAATTCCGCTGCCAGGAGATTTGCCCCAGTAAAATCCGTTAGGGGATTAAGTTCAGCTAATTGGGCTAATTCCAGAAAATCATCACTAACAGCAGCATAAATTCCCTCGATTTGTGCCTGCAATTTCTCTAAATTTTCTGATGTTGCCGGTTGCGGTTCAACTAGAACATTATCTAATTCCACCTGCGATGAACCCAAAGAAATACGACTTAAAAAAGCATCAAATTGATTTTCCATCAGGAAAAATGCTAACTTTCGCTCTAAAATACTATGTTTATTGGGACTTAGATCATGTTTCCATAATCCCGATGTTTCCGTGATACAGATATCGGCAGCTGTCAGCGAAAATTGCACCGTCAGATGATAAGGTTCTTCCTCGACACTCACGGTTCCTAGGTTAATCCTTTCGATCGCTCCTGTAAATATTGACTGAGGACTTTTGAAGGATAACCGCCATTGATGATTATTAATACGATTTATGTATAACTCTTGACTAGAAAGAGGATTTGGTGTCAGGTGACAATTAACTAAAACAAAATCTAATTTTCCTCCTTTCAGTCCCCATTTAATTTCCCCGCCGAGGAGAGATTGAATTTGAGCTTGTAGGTGTAAAGTTAAATATAAATCAAATTTTTGCGAGTCGGTGGCTACTGGTTCTAGGGTTAACGATACACTATCGGGATAGCGATCGAAGGCAGCTAAAAGACGCATAATCCAAAAAAGAAAAGCCAAAATAAACAGTAAAAAAGTGGTGTTTCTCCGGCCCTAAAGCCGAGAACTCACCCCTATTTAAAACAATAGCTGATTTTCTCGATCCTCGATGAACATTTCTTCGGCGATCGCTGAAGGATTGCCCCTGAAAATCAAGGTTACATTAGTTGACTTTCTCTTTTTTGCCGATATTGCCGTCCGCATTAAAAAACATCGGCAAAAAGCGTTCCATAAACATTTGTGGATCACGATTCCAGGCTTTTTGAGCCGCTTCTACCCGGAATAATTGTAATTTCGGGTCGAGAAGGGATTGGGGTAAACGTTCCATCAGATATTGAGGACGTTCCCAAAGCGGCATAGTGGCGGCGATTTCCATTAAATGACCGACGCGGCGCAATTCTGCCCCCAGGGTGATATCCATACCCGATTCATAGGCGGCCTGTTCGATCGCTGAGTATTTGGCCTTAGCTTTTTCGACTTTTTGCCGATGTTCGGGGCTTTTTTGGGCAATTTTGGCTAACCAACGATTGCCCCAACGCACATGACCCGCTTCTTCAGGAAAAATTTTGGCGATCGTTTCCCGAATTTTCAGATTTTCTGGGGTTTGTTCCCCTTCCTTGAGGGCATAGATATGGGCGGCAAAGTATTCGCATCCCCGTTTTTCCGTGACGTTAATTGCCGCTAGGGCTGCAATCAGTCCATCTTCCCTTTGTTCTTCGCCTTGGAATTGATCTTGATCGAGAAGACGTTCAAATTCATCGATATAGGACAACCCCGGCGGTTTCCCCACATCGGCCCCCAATTCGATCAATAAATCGGTTAACCAGTAGGCATGGCGGGCCTCATCGGCGACGTGACGGGAAAGGTCTTGTATCAGTTCTTGCGGTTGTCCGTCTAAGGTTTCGATCAGTTCGGTCAGGTCTTTACAGCTACGTTGTTCGTTGTAGCGGTAACGGTTGAGGGTGACAAGATGAATTTCGCGATCGCTAATGACACGCTTCATGATGTCGCGAGCGCTCATCGTCTTCTTGAATTTACGAGGGTAAGCAACGGTCATGACTTTGTATCGTTTTGTAAACGGCTTTCAGTATTCTAACGGAGTTTTTCCCCAATCTGGCAAGGGAGCGGGAAGCAGGGAGATGGCTTCTCACTCCCCTCTCCTAACAATCGACTGCTAAGATCGAACATAGCGATCGATCTCTCGCTCCCACGATACCTGATAAAACTATCTATGATCATTAAAAATAACCCCTATTATCGGGCTGTAATCGGCTTTTGGGTCGCTTTCCTTGTGTTTTGGGGTTTTGGGAGTTTCTCACCCCTTCTTGCCCAAGCAAAAGAGCAACCAGCCGATGTACAATCGATTACCCCCTACCTTAAGCAATTTCAACAAAAAATTACCGAATTTCGCCTCGACAACGGACTAAAATTCATTATCCTAGAAAATCGCGATGCCCCGGTTATTTCCTTTGTCACCTACGCGGATGTGGGAGGTGCCGATGAACCGGACGGTAAAACAGGAGTTGCCCACTTTTTGGAACATTTAGCCTTTAAAGGCACAAAAACCATCGGTACTAGCGATTATCTTAGCGAGAAAAAAGTCCTCGATCGCCTTGAAGCTATAGACAAAGAACTACAAGCGGCCAAAAAAGCGGGTAAAAGCGCAGAAGTGGCTAAATTAACGGAAGAATTTCAAAAAACTAAGGCAGAGTCCGAGAAATTCGTCCAACGCAACGAATACGGGCAAATCGTCGAAACTCAGGGGGGAGTCGGTTTAAATGCCACCACTTCCAGCGATGCAACTAGCTATTTTTACAGCTTCCCGTCGAATAAATTGGAATTGTGGATGTCTTTGGAATCGGAAAGATTTTTAGAACCGGTGTTCCAACGGGAATTTTACAAAGAAAAAGACGTAATTCTAGAAGAAAGACGGATGCGGACGGATAATAGCCCCTTGGGTCTATTAATCGAAGCTTTTCTCGATCAAGCTTATACTGTCCATCCCTACAAACGTCCCGTTATCGGTTACGATCGAGATATTCGCAATCTGGAACCCTCAGATATCCAAAACTTTTTCGATAAATTTTATCCTGCCAGTAATTTAACCATAGCTATCGCCGGGGATGTGGACCCAGAACAGGTCAAACAGTTAGCTGAGGTTTATTTTGGTCGTTTTCCCGCTAAACCGAAACCCCCACAGGTGAAGGTAGTAGAACCGAACCAAACCAAAACAAAGGAAGTTACCCTAAAATTAGCCTCGCAGCCTTGGTATTTAGAAGGATACCATCGTCCCGCCCTCAATCATCCCGATCATGCGGTTTACGAGGTTATCGCCACTTTAATGAGTGAAGGAAGAACTTCGCGACTGTATAAAGCTTTAGTAGAGGACAAACAACTTGCCCTCGCTGCCCAGGGATTTAACGGCTTTCCGGGGGATAAATACCCGAATTTGCTGTTATTCTATGCTCTCAGCGCTCCTAATGTCAGTCTGGAGGAAGTAGCGCAGGGTTTGAATTTGGAATTGGAAAGATTGAAAAATGAACCAGTTTCGGAACAGGAATTAGAACGGGTTAAAAATCAACTACGGGCAGCCCTATTAAGAGGTCTTGATTCTAACATGGGCATGGCGCGATCCTTGATTGAATACGAGGTAAAAACCGGCGATTGGCGTAATTTATTCGCCCAATTAGATGCTTATAATGCTGTCACGGCAGCTGATATTCAACGGGTGGCTAAAGAGACTTTTACCCCCGAAAATCGCACTATTGGCCGAATTTTACCAAAATAGATAGATGGGGAAATGGGGAAATTTTAAGTAAAACCCTAACACCCTAAAACCCTAACACCGAAAACCCCAACACCCTAAAACCGAAAACCTAAAATAAATATAATCATGAAAAAACGCTTACAATGGCTAGGTTTAATCCTGCTCACCCTGATAGGTGTCCTCGCTTTTCGTTCCCCGGCAATTGCCCAAACCCCGCGACATTTTACCGATTTAACTTTTCCTCCCCTTCCTGAAGTTACAGTTCCCCAATACGAACGTTATCAACTAGATAATGGTATGGTGGTTTATTTAGTGGAGGATCGGAGCTTACCTTTAGTAAGTGGTACGGCGATGATTCGGACGGGAGGAAGATTAGAATCCGGGGAAAAAGTCGGGTTAGCCGATATTACTGGAACCGTGCTGCGTAGTGGTGGCACTGAAAAACATCCTTCTAATGTCTTAAATCAGTTATTAGAACAAAGAGCAGCCCTAGTAGAAACCTCGATCGATCTTAACGCTGGAACTGCTAGTTTTAGCGCTCTTAGTGAAGATTTAGAAACAGTTTTTAATCTCTTTGCTGAGGTTTTACGTTCCCCAGCTTTTGAAAATCAGAGAGTGGAATTAGCCAAAGTTCAGGAAAAAGGAGCAATTGCCCGACGTAATGATGATCCCGATGATATTGCTAGTCGGGAGTTTAAAAAGCTAGTCTATGGTGATAATAGCCCCTACGCTCGTACTGTAGAATATAGCACTTTAGCTAATATTGACCGTCAGGATTTAATCGATTTTTATCGTACCTATGTCCGTCCCGACCAAATAATTTTAGGAATTGTCGGTGATTTTGATTCTCCGTCGATGAAAGCATTAATCAATAAGACTTTTGGCGATTGGAAAAATCCCGCCACTACCCCTAAAATTGTCACCCCTTCGGCAACCCAAAAAAATCTTCAAGGTGTCTTTGTTGTCAATCAACCTCAATTAACCCAGAGTACGGTTTTATTAGGGCATCTTGGGGGTCGTTTGGATAGTCCCGACTATCCCGCTTTAACGGTATTAAATGAGATTTTAAGCGGTTTTGGTGGTCGTTTATTTAATGAAGTGCGTTCCCGTCAAGGATTAGCTTATTCTGTCTATGGTATCTGGAATAGTCGTTATGATTATCCTGGTTTATTTATTGCTGGAGGTCAAACTCGCACCGATGCTACCGTACCTTTTATTAAGGCAATTTTAGGCGAAATCGAGCGACTTCGCAATCAACCCGTTACTGCCAAAGAATTAGAAGATGCTAAAAATTCTATTCTCAATTCTTTTGTTTTTAAGTTTGAGAAACCTGGTCAAAATTTATCGCGATTGATGACCTATGAATACTATGGTTATCCCCAAGATTTTATCTTCCGTTATCAACAAGCGGTAAAAGGGGTGACAATTGCCGATATTCAACGAGTGGCCCAACAATATCTACAACCGAATCAAATTGTGACTCTTGTGGTGGGTAATGAACAGGAAATTCAACCTCCCTTATCCAGTTTGGGAACTACGGTTAAAACTGTTGATGTCACCATCACACAACTATAAATAAATCTAGGTTGGATTGAGCTAAACTAGGTGAAATCCAACCTAGAAAAATAGGACAAATATAGCACGATATATGACTTTACAACTAACCATAAATTATCCTGAAAATTTACCCGACTTTCTTCAAAAAACCCGCGAGGAATTCGAGAGAGAAGCAACCTGGGCTATGGTAGTAAAACTCTTTGAGATGAAACCTAAGTAGGTAGGCGTTAAAAATTATCAGATGCCCCCCTTATTAAGGGGGATCCCCCCGCCTATCGGCACCCCCCTTATCAAGGGGGGCAGGGGGGATCGAACCTAAAATCCATTTTTAATTTAATTATAACCAGCTACTTATTTTATCGGGTATGGCTGCCAATTTATTAGGAGTGGATAGGGTTAATTTTTTATTGAGATTGACCGATTTTGGCGTAGGGATGATTGACTTAACAGAAGAAGAACTATTATCAGACTTTGAAAATGCCTAAAGCTAAATTACAGCCCTTCTCATAAAAAAAAGTATAACCTAATTTGGTATTGACTCCTGACTGCTGACGACCGACTCCCCAAAACGAAAACTTCCTAAGTAGGGAGGCACAATTATTTGTAGGATGGGTTAGCGGTACTGTAAACTATGCGGGCGTTGGGTTTCATGCTTCAACCCAACCTACGTTCATCCTATATTTAATTCCACCCACCTACTTATCTCACCATTGAGATAACTGCTGTAACTATTTTGAGATAACTAAGGCTATCATTGAGGAAAGTTACTGTTGAGACTCCTGATTAGTTTGTTAATTTTTGTGTTAAGTACCTAGACAATTAACCCCTTTAGAGATAGGGTGAGCGTGGCTGAGTTGGCTATTATAGAGTTTTGTAAATAAATATCAAACTCAAGGATTTTTGAAGATGGTATGTCGCTAAACTGAAAGTATAAAGTACAGAGGTAAAAATACTTATGATGCTACTACAAGATGTTGCGAGAACCTCTAGAGAACAAGCATTAATTCTGTGGTTTGAAGAAGTAGACAGCAAAGACGTGGGATTAGTCGGTGGGAAAAACTCCTCCTTAGGCGAAATGATCCAACAATTAACCCCGAAAGGGATTAATGTCCCCACAGGATTCGCCACCACCGCTTACGCTTACCGTCACTTTGTCGAAAAAGCCGGACTAGACGCACAATTAAGACAAATTTTCCAAGATTTAGACGAAAACGATGTGCAGAACCTGCAAGAAAAAGGTAAACAAGCACGCACATTAATCCTCAATACACCGTTCCCCGATGATTTAAGTCATGCGATCGCTATTGCCTATCGCCGACTCTGTGAACGTTATGGCGATGATCTCTATCATTCCATAGATGTGGCCGTTCGCTCAAGCGCCACTGCCGAAGACTTACCAGAAGCGAGTTTTGCCGGACAACAGGAAACCTATCTCAACGTGCAAGGGGTGAGGGGAGTTTTAGAAGCTTGCCATAAATGTTTTGCCTCTTTATTCACCGATCGCGCTATTTCCTACCGTCATCATAACGGTTTCGATCACTTTGCCGTCGCCCTTTCCGTCGGTGTCCAAAAAATGGTGCGTTCAGATCTAGCCACCTCCGGGGTGATGTTTTCCATCGATACGGAAACAGGGTTCAAAAATGCCACTTTAATCACGGCAGCCTACGGTTTAGGGGAAAATGTCGTGCAAGGTGCTGTTAACCCCGACGAATATCTGGTTTTTAAACCCACTCTTAAAAACGGTTACAAACCCATCCTCGAAAAACGCCTCGGCAGTAAAGCGATCAAAATGATCTACGATGATGGAGGATCGCGTTTAACCAAGAATATCCGAGTTAACAAGCTAGAACAGGATCAATTCTGCATTAGTGACCAAGAAATCCTTACTTTAGCCCGTTGGACAGCCCAAATCGAGGAACATTACTCGCAAGTGCGCGGAACCTACACCCCCATGGACATCGAATGGGCAAAAGATGGGATCACGGGAGAACTGTTTATCGTTCAGGCGCGTCCAGAAACCGTACAATCGCAAAAAGCCGCTAATATCCTTAAATCCTACGAGATTAAGCAAAGAAGTCAAGTTTTAGCAGTAGGACGGAGTGTAGGTGCGGCAATCGGTCAAGGAAAAGCCAGAGTTATCCTCAGTGTAGATAAAATTAACAACTTTAAACCGGGAGAAGTTCTCGTCACCAATCGCACGGATCCCGACTGGGAACCGATTATGAAACAAGCAAGCGCGATCGTGACTAATCAGGGTGGTCGTACTTGCCATGCCGCTATTATCGCACGAGAAATGGGCATTCCAGCGATCGTGGGTTGCAATAATGCCACGGAAACGATTAAAACCGGTCAGGAAGTCACCGTTTGCTGTGCGGAAGGGGATGAAGGGAAAGTTTACCTCGGATTGCTACCCTTTGAAATTTGCGAAACTCACCTGGACAATTTGCCGCAAACTCGGACAAAAATCCTCATGAATATCGGTAATCCTGAAAAAGCCTTTGCTTTTGCCGATATTCCTGCCCAAGGTGTCGGTTTAGCGCGTCTAGAGTTTATTATCGCTAACCATATTCAGGCCCACCCCAGTGCCTTGCTGAAATTCCACGAACTGGAAGAAGGAGACGTAAAAGACCAAATCGCCGAATTAACCAAACACTACGAGGATAAACCCCAATTTTTCGTCGATAAATTGGCCCGGGGAATTGCCATGATTGCAGCCGCATTCTACCCCAAAGATGTAATTGTGCGGATGTCCGATTTTAAATCCAATGAATACGCTAATTTATTGGGTGGCAAACCCTTTGAACCCAAGGAAGAAAACCCGATGATCGGTTGGCGCGGCGCTTCCCGTTATACTGATCCTAATTATCGCGAGGCTTTCGCTTTGGAATGTCGGGCGCTGAAAATGGTCCGGGAAGAAATGGGATTAACTAATGTGATTCCGATGATTCCTTTCTGTCGTACCCCCGAAGAAGGGATGAGAGTCCTCGAAGAAATGGCGAAAAATGGTCTCGAACGCGGGGTTAATGGTTTGCAAGTTTATGTGATGTGTGAGTTACCAAGTAATGTAATTCTTGCCGACCAATTTGCTCAGGTGTTTGACGGATTTTCGATCGGTTCTAATGATTTGACCCAATTAACCTTAGGATTAGATCGGGATTCTGCCCTAGTTGCCCATCTTTTTGATGAACGGAATGAGGGAGTTAAACGCATGGTTAAAATGGCCATTGAAACCGCTAAAGCCCATAATCGCAAAATCGGTATCTGTGGTCAAGCCCCCAGTGATTACCCCGAATTTGCTCAATTTTTAGTGGAATTAGGCATCGATTCCATCAGTCTTAATCCTGATTCTGTCCTCAAAACTTTATTGATGGTGGCAGCAGTGGAGAAAGGACAATAGTTTAGTGATAAAGGTGGGCAAGTCCCACCTTTTTTTGTATTGGTATGTTGACAATATTATACTAAATCCGTTGAGTAACGCACAGAAAACGGGTTTCTCGGAGAAACCCGTTTTCTGCTCATGCAAAAGGCAACCCCCCAACCCCCCCGACATCGGGGTAGGGTTGGGGGAAATAAATAATCAGTTTTTAATAACCGGATTTAGTATAAATCCGCACTCAAAGGACTTAGTATGGATTTATATACTGAAAATACCTATAGCCCAATTTATCTCTTAACAAATATTAACTTTAAACTGCGATTAAGAGATAAACTTAGATATTGTCAGGATTAAGGACTAATTCCCTCAGTTTATGGGCTAATCGTTCCGCTCGTTGTTTTTCCTGATTATAGCTAGTGAAAGCTTGTCCATCGGGATAAAAAAGTAACATTTCTGGTTCTCCTAACTGAAAACAAATTCCTAAACGGGGACTAACCCAATTATCGAGAATTTCTAGAATTTCTAGCTGATTTTCCCCTCTTATCCAACCACTGGCATCATTTTTATGGTGATCATAAAGATAATATTCCTCGACCCCATAACGCTGATAAAATAGCTGTTTTTTGGCCATTTCCGTGAGGGTGTTACCCGGAGAGAGGATTTCAAAAACCACCTGGGGACTAATGTTATTTTCTAGCCATTGTCGATAGGAACCTCTTTCCCCTTTTGGTCTCCCAAAAACCACCATGATATCTGGCGCTTGACGCAGTTTATTATCATTTTCCACGGGATACCAAAGTAAATCCCCCGCAACAAAGACATCAGACTGCTGGCGAAATAGCCAGTCTAAATTAGTTTTAATCGTCGTAATCCAACGAAATTGCAGGGTATTATCGGCCATGGGTTGACCATCGCTATCGGGGTAGATAATTTCAGTGACGTTAGTTTTATCTAGTTGCGAAACCATGAGACTAAGTAGGGTTTGCGGCAAAAAGTTTGTTGGTGGGGTTAGGAGTCAGTCGTCAGGATATTTACAACTTTTGCAAGAGAAATCAAGGAGAAAATCAAGGATTTACAATCTCGGTTTCAGAACAGTCCACTGGGTTACGGGAGCCATTGCTTTCCAACCTAAAAACTTGCCGACCGGTTCGGCTTTTTCAATGCCAATTCGCAGCAGTTCCCCTCCTAATTTACTATGCCATTGCAAGAGGACTAATTCACTTTCAATTGTAACAGTGTTAGCAACAAGACGACCCCCAGGGCGCAGGGCTAACCAACAGGTTTCCAATAGGTGGGGTGTGGTGATACCGCCACCAATAAAAATAGCGTCCGGTTGCGGTAAATCTTCTAGGGCGCTCGGTGCGATTCCGGCGACGATTTGCAGGTGAGGCGTTCCCAGGGCGGCGGCATTATCGGCAATGTATTGTAATCTGGTGGGATGATGTTCGATCGCAATCCCCTGGCAACGGCGATCGCTACGCAGCCACTCAATGGCAATGGAACCACAACCTGCCCCCACATCCCAGAGCAATTGTCCGGGTAGGGGAGCCAATCTACTCAGAGTGATAGCACGAACTTCTCTTTTTGTCAACTGTCCGTCATGATGGTAGGCAGAATCCGGCAGTCCTGGAAGGCGCGGCGCCAGGGTGGGGGGATGGGAGGAGATGCAGCTAATGGCGATGACATTTAAATCCGCCAGATCTGTAAACTGCCAATCGTTGGCGATGCCTTGAATGTGGCGTTCCAGGGTTCCCCCTAGATGTTCTAAAACCGTGATGGAACTCTCGCCAAAACCTCCCTCCCTGAGCAGCCGAGCAGCGATCGCAGGAGTCTGGGCATCGGCACTCAGTACCAGCAGTTTAGCGCCGGGATACAGCACCCCATTCAAGCAGGCCGGGGGCCGACCGCACAAACTCAAAGTTTCCACTTCACTCAGGGACCAACCCAAACGACTACAGGCAAGACTGAAGGCAGAAGGAGAGGGAATAATCGTCATTTCCTCAAGGGGAATCTGACGGGTGAGGGTGACACCAATCCCGTAGCACATGGGATCACCACTGGCCAAAACACAGACGGATTGACCACGAAGGCGGATAATCTCGTTCACAGAGTCTTGAATAGGAGAAGTCCAGAGCAGTTTTTGCCGTCGATCCTCTGGGGGTAACATTGCCAGATGACGTTCACCACCGACAATAACTGATGCTAAAGAAAGCAGACTTCGCCCCACTGAACTTAACCCTTCTAAGCCATCTTCACCAATTCCTATGATCGATAGCCATTTCGACTGACAATTGCGATCCGCCATATAAAAAAAAAATCGCTACTGTTTCATTATCTGCCATCAGGCTCTATCCTTCAAACAAGATATAATCGGGTTAGTGCCAAGTTAATTTATCTGAAAAATTATGACCACCACCGCCGATGATGTTTGGAAATTATTAGCCGAATTAGTAGAAGCTCAAAAAGAAACCGAGCGACGCTTTCAAGCAACTGATCGCCAAATTACCAGACTCAGTCAAGAAATTGGTAATCTTGGCGGTAAATGGGGACGTTTTGTCGAAAATATGGTAGCCCCCGCTTGTGAGACTTTATTTTTAAATCGTGATATTCCCGTACATCAAGTTAGTCAAAGAGTCAGAAAACGTCTCGATGGTAAAACCCTAGAAATTGATGTGTTAGTAACTAATGAAAATCATGTGCTAGTAGTGGAAGTCAAAAGTAGTTTAAGTGTAGATGATGTCAAAGAATTAATCAAGAATCTAACAGAATTTAGGCAATTTTTCCCCGAATATAACCACAAACAATTATATGGGGCAGTAGCCGGCATTGAAATCGAAGAAGGAGCAGATAAATATGCCTATCGTCAAGGTTTATTTGTCTTGGCACAAAGGGGGGAAAATGTAGCAATTCTTAACGATACTGAGTTTCAACCGCAAACTTGGTAGGGGGTTTAAAAACAAGATATAATCAGGTTATTGTCAAGTTAATTTATCTGAAAAATTATGACCACCACCGCCGATGACGTTTGGAAATTATTAGCCGAATTGGTAGAAGCTCAAAAAGAGACAGAAAGATGCTTTCAAGAAACCGAGCGACGCTTTCAAGAAACCGAGCGTGTTCTCAAAGAACAATCTTTAGAAACCGAGCGACGCTTTCAAGAAACCGAGCGTGTTCTCAAAGAACAATCTTTAAAAACCGATCGCCAAATTACCAGACTTAGTAAAGAAATTGGTAATCTTGGCGGTAAATGGGGACGTTTTGTCGAAAATATGGTAGCTCCCGCTTGTGAGACTTTATTTTTAAATCGTGATATTCCCGTACATCAAGTTAGTCAAAGAGTCAGAAAACGTCTCGACGGTAAAACCCTAGAAATTGATGTGTTAGTAACTAATGAAAATCATGTGCTAGTAGTGGAAGTCAAAAGTAGTTTAAGTGTAGATGATGTCAAAGAATTAATCAAGAATCTAACAGAATTTAGGCAATTTTTCCCCGAATATAACCACAAACAATTATATGGGGCAGTAGCCGGCATTGAAATCGAAGAAGGAGCGGATAAATATGCTTATCGTCAAGGTTTATTTGTCTTGGCACAAAGGGGGGAAAATGTAGCAATTCTTAACGATACTGAGTTTCAACCAAAAACGTGGTATAATCCTTAAACTTGTCTTTGGGAAAGTCCAGTGCAATTCTGGTACTGTGCCGCAGCTGTAATCAAGTAAAAAGAGTACATCTTCCCTTTTTCCTTGCGAGTCAGAATACCAATTACAAGCTTTTGATCGGTAGTATAGACAACTAATTTTCTAACTACTTCTCTGCGTCGCATGGAGAACAAACAACGGTGAATTGGTTAGTTAAAGCAAATGCTTGTCCCGGTTTATTTTATGGAACTGCTGCCCAGGATGGGTTTTTAATTCGTCTCCGCACCCCCGGTGGATGGCTCAATTCTCCACAGGGAAAAGCGATCGCCACTTGGCTCGAACAATGGCAGACGACAATACAAGTTACCAATCGAGCAAATCTGCAAATTCGCGGACTGCAAAAATCCCCCAGTTTAGAAGAATTTCAAACCCTACAAAAATTAGGGTTAGCTGCCCATAATCCCAGTATCGATCATCTGCGTAATATCATGTCCAGTCCCACGGCTGGAATTGACTGCCAAGAATTGATCGATACTCGTCCATTAGTCCAAGAATTAGATAATTTTATCCAAAATTATCCATCAATTGTCCAACTAAGTCCTAAATTTAGTATCGGGATCGATGGCGGTGGTGCAGTGGGAATTGGCACCGGTTCAACTATGGCTTGGCAACACCGCTATAACGAGATTCAGCTATCGGCAATTACCGTCAATAATCCGACAAATTTAACTTCTATTGTTTGCTTTCGATTAGCCCTCGTAGGAGATAAACAATTCTATGACACGGACTTATTAATTGAGCCAGAAAACTGTTTAGCTGTGGTGAAAGCTCTAGTAAAGGTTTATGTCGATTATGTTCAACAAACCCCCAATATCAAGGGTAAAAAACCTCGGATGAAACACCTACTAAAAGATTGGGGATTGACAAAATATCTCGAACAAGTTAACTCTCAATTACATCGGACTTCTACCGGCATAATACAACGGCAAGAATACCAGCAAGCTGCCCATTCTACTCAACCCTATTTTCATCTGGGAATTCATCCTCAAAAGCAACCCGGATTGTCTTATATTGGTCTATCATTAAGATTAGGACAATTGACGGCTAATCAACTATGGGGATTAGCGGCACTATCAGAAACTTTTGGCAGTGGTCAGTTACGATTAACCCCTTGGCAGACTGTTATATTACCCGATATTCCCGATGAAAAAGTCTCAGAATTGTTGCCAAAACTGGCATCCTTAGGATTATCCGCTTCTCTTGGATGGGATGCGGGGATAGTTGCCTGTAGCGGTAAACCCGGTTGTGCAGCAGCAGCCACTGCAACTCAAATTCATGCTTCTCTCCTGGCAGATTATTTGCAGGAACACTTAACCGGCAATTCTCCTGTTAATATTCATTTGACCGGTTGTGCTAAATCCTGCGCTCAACCGGGTCCAGCCGAAATTACCCTTTTAGGAACTACCATCGAGGAAAATGGCCAAATAATGGAAGCTTATCAAGTCTATGTGGGTGATAGTCAAAAATTATTAGAAACACCCATATTTGAGGGAGAATTTACCAAGATTCCCCCGCTCATAGCCCAAATTTTAAGCTCCCAAAAATCGAAAAATTTAGATGAATAGAATGGAATACATTAAAAATGGTGAGGAAATTTACCGCAAATCTTTTGCTATTATTCGGGCTGAAACTAACTGGAAAAATCTCCCCGATGATTTAGCTCATGTGGCGGTTCGTCTAATTCATTCCTGCGGGATGACAGACATAACAGAAGATTTAGAAGCATCACCGGACGCGGTTAAAATCGGACGAAATGCCCTCGCTGGGGGTGCAGCAATTCTCTGTGATTCTCAAATGGTCGCTAATGGCATTACCAAAGCCCGTTTACCTAAAAATAATCCGATTATTTGTACCCTCAATCATTCAGAAGTGAGCGAGTTAGCACGGCAAATTAATAATACCCGCTCCGCTGCCGCTTTAGAACTTTGGCGACCTCATTTAGCTGGAGCAGTGGTAGCCATTGGTAATGCACCAACCGCACTTTTTCACCTACTAGAATTGCTCGATCAAAATGTAGATAAACCAGCTTTGATTTTAGGCTTTCCCGTGGGATTTGTAGGAGCGGCAGAGTCGAAATTAGAATTAGCAACTAATAGTCGTGGTGTGCCATTTATTACCCTGCACGGACGTAGGGGAGGCAGCGCAATCGCAGCAGCGGCAGTCAATGCTTTAGCAAAAGAGAACGAATTATGAATAAATTAGGCAAACTTTATGGATTAGGAATCGGGCCCGGTGATCCCGAATTGTTGACGCTAAAAGCACACCGGATTCTCACAACTGTTCCAGTAATTGCCTATCCTACCTTAGAAAGTGGCAAAGTTTTGGCACGGGCAATTGTCTCGGATTTTATCCGTCCCGAGCAGATAGAAATTCCCATGCCTTTGCCTTTTAGTGTCGAGCGCAGTTCTCAACCTCATTATGATCTTGCCGCCGAAAATATCGCCGAACAGTTAAACTTAGGTCGAGATGTGGCGGTGCTATGTGTGGGCGATCCGATGTTGTATGGCACATTTATGTATATCTTTAATCGCTTGTGCGATCGCTTTTCCATTGAAGTCGTACCCGGTATTTCTTCAGTGATGGCAAGTGCAGCAATGCTGGGTGTACCTATCACTTATCGAAATGACGTATTTAGCATCATGCCGGCTACTTTAGAGGCAGAAATATTGCGGGATCGCCTAGCCTTTATCGATGCAGCAGCCATTATTAAATTAGGCAGACATTTCGCTAAAGTTCGCGATATTCTCCAGGAATTAGGATTATTAGAACGCGCCCTCTACATCGAACGAGCAACCCTACCCAATCAGCAAATTATTCCGATTACCGAAATCGATCCAGAGGCTGTCACCTACTGGTCATTAATTCTGATTCCTAGTAAAACTAAACCCCAATAACTCTATAGAGACAATTAAAAATTAAATCAATCTATAATGAAATCAATGCTGTTTTGTTCCCAAAGACTGCCCCCATGACTTCTTCCCTGGCTAAATCCTTAAATTCTCAGGCTGTAAAGACTCAACATTTACCCCCTTTAGAAAATGGCGATCGCTTAATTCGTCCCGAATTCGAGCGCCGTTATCAAGCTATGCCCGGATTAAAAAAAGCCGAACTGATCGAAGGAGTTGTGTATATGGCATCCCCATTACGGTTTAAATTTCATGCTGAACCCCACGGACGTTTAATCACTTGGTTGGGAGTTTATCAAGCTGCTACACCCCAAGTACAAATGGGTATTGAGCCAACCGTTCGCTTGGATATCGACAACGAACTACAGCCGGATGGGGTGTTATTAATCAGTCAAGAAAGCGGGGGTAAATCAACCCTAAGTGCAGAGGGATACCTAGAAGGATCGCCGGAATTGGTAGTAGAAATTGCCGCTAGTAGTGCCGCCATAGATTTAGGGGATAAAAAACGTGCTTATCGACGCAGTGGTATTCAAGAATACCTTGTTTGGCAGGTATTTGACCAAAAAATTGATTGGTTTAGTTTACAAGATGGTGATTATATTTCTTTGTTACCCAACCAAGAAGGGGTGATTTGCTCTCTAGTATTTCCGGGTTTGTGGTTAGATGTTTCAGCCATGCTCAACGGCAATATGTCACGGGTGTTAGACAGCTTAAAGGCTGGAATTAACTCGGTAGAACATCAAGAATTTATCCAAAAGTTAACCGCAGCGCAGTCGGGGGAAACAAAATGAAACCTCCAGCTATTCTCATTTTAGGAGAAACCAGTATCCCCGTTGCCCGTCAAGTGCAAATAGCCCTACCGGAAGCAGTGGTTTATGGGTTAATAGATCGTACCCAGTCGGCTGATTTTACCTATAGTAATTTTGGCGAAACGGTGCGAGAATTTTTCCAGACGGGAACGCCAATTATTGGCATTTGTGCGGCGGGTATTTTGATTCGCACTTTAGCACCTTTATTAACTAATAAATGGCAAGAACCACCTGTATTAGCAATTGCAGAAGATGGTAGTGCCGTAGTGCCTTTGTTGGGGGGTTTACAGGGGGTTAACGATCTCGCTCGTCAAATTGCCTCGGTTTGGCAAATTTCCCCCGCAATTACCACCACTGGTGATATTAGATTTAAAACGACCTTATTATCGCCACCACCGGGTTATCAGTTAGTTAATCCCGATGATGCTAAGAAGTTTCTGTCCGATTTATTAGCTGGTGAAAAAGTAAAATTAATCGGTGAAGCGGACTGGTTAAAAAATAGTAATTTACCGATTTCATCAGCAGCAAAACTGAGCATTGAGATTATCGATAAAAATAACTTAAACTTAGCAAAACCTAGCAGTAACTGTTTAGTTTATCTCTGTGAGGAAAGCCAGCCAATTAAGGAAAAATCTGGTTTACTACCAGGGGATTTGGCCCAGGAAAGTCAAGGTAAATTAGCCATAGTCGGAACCGGACCGGGTGCGCTAAATTGGATGTCGCCAGAAGTTCGAGAAGTATTGGAAAAAGCCACGGATTGGGTGGGTTATAAAACTTATTTGGATTTGGTAGAATCCCTGAGAAAACCAGCAATTGTCCGCCATGAATCGGATAATCGGGTGGAACTAGATCGCGCGGAAATGGCCCTAGATTTAGCAGCTAAGGGGCGATCGGTTGTCTTAGTTTCCTCCGGAGATCCCGGCATTTATGCCATGGCCGCAGCTGTGTTTGAGGTATTAGAAAAAAAAGCCAAACCGGCATGGCAGCAGGTGGCCATTCAGGTCTGTCCGGGGATTTCGGCCATGCAGGCGGCGGCTGCCAGGGTTGGCGCACCTTTAGGCCATGATTTTTGTGCAATTTCCCTATCGGATCTTCTCAAATCTTGGCAGGTGATTTCTCAGCGCATTGAGTTTGCAGCCCGGGCAGATTTAGCGATCGCATTTTATAATCCTGTGTCTCAAGAGCGCACTTGGCAATTGGAGAAGGCAAAAGAGATTTTATTACAATGGCGATCGCCGCAAACTCCTGTGGTATTAGCGCGTAATTTAGGACGAAAAGGGGAAACAGTGACGGTGAAATTCCTAGAGGATATGACTATTAACGATGCGGATATGCGGACTATAATTTTGATCGGATCGAGTAAAACTCGCCTGATTGAGCAAGGTAAAACCAAGCAATGGGTTTATACTCCACGTCACTATTAGGTGATAGGACAAAATTAATTTCTTGGTTGGAATAGGCACTCTTGCAAGAGGTAGTGTACCGCGTTGCAAGGATGTCCCTTGTAATGCGGGGAAGGGAGGGAGACGCTGACTTTTCCCATTGCCAGGTGGAACCTTGGCACGAGACAAGAGAATAGACCTCCTGCAAAAATAGGAACTGATTATGTAAAATAAAGTAAAACACTCAGAAAAACAATGACTTACGAAAAAGTAAAAAATTTGAATCCAGAAGAGTTTAAACGCTTTT
>NZ_JACJQV010000208.1 GCF_014696875.1 Microcystis wesenbergii FACHB-1317 | reverse complement strand
TGGGGGGTGGGGTGTGGGGTGTGGGGGGATGGGGTGTGGGGAGATGGGGTGTGGGGTGTGGGGTGTAGGGTGTAGGGTGTGGGGTGTGGGGTGTGGGGTGTGGGGTGTGGGGTGTGGGGAGATGGGGTGTGGGGTGTGGGGTGTAGGGTGTAGGGTGTGGGGTGTGGGGTGTGGGGTGATGGGGAAATGGGGAAATGGGGTGATGGGGAGAATCAATAAAGGTAGTCTATTGACAACTGCTCACTGATTACCACTGTCCACTGAAAACTCAAATCTGATAACTGATAACTGATAACTGATAACTGATAACTGAATTATCCCTTGACAATTGCCCCAAAATCTGCTAGAACTCGGGCGTGATTTCGCAGTAAACCCAAGAGATTTAAACGATTGCGACGCACAGATTCTTTTTCGGCCATGACTAACACACTATTTTCGCCATCGAAAAAGTCAGCCACCACGGGAGAAATTGCCGTTAAAGCAGTGACGAGACGCTGATAATCTCTTTGCTCTCTTGCGCTGATAGTTTCGGAAATTAGGGCAATTAAAGCCTCATAAAATGCTTGTTCTGAGGATTGTTCAAATAACTCCCTATCGATGATTCCCTTGCACTCTAGGGTAGTTGTATCTAAATCTCCTTTTTGTGCTAAACGGGTCGAGCGATTGACGGTTTCATAGATGTTGGCTAACTGACCATCCTGACGAATTTGGCATAAAAAGCGAGCGCGTTCACGGGTATCTAATAAATTTTCTAAAGCGCGAGACTTATACTCTGGATCGTTTTCCCCTAAAACTGCATTAACGAGATCATAATCTATCCTAAAATCATCACTTAAGAGAGTTTGCAGACGTTGTAAAAAGAAATCTTTAATCAGATTGGCCGGGTTGGGTTTATCGGGATGACTGGTGACAAAATCCTGAGCTATTTGCTCGATTAATGCCAAAAGATTGATATTAAAATCGGCTGACCAGATAATACTAATTATTGCATTGGCAGCCCGACGGAGAGCGAAGGGATCTGAGGAACCAGTGGGCAGCATTCCCAGTCCAAAAATACCGACTAAAGTATCCAATCGATCGGCAATTCCCACCACTTGACCGGTGATTGTTTCCGGGAGTAAATCCCCGGCATTGCGAGGCAGATAATGTTCAAAAATGCCCCGGGCAACTATAGCCGATTCGCCACTAATTAAAGCATATTTTTCGGCCATTACTCCCTGTAATTCGGGAAATTCGTAAACCATTTGGGTAACTAAATCCGCTTTACAAAGCATGGCAGTGGACTCTATATCACTGCGACTTTGTTCATCGAGATTTAACTGTTCGACGATCATCTGGGCAATTTCCATAATTCGATCGACTTTATCGCGCATGGTTCCCAATTCTTCTTGGAAAGTGACGGTTTCCAGTTGGGGAAGGAAACTATCTAAGGGTTCATCACAATCGGCAGTATAGAAAAATCTGGCATCAGCTAACCGTGCGCGGATAACCCTTTCATTTCCCGCGGAGATAATCTCAGATTTCTGGGGATCGCCATTGGAAATAGTGATGAAATAGGGTGACAAACCCTGGGGAGTTTTCACCGGGAAATAACGCTGATGTGTCACCATCACGGTAATAATTACTTCCGGGGGTAATTCCAGAAATTCATCGTCAAATTTGCCGACAATTGCCGTGGGATATTCGACTAAGTTGGTCACTTCTGCTAATAAATCTGCGGGAATTTCTGCCACTCCCTCCAGTTTTTTAGCCAGGGTGGTAATCTGATCAGTAATTATCTGTTGACGCACTTGCGGATCCGCTTCCACAAAAATCGCTCGCAAACTGGTTAAATATGCTTGGGGATGACTAATGGCTAAGGATTGCGGGTGTAGAATGCGATGACCAAACGTTAAGCGATCGCTGGTTAAAGTGGTAGAGCCATTAATTAATTCTAGGGGCAAAACTTCCCCATCAACTAAAGTTAATAACCAACGAATTGGCCGGGGAAATCTTAAATCTCCATCTCCCCAACGCATAAAACGTCTTCCTTCCAAACGGGTAATCCATTGGGGAATTAATTCAGTTAAAATCTCGGCTGTTGGACGACCTGGAATCGTTTTTTCAATATAGACAAATTCTCCTTTGTCCGTGGCACGAATTGAGAAAGCAGCGGTGCTAACTCCCTGTTTTCGAGCAAAACCCTCACCAGCGGGGGTAATTTGACCATTTTTGTAGGCGGCACTAACTGGGGGTCCTTTGATCTCCTCGCTGCGAGCTTCTTGATCCGTCGGTAATCCTGTGATTAACACGGCCAAACGGCGCGGGGTTGCGTAAACTTGAATAGCAGTCGCGTCCAGAGATTCCGTCTCTAAACTCTTGCTAACTCTTTCCTGCCATTGTGCGATCGCGCTATCGACAAAATCTGCGGGTAGTTCTTCTGTACCGACTTCCAGTAAAAAATCCATCTGATTGATTGGCCGTGTTTATGCTTCACCAATCATCTAGGCTATCACAGAAGCCGTATCCTTAGTTTTTGATCAGCTGTACTGCATTTAAACTGGATATGGGAAATTTTAGTACAAATGCTCAAACTTCCTCGACCTAGCTCCGGCGCTGCCCACTCTCCTATCCCTTTTAAACAGTATGCTAGTATAGCTATATGGCGATATAGTTGCATTGGCTTGGCTAAAGGGACAAAGTTGCTATCAGATTTTATCTGTTATGTCAATAAAGTTATGAAACGATTTCTATTATTATTTTGTGTTCTCGTGAGTTTTTTGCTGTTTATCAGCTTTGAGATTGATTTTTCCTTGTCTGCACTAGCTCTAACTCGACAACAGCTAGAGGGGCCGGGGCAGCTGTTGTATCAATCCCGTCATAGTTTGCGCGATGATACTGGTAGTCCTTGGCAGGTGGTGTTGTTCAAACGAATTAAGGATGGGGAAACCCGAGAAATTAGTTTGCGCTTGGTGGGATTTCCTGAAGGGATTGAGTTTCTCCATGGAGAAAGATTGACGATAACGACGGCTAAAGGCGAAATTTTAGCGGCTAAGGATGCTTTTGCCGAAAAATCACCAGCAGCTAATGTCGGTCAATACGAGATGCAGGATATCTTGCCGCGGCTACCCGTTACTGAAGCGATCAAACTTTCCCTACCCCTAGAGGCTCCCCGTCATCTTAACATCCCGATTCCTGTACTTTTAGAATGGCAAAGTCTGCTTTTTTCGGCAAATATTTGACTTTTTGGGTTAGGGTGAAAGATGCAGCAAATTGGAATCAGCGACGATGGGAAAGATTAATTTATTAGTCAGTGCCACCTCTGAGGATTGGATAGAACAGGCAATTAATAATTTAGGGATTATTCTGCTCGATCATTCCCATTGTGAGCGAAAAGCGGCAGGAGTGGCCTTAAATCTCATGTTTCGTTATCCTTCCTACGCTTCCCTGGTGCGGAAATTGACCGCGATCGCCCAAGAGGAATTAGAACATTTTGAACAGGTAAATCAATGGTTAGATAAATGGGGAATTCCCCTCGCTCCCTTAAATTCTCCCCCCTATGGTGCTAAATTAAAGGCGCAGATTCGTCACCAAGAACCCGATCGCCTTTTGGATTCGCTATTAATATCAGCTTTAATTGAGGCGCGTTCCCACGAAAGATTAGGTTTATTGGGAGAATATTGTCCCGATCCTCAATTAGCTCAATTTTATCGCGGTTTAATGGCTTCCGAAGCGCGTCATTATGGTATTTATTGGCTATTAGCAGCGGATTATTTTGAACGGACAGTGATCGAGCAACGTTTAGAAACCCTAGCGGCGATCGAAAGTGAGATTTTAGCCAATCTGCACCCGGAACCTCGTATTCATAGTTGATTGCACCCAAGGACAAACCCTATCTAAATTACTCGTTAAACTCAATTTCTCTCTTAGAAAAGGGTAAATCTTGATTGATTGCTTCAATTTCTTCCTGTTCCATTTGATTAATTTCCTGGATATAATTGCGGAGAATTTGAGTCATTTTGCCATGATAGAAACGGTGTAAACTATGATTAGCAGTAGCGGGAAAACCCCGTCTTTTCTTGTGTTGTCCTCCCGCACCGGGGTCAAACATGGTAATATTTTGACTAATTGCCCAATCGATCGGTTGATAGTAACAAGCTTCAAAATGTAAACAGTCGTACTCCTGAAAACTGCCCCAGTAACGACCATAAAGATTAGTATCTTTGCGAATACAAAAAGATAAACCCACCGGTTTAGTATCCTTTTCATTTTGGTAGGCAGTAATCAAAACCACTCGCTGACGATAATTCGGATATAATTGTTCAAAAAATTTCTGTGTCAGGTATTTACTTCCCCAGTAAAATTTATCACAGGTACTGCTATAAAACCGATAAATTAACGGGAACAAATGATGGGGAATTTCTTCGGCAGCCAGAGTTTTAATAATTAACCCCGCATTAGTCACCGCTTTCCGTTCCCGTTTAATATTGCGGCGTTGATTAGCATTAAAAACCGTCAGATAATCTTCAAAATTGTGAAAACCCTTGTTATTCCAAATATAACTATGATGTAACCAGGGAGTAAAGCCAAAATTTTCCATTAAAATTCGCCATTGGGGATCGACAAAAAGAAAATGACAACCCGACAGATGATTTTGGTCACAAAAATGATCGATCGCCGCTATCATTAAAGCAGTAATCTCCAGTTCATTTTCCCCTGGAGCAATTAAAAAACGATAACCCACCGCAGGAGTAAAAGGGGTCATTCCTAACAGTTTCGGATAGTATCTAATCCCCAAACGATGGGAAAGATCTGCCCATTGGTGGTCAAAGACAAATTCACCATAACTATGACTTTTAATATACAAAGGAGCGGCGGCAATTAACTCAGCACCGCACCAAACTGTTAGATGAGCAGGTTGCCACCCGGTGCGTCCCGTGGCGCTGCCAGAAGTTTCGATATTATGTAACCATTGCCACTCTAGAAAGGGAGTAGTTAGGGGTTGAGCGAGAGCATCCCATTTTTGTTGGGGAATCTCACTCATTTTATCAATCCAAGCGACAGAATATTGGGGTTTAAGCTGTTCTACCATGGGACAAGATAAGTCAACCTTTTTATTTAAGGTTTGCTGAATAAATATAAAAACCTTGTTGGGTAAGACTTTTAGACTTTTTGGCAATCAAAAAGTACCGGACTGGGAGTGATCAGGGGTAAAATTCCTGGACTTTTTCCCTGAAAATTAGGTAACTGACTACCTCAAAATCGGTAAAACCCTACACCCTACACCCTACACCCCACACCCTGCCGCCACCAACAAACTTTTTCAGCAGACCCTATTTAAGGTAATCTAGTTTTGAGATTTGTGGGACTGCCGTTGAAGGGAATAATGTAAGAAAATTTCTTCTTCCAGGGTTTCCACGCTCAAAAGTTGTAATTTTCTGGCAGAATCAGCCATAAATCCAGTTCCTCCTAGGGGAGTTGCCGCTTTATTGCCTCCTAACAGCAACGGACAAATAGTTAGATAGATTTCATCGATTAAATCTTCAGCTAAAAGAGAGGCAATTAATTCACCTCCTCCCAGAATCGCCAGCTTTTTGATACCTAAAAGGGTAAATTGACTAAAAATAGCCTTCCAATCACCGCAGACTAAGACAAGCTCAAATAAATCCCGATTTTCCCATGCTGCCACTTTTTCCGCTGCCGTGATTAACCAGCGAGGGAAAGGCTGCTGAAAAAATTTCATCCGGGGATCAAGCTGGCCTGAATGAGAACAAACGATCTGTATCGGCTGCGGAGAGAATCCCCGTTGTTGACGGTATGCGAGAAAATCGGGATGACGGATAGGAAGACTGGTGTGATAAGCGCGCAGGGTGTTAGCACCGAATAAAGCGGCATCCATGCGCGATAAATGTTGTTCTAGACGCATTTTATCGGTAGCAGAAGCAAATCTGGCCGCTGACTGGTATGCGTCGGCAATTTTACCATCGGCACTCATGGCTAAAATAACGGTGGTGTGAGGACGATTCATGGCAAATGATGAGGGATATCACCCAGTCCGATTGGTTAATAGGCTAGTATAGTCTGGAGTTTGATAGCAAGAATCAAACTAATTTCCGCCTATGCCTATCGGTCAATCCTCCTTTCGTCGTATTCTGCTCTCTCGCTTACTCTTGGTTAGTGTTCCTGTACTACTGATAGGGGTTTATATCACCTATCGTAAGGCGCGATCGGCTTTTTTGGAAACGGCCCGTCAAAATCTCACCGAAAGTGCCATCAGAAAAGCAGACAATATTGACCAATCAATTCAATTTTTGCGGGCCAATCTTATCACTGCGGGTGAAAGTCTGGTTTTAAAACAGGGAAACTTAGCCGAAAAAAAAGCTTTTTTACAACAATTCACAGCGCCGCTTCCTTATCAGATTAACTGTGTGGAATTAATTGATATTAAGACCAAGAAATCTTTATTAAATCAAGCCTGTGAACCAGAAATTATCAAAGCTTTGCCTCTAGAAAGATGGACAGAAAAACGGACTAGCTTTGCTGGTAATATCGAAAATATTTTAGTTAGAAGTTTACCTCGACAATTTCTAACCAAGTCTCCCAATAATAATCGTCAATTAGAATTAGTTTTTGCCGTTCCCATCTACGATAATCAAGGACAATTACAATCTAGTCTGATTCTGCAAACTTCTCTACTTTACCGTGAGAAGGTTTTACCCGGTTCTTTGTCAGGTTATCCCGTGGTTATTTCTGAAAATGGCATTATTCTCGCTCATCCCTATTTTGATCGCATTGGTAGCCATATCAGTCAAGAAGCTGATGCGGACCGCCTCAATCTGATCATCAGTAATGCTGTTAGAGGTCAACAGAGATTTCTCCATTTATTTTCTTTCGAGAAATATGGCAAAGAATTAGTCGCGGGTTATAGTTCCCTCCCCAGTCCAGTTACGGGAGAATCATCGCAAAAATGGATAGTTTTAGCCATTAGTCCCCTCTCCCAAGCTCTGGCTCCTCTACAACAAATTTGGGAGGCAATTTTTTATCTGATTTCTGGTTTATTATTAGCTTATTTAGTAGCTATTGTACTGATTGCCAGGGATTTAGCTATACCTTTAGAAAAACTGCGAGATTATGCCTTAAATATTCAGAAAGTTCCTTCGCAAAATATTACACCACAAAACTTTAATATTCGAGAAATTAATCAGTTAGCCTCGGCCCTAGAGGAAATGCTCGAACGTTTACGCCTTTGGGGAGAGGAAATAGTTAAGAGTTGGCAAGAAGCAGAAAATGCTAATCAATTAAAAAACCAATTTTTGGCGAATACTTCCCACGAATTACGCACCCCTCTCAATGGTATTATTGGCTCAATTCGTTGTGTTATCGATGGATTTTGTAATAGTGAGGAGGAGGAAAAAGAATATCTGCAACAAGCGGATAATGCAGCTGTACATCTTTTGGAAATTATTGATGATATTCTCAGTATTGCTAAAATAGAAGCCGGCAAACTTTCCGTTAATCCTGAACCAGTAGATTTACACCAAATTATCAATGAAGTTATTAATTTACAAACAGCATCGCTGCAACTTAAGTGCTTAAAATTAAATTTACTTTTCTGTCCAGAAATTCCTATAGTCTATGCTGATACCACTAAATTAAAACAGGTAATTTTGAATGTTATTTCTAACTCAATTAAATTTACTGATATAGGCACAATTTCTTTAATAACTCGCCTAGAAAATACACAGGCTATTATTACTATAATCGATACAGGAATCGGTATAGACCCCCAGCAACAATCAAAATTATTCCGTCCTTTTGTGATGATTGATGGTTCCACAACTAGAAAATTTAGCGGTACGGGTTTAGGATTAGCTATTTCTAAGAATTTTATGAAAATGATGGGGGGAGATATTACTATCTCTAGTCAAGGTCAAGGTTTAGGAACAACTGTAGAAATTATTCTTCCTCTAGTGGGGGAAAGAAAGCTTGATTCTACCCCAGAGGAAAACTCATCTTTGCCGATTCTTCCCTCTCTTAAAAGCTAAAATATCTCTATTTAATTTCTGTAATTTATGAGGAATTTAGTTTATAATTCCTCTAAACTTTCTACAGGCAAATTAACCACCTGATAAGCACCAAAAACCTTGATCGCATCTGTATAATTGCTTAATTCTTCTAAAGTTGCTGCGATTAAATGCTGTTGCTCTGGATTAATTTCTAGATCAATAAAAAATATGTATTCCCCTAAAGATATTTTAGTTGGTCGCGATTCGATCCGAGATAAATTAAGCTGACGTTTGGCAAAAACTTCTAAAGGTTTGACTAAAGCTCCAGGTTGATCTAAAACTTGAAAAGCGAGGGACATTCGCTCCCCTTGAGGATGGGAAGTTAAATCCATGACCCAAAAACGGGTACAATTATCGGGATAATCATTAATTGGTTGTATTAATATTGGTACATGATACAGTTTTGCTGCCCGGGGAGAAGCAATCGCGGCCGAATTAGTCTCTCGATCGAGAATTTGAATCGCTTCTGTGGTAGAATTGGTGGGAATAATTGGCACGTTAGGTAAATTATTTTCTAGCCACTTTTGACATTGGGCTAAAGCTTGGGGATGAGAATAAACGGTTTTAATTTCTGTTAGCGATTGTCTGGGAGATAGAAGTGCATGGGAAATCGGTAAAACTAATTCTTGTTGAATCTGTAACCCGGGTAATTGCCATAAAGCATCAAGAGTCATTACCACACTTCCTTCGGTGGAATTTTCCACCGGGACCACTGCTAAATCGGCCTGATTTTGGACAACCGATCGCAGGGCCAAGGCAATGCTAGGATAGGGTATTAATTGACGAGGCTGGGGTGGTAAACTATTAGCAAATGCTAAAGCGGCTGTTTCTGAATAGGTTCCCACCGGCCCCAGATAAGCGATCTTTACAGTCATTTAGATTATCCCCGCAAGCAATTTTTTCTAGCTATTACAGCCTTTCTCGTCAACATCAAGTATAACCTAATTCAACCACAGTTTTCAGTTGATAATTGGCTAAAGGAGCAATATAGTAGGGAACCTTTTTAGCTAACTCTAGGGTACAGGTAATTTTTTTAACTTGGCTTTTACCGCCCAAAAATTTACAATCATAACTAGCATTGTGAAAAACCTTTTCTATCCGGTCAACCAGCATGATTTTAGTGATAAAATAGTCAGTAAGATCGGGTCGATCGAGAACATCCAAAATTGTCACCCGCTCCCCCGTTAAGTCCGTGGAATCAGCCAGAATTTGAATCAGAGACAAACGGGGAGTCTTGCTATCGTAATCGGCTACTTCCGTATCTAACCAAAGAATGGGAAAATGAGAAAAGTGATCGATCGCATTCATCATAGCGTCGGATTCCGTTAAATAAGGCATGGTTGCAGAGGTGGAAAAATGTATCAAAAAATCTTGATAGCAGTAGATTTGTCAGAGATGGGGGAGAGTGTCTTTAAGGAGGCTGTATCCTTAGCCAGTAAGTACGAAGCTAACCTTCTACTACTGCACGTCCTTTCCCCTGAAGAAGATTATAGCCCTTTACCGATTCCGCCCAATTTAGCCGATATTTACCCCGCCCAGGGCAATGATCTGACTCTCGATTTTTGGCGGCAACAATGGGAAGAATTCGAGGAGAAAGGGGTGGCCATGTTGCAAAAAAGGGCTAATCAGGCGGGAGAAATGGGTGTAAAGGGAGAATACCGGCAAATTTACGGTCATGCCGCCAAAACTGTCTGTAAAGTGGCGCGAGAGGAAAATGTTGATTTAATTGTCATCGGTCGGCGTGGGCGATCGGGTCTAGGAGAGTTATTCTTAGGTAGTGTGAGTAATTATGTTCTCCATCATGCCCCCTGTTCCGTCTTAATTGTTCAACATCATCAAGACTAAAAATTGCTGATTAGCTATTCCCCCCTAAAATCCCCAAACGATTAAAAGGAAAAAAGCGAAAAACCGCCCTACCAATCACGTTATTTTCCGGTAAAAACCCCCAGATATGGGAGTCATTGCTATTATTGCGATTATCTCCCATGACAAATAAGTTATTTTGCGGCACAAGCAAAGGCATTAAATTATATTGAGGGGATTCGAGAATATAATCCTCTGACAAGGGTTGATTATTCAGGTAAATTTTGCCCTCCTTGACAGCAATCACATCCCCTGCTGTGGCAATCACTCTTTTAATAAAAGCTTGGTCCTTTTGGTATCCCTGTAATTGTAATTGTGCCGGCGGTTCAAAGACGACGATATCCCCCCGTCGAGGAGGATGGAAATCGTAGGAAAGTTTTTCCACTACTAAGCGATCGCCCTGTTCTAAAGTGGGTAACATAGAATCAGAGGGGATAAAACGAGGTTCAGCCACAAAAGTGCGAATCAGTAGGGCTAAAATTAAAGCTATAGTGATAATTTGCAGATTTTCTCGAATAGAAGCCCAAAAACTCTTGGATTTGTCCTTATTAATTTCTTGCTCTTGCATTATTGCCCAGATGATGGTTGATGTAACTTAGCTTTCGCTTGCTGCCAGAAAACCGTTAATTCCTCTAGTGTATAGTCATGGAGAGGCTTTTCTGCGACAGATTCCACTAGGGAAAAACGTTGAATAAAACGCAGATTAGTCTCTTGTAAAGCGATACTGGGGTCTAAATTATACCAGCGAGCAAGATTGACAATAGTAAAGAGTAAATCGCCTAATTCGGCCTGTTGATGCTCTTTATCGCCCGATTCTAGGGACTCTTGCCATTCTGCTAACTCTTCGCCGAATTTTTCCCAGACTCCTGCGATATTTTCCCATTCAAAACCGACTCGCGCTGCTTGCCGAGAAATTTTCATCGCTCCCATCAAGGGTGGTAAAGTTTGGGCATAACGGGTTAATTTGCCGCTAATAGTCGGGTCATTTTTTTCCTCAGCTTTGATTTTCTCCCAATTTTGACGCACCTGTTCGGGATTTTCTAGGGATAGCTCCCCAAAAACGTGGGGATGACGACGAATTAATTTATCGGTGATGCCCCTAGCCACTTCTTCTAGGCTAAAATTACCCTCATCGCTGGCAATTTGGGCTTGTAAAACCACCTGTAGCAGTAAATCGCCTAATTCCTCGGCAAGGGCAGTTTTATCACCACTTTTAATCGCCGCTACCACCTCATAAGCTTCTTCGATAACGTAGGGAATCAGAGTTTCCGGGGTTTGGACTAAATCCCAAGGACAGCCGCTTTCTGGGTCTCGTAAACGGGCAACAACGGTGATTAAATGGTTTAATGCCTCTAAGATGCCCTTGTAGCTGGGATTGTCGGTTTCTGGAAGGCTAGACATCGATTTTTTCCGGTTTTCTCCCCCATTATACCGGTTAGTTATCAGTGATCACTGATCAGATGTGAGTTTTCAGTTAACTGATCACTGTTTACCGATCACAGCAAAAAAGCTTTTATTTCCCTATCTTCTAATATTTAGTTACAGCCTTTCTCATCAGCGGGAAACCGGTACTTCCAAAAGAGGATATTCCAAGCGCCTAAGACAAGCTGTATCCTTAACAATGGAGCAGTCAAACTAGGAGCCGTCTGAGGTGAAAGTCTCAGGCACGGTTCTGATCAATAATAGCAAAGTCTTACGACTACCGCTGAACCAAAACTTCTATTATCCTGATGAGAAACCTCTATTTTCTCTTACCCGGTACTACTTCTCCTTTTGGTGGGGGTGGACTGTGGGCAGAAATGAAAACCGTCAATTTGGCTAGTCAAATTTGTACCGC
Organism: Microcystis wesenbergii FACHB-1317; assembly: GCF_014696875.1. Classification (GTDB taxonomy): domain Bacteria; phylum Cyanobacteriota; class Cyanobacteriia; order Cyanobacteriales; family Microcystaceae; genus Microcystis; species Microcystis wesenbergii_A. Next base: position 7,250 of record NZ_JACJQV010000208.1, on the reverse strand, counting down.
CCAGATTGTGACTTATCGTCAAAAAGAGTTAAATTATCCTTTTTTAGAGGATATACTTGCGAAAATAAGCTCGGATGACAGTATTTTTGTGGTTAGCTGGGGTTTTGATCTTCCTAAACTGGTGCCAAGATTGCGATCGCATAATATCATTTATCATGCCCATAGTACAGGTTACGGCTTCCGTTTACCCTCCCAAATACCAATTATCACCGTTAGCCGCCATACTATGGGTTATTGGGGAGAAAAAGCTCCTAATGCTTTGATTTACTATCTTCCTAATCAAATTGGCTCGGAATTTCTCAATTTAGGCTTAGAAAGAGATATCGATGTCCTAGTACAGGGGCGCAAATCCTCAAAGTATCTTCTCAATCGTCTAGTTCCCGCCCTCCGTCCCCACTGTCGCGTTAAGGTTTTAGATAGCTATGTGGAGGATTTATTGGGATTATTTAATCGCAGTCGGGTTTATCTCTACGATTCGGCTGAATATTGGGCTGTAAACGGTTTAACGGAGGGTTTTGGCTTACCGCCCCTGGAAGCTTTAGCCTGTGGTTGTACGGTATTTTCTAGCGTTAATAGCGCCTTAGCCGATTATCTCGATCCCGGTTTCAATTGTCAAAAAATCGGGGCCTATTCCACTCAATACGATCTAGAACGTATTCTTAATTATGCCCGTAATTTTCCCGTTAATTCTTTACCGGCTAATTTTCTTGATGATTATCATCCCGAAAAATTACTACCACGTTTTGAAACAATTTTAAGAGAAATTAATGATTTCTTTGATCTTAAAAAACGCTATCCGGCTGATATAGAAGGTTTAGAACCCCTGCGACTTAAAAAATTATGGATGCAGAGTTCTCTGGCTAAACTTAAGAAAAAACTGTTCAAATAGCAGTGATCTTTCCTTAATTAAGTGGGTGGGTGGAATTAAATATAAGATGAACGTAGGTTGGGTTGAAGCATGAAACCCAACGCTTGATCATGTTACGCTACCGCTAACCCATCCTACAAATAATTGTGCCTCCCTACTTATTCGCCAATTCAAAAATCAAACCCACGACTTCTTAAGAGTTGACAGAGAAAGATTGAGCGGCTATTCAGTTATCAGTTATCAGTTATCAGTGATCAGTTATCAGTGAACAGGGATATCGGGAGAAAAAAGCGTTCGACAAAAGCTCACGCCGAAGTCTGATGGCTGACTCCCCAAAAGGAAAACTTTCTACTTCACCATTAAGATAACTGCTATATAATTATTTCTAACTCTTACCCCCAGGATATTTATGAAGCGAGGAATTTACATTACCGCTAATGATCGAGTTGTTGATCAAGCGATCGCATTAATGAATAGTATTCGTTTGTACGATCCCGATTCTCCCGTCATCTTGATTCCCTACGACAATAATTATCAACAAATTGCCGATTTATTGTCCGAAAAATATGGCGTTATTCTCTATCCCGATCTGCAATTAGTGGAAGAATTAGCACAAAAAATCTATGATATTTTCGGAGAAAAATTCTTTGCTCGTCCCAATCAATTTCGCAAGCAGGTGTGTTGGTTTGGAGAATTAGATCAATTTCTTTATATCGATACCGATATCGTAGTTTTTGAAAAAATAATAGATAATCTAAATTTCCTCGATACCTACGATTTTCTCTGCTGTGATTACCAACACAAAAAAGGGATTACTGATGTCTTTAATCCGATTGTTTTAGAAGAAGGAATCTTCACAGAAAATGATCTAAGTGGAATGTTTAACGGTGGTTTTTGGGCTAGTAAAAAGAATCTGTTCTCAGAACAGGAATTATATAGCGCTTTTCAAGAATGTGCCGCTCATCCAGAATATTTTGATTTTTCTCAAAAAACCTCCGATCAACCGATTATTAATTATACCATTCTCAAACGAGTTCCCAATCGATTTAATATTGTCCGCGCTCCGGGTTGTCAAGCGGGAAATTGGGGGGGAAGTTCTCATTTTCAACGTCAGGGGAATATCTTAATCGATCCGAGATTAAATCAGCCCTTAAAATATTTACATTGGGCAGGAATTCGCATCGAACCGGGATGTCCCTACTGGGATATCTGGAAATATTATCGTTATCTAGATGATCCTAATCCCCCCGCAGATCCGCCAGCAAGTAAACCCAAAAATCGGTTTCAGAGATTATTAGATAAAATCAAATTATAGGTTTGATTTTTCCTCTCGCATCACTAAGATAACTGCTGCAATTTAACTCCAATCCTGTTGCTCCTCGCTTTGGCGAATTTGATACACTTGTCCGTGACTGTGCAGTGGTCGAGTTTTTGCCCATAAACTAGCTTCATCTAACTGCCATTTTTCTAAGATTAAATCTAAATCTCTTTGGATTTCTCTTGCCCCCGGAAAGTTTTGATAACGTATGCGTAAACGAGCGCATTCAGCTAAGTTTAAATCATTGGGTTCTGATTGCAGCAGCTGATCAACAATCGGGCGATCTAGTCTTTCCTGTGGATGTTGTTGTTCTTGATTTTTACTAGCCATAATTAATCGAACCAACCGATTTCGGAATCCGTTAACTCTGTCGGGGTAGGAGTGGGGGCAATATAACGGGCTAAAGTGGTCATTTCAAAGTTATAAAGACTGGGTTTCTTAGGCAATAGTTTGGTAATTGCTGACGGTTCAGGGGTGGCGGTGGGACTATTTTCTAGGGTTTTAATTTGATTATATAATTTTTCAATTAACTGTTTTTTATCAGTCAGTTCTGTTTCTGTCTTACTCAATTGACTCGATAATTTTTCAATTAACTGTTTTTTCTCGGTTAATTCCGCTTGGGATTGACTCAATTGACTCGATAATTTTTCAATTAACTGTTTTTTATCAGTCAGTTCTGTTTCTGTTTTACTTAATTGACTCGATAATTTTTCAATTAACTGTTTTTTCTCAGTCAGTTCTGTTTCTGTCTTACTTAATTGACTCGATAATTGTGCCACCAAAGTAGTTTTTTCCGAGAGGACAGATTGTAACTGCTCCGTCTGTTGTTGTAACTGCTGTAAACTGACAGAGAGTTCCAGATGTTCTTGAAGTTCTTTTTCCAGAGAAATAACCTTTTCTTGGAGAGTTTGCTGATTTTTCTCGGTTTTTTCTAACTCTGTTGTCAAGTCGTTAATTTTTGCCTGTAGGGTGGCGTTAGTTTCCTTGGCAGGTTTGGGAGAAGGAGAGGTTTGGGATTCTACCTCTTTATTAGCTTCTGTACGGATGAGATCGTTTAAATTACCTTTGGTCATAAGCTCTGCAAATAGGATATTACGATAGAATCGGATACTGTCAAGAAATCTCTTGGTTTAGGCAATCGATAATTAAGTGGGTGGGTGGAATTAAATATAAGATGAACGTAGGTTGGGTTGAAGCATGAAACCCGACGCCCGCATGGGCTACGCTACCGCTAACCCATCCTACAAATAATTGTGCCTCCCTACTTATTACCCCGATATACAAGCTTGATTAAGCTGGGGAATTGTTCCATAGGTTTTATTGTATAGCTTGAGGTCGATCGATCCCTGTCCATTTAAGGAATGAGAACAAATACCTAAATCTCAGTTTTCCCAGTAAGATTCTAAATTTTTCTGTAGTTAATGATACGGAATAGTAAATTTGTGTCAGACTGAAGGGAGGAATTGATCGCACCTGTGGCAAGGATAAATTTATGAATATTCAAGAAAAAGCACGTCTCAATTTAACCCAAGAACGCCAAGCAGAAGGAATGCTCGAAGAAAATGTCTTAACTCGTACAGAGGAGCTTTTAGGGGAAGGGGAGACAGAAACTGGGAAAGCGCGGGTTTTATTAACCGAAAATCGTCAAGAAGACGAAAAACTCCAAGATAAAATTTTAGAACGTTCGATCGAAGCTATGCAATAGCCTTTCGGTGAAGATTGGCAATATCCACAAAAGTCTAGATAAATGTCTGTAGAGACGTGGTTAACTGCGTCTCTATTTCAATTCCCGATAACTAATCACTGTTAAACTAATCACTGTTAAGCTCTGGACAGTGAGAAAATGCAGATCCGAAGAAAACACCCCAATCCTGCCGTTAAAGTTGAGAATTTGAGTTATGTGGTGAAAGTGCCAGAGGCACAACCGCAAAATATTTTAGAAGAAATCGTTTGGCATAAAGAGATAGAAGTCGATAAATTGCGCGAAAAGTTGCCTTTATTAGAATTACGCCAAAAAATAGCTAATACTGCTCCACCTTGCGACTTTTTAGCCGCCTTAAAACAGGGTAAAACCCAACCCGCTTTGATTGCCGAAGTCAAAAAAGCTTCCCCGAGCAAGGGAGTTATCCTGGAAGATTTTGATCCTGTAGCGATCGCCCGTACCTATGAACAGGGAGGAGCCACTTGTTTATCGGTTTTAACCGATAGTAAGTTTTTTCAAGGTAGTTACGAAAATCTTAGCCTCGTCCGGCAAGCGGTATCTTTACCCCTATTATGCAAAGAATTTATCCTTTATCCCTATCAAATCTACTACGCTCGCTCTAAAGGAGCCGATGCTGTCCTTTTAATTGCCGCTATTTTAAGCGATCAAGACTTAGCATATTTTGTCAAAATTGTCAAGGGTTTAGGGATGACAGCTTTGGTAGAGGTGCATAGTCTGGCCGAATTCGATCGAGTGTTAGCCATTGAGGGAATCGAACTAATCGGCATCAATAACCGCAATTTAGAGACATTTAAGGTCGATTTAGACAATACTCGCCAATTACTAGAAGCAAGGGGCGAAAAGGTGCGAGAAAAAGGTATTCTGATCGTCAGCGAATCGGGATTACACACAGCAACAGATCTGGCGAAAGTGAAGCAAGCGGGAGCAAATGCGGTTCTAATCGGCGAATCTTTGGTAAAACTGCCCGATCCTGCCGCAGGTATCCAGAAACTCTTTGAAAATCTCGGTTAGGGGTTTTTCAGTCATCAGTTATCAGTTATGGTTCTTCGGTTTGTGCTATGCAATAGACGGGGTTATAAGGGATGAAACCCTTACAGAAAAAGACATTTAGCGATTTTTGTCAATTGTTTTCGCTCTAGAAGAAACTAATCAATGGAACTCTTGCCAGATAAGGATTTAGTCGATTTATGCCATACCAAGTAACGAAGAACCTCAGTTATCAGTTCACTGATTACTGGTTAAGGAAAACCGCGTACTTCACCATCAAGATAACTGCCATAATCATCCTCACTTAAAACTCCCACTGATAACTGCTAACTGATCACTGATAACTGACAAGCCTGCCTCCTGGGATATAATCAGAGTTTGCCGAATCTTAAATCATCTCCTCAGAATTGATGCGATCGAGATTTGGTTTTTTATCTTGTTAAATATGGCCCAACGAGAGAGGACGAACCATGGAAAATAAAAATATGTTGATGATTCCCGGCCCCACACCAGTGCCGGAAGCGGTATTATTGGCTATGGCTAAAGCACCGATAGGTCATCGGACGGGTGCTTTTAGCAAGGTAATTGCCGAATTAACCGAAAATCTCAAATGGTTGCATCAAACCAGTGGCGATGTTTTAATGCTAACCGCTTCGGGAACCGGTGCCATGGAAGCGGGAATTATTAATTTTCTCAGCCCCGGCGATCAAGTTTTGGTGGGGGATAATGGTAAATTTGGGGAACGTTGGGGGAAAGTCGCGAAAGCCTACGGCTTAAATGTGGATGTAGTTAAGGCAGAATGGGGTAAACCCCTAGATCCAGAAGCATTCATCGCTAAACTGACCGAAGATAAGGAAAAAGCCATCAAAGCGGTAATTATCACCCATTCGGAAACTTCCACCGGGGTTCTCAATGACTTGGAAAGCATTAACAAAGCGGTAAAAGACCACGGGGAAGCTTTAATTATCGTCGATGCTGTCACCAGTTTAGGAGCTTATCATATTCCCATCGATGAATGGGGTTTAGATGTGGTCGGTTCTGGTTCCCAGAAAGGTTATATGATTCCTCCCGGTTTAGGTTTTGTTTCCGTGAGTAAAAAAGCTTGGAAAGCCTACGAAACCGCCAAACTGCCCCGTTTTTATCTAGATTTGGGCAAATACAAAAAAGCCACCGATGAGGATAGTTCCCCCTTTACCCCTCCAGTTAACCTGATGTACGGTTTACAAGCTTCTCTGCAAATGATGAGAAGGGAGGGATTAGCGGCAATTTTCGCCCGTCACCAACGCTTAACGAAGATGACGCGGGCCGGTATGCGCGCCCTGGATTTGCCCCTCTACGCGGCGGATTCCTGGGCTTCCACGGCGATTACTGCGGTGGCCCCCACTCTGGTGGATGCGGAAAAAATTCGTTCGACTCTCAATAAAAAGTTCGACATCGCTGTGGCTGGTGGTCAGGATCACCTCAAGGGTAAAATCTTCCGTATCGGTCATTTAGGTTTTGCTAGTGAGAGGGATATCCTCACGGTTATCGCTGCCATTGAAGCGACTTTAATCGAGTTAGGTGTCGAAGGTGTCACCCCTGGCGCCGGTGTGGCTGCGGCTGCCGCTGTGATGGTGCAGGGTTAATCTTAGGTTGGCTTTTCCCCTTCTCCCCAGAGCTATCCATTAGTCACATCTTTCTTAACATAAAATTTGACAAAGAGAGAAAAGTGTGCAAGATGGCTCAAGGGGGTTCTCTGGGGGAACTAATTTGATTCAGATAGTTTCCACGTCTCGCTGATATCATGTCACCTTCCCAGTCCCAACCAAATAGTTTTAACACCAAGTTCACCTACAGAAGCGATCGCAACCATTCCTCTAAATCTTCGGGTTTGGTAAAATCTAACAAGGCTTCCCCTAAAGCTTCCAGTTGATTAATTGAGAGAGATTGAATTTGCGATCGCCCTTCAGGAGTCACTTCACCGAGGTGACGGGAAAGGAGCCGCAGAGCGAGCTTCTTCCGCTGCTTGGGTTCCTTCGAGAGTAGTGAGTACCATTAAAGCAACTCCTAGGGGTAACTGCTGAATTTACCCTCCTAACCAAGAAATTAATCAGGTTGATGAAATTAAAGAAAACCTTGAGCCAAGTTTTGAGCAAGTGCTTTGAGAAACTGCACAAAAACAACGAAATATAAAACGGCTCTTCGTTACTCTTTATGCTAAATCAACAGACAAGATGCCAAGACAACATACTTCTAACCCAGAAATTCCGAAAGTTTCTAAAGCCATAGCCTCTCCGTTTTATTAGTTTCAGTTTATTGTTGATTCCCTCGACCACCCCATTCGTTGTCCTTTGCTCGAAATAACTAATTATTTC
>NZ_JACJQV010000207.1 GCF_014696875.1 Microcystis wesenbergii FACHB-1317 | reverse complement strand
CCCCCCGTTGGGGGCGTGGCGCCGCCCCCAAACCCCCCGCGCATTAGTTTTTCGGTGGGATGCTTACACGCAGCTGCTGATACGTCTGTAATAATTTAAGAGTCACTGATAATTGCTGATTGTCGGTATTTCTGCAAATGTGAGATACAGCCTTCCTAATTCCCATTTCATAATTCCCATTTCATAATTCCTAATTCCCATTTCATAATTCATAATTCATAATTCCCTGATCAAGATGAATTTAGAAGCAATCATCCTAGAGGAAATTAGACAATCAGCAGCGGGTCGAATTAGCTTCGATCGCTGGATGGATTTAGCTCTCTATCACCCCGATTATGGCTATTATACCTCTGGAAAAGTAGAAATTGGCTCAAAAGGTGATTTTTTTACTTCCTCGTCCCTAGGGGCAGATTTTGGCCAATTGTTGGCGGAGCAATTTGTCGAGATGGCGGAATTTTTGGGCAATTCGCGAGGATTTACTTTAGTGGAAGTGGGAGCAGGTTCGGGAATTTTAGCTAAGGATATCCTTGATTATTTAAGTCATAGCTATGCTGATTTTTATGAAAATCTCAGTTATATAATTATCGAACAATCTCAGAAACTCAGGGAAAGACAACGGGCAACTTTAGCGGGATATTCCCCGGTATCTTGGCAAAGTTGGCCGAATTTAGCCGATAATTCCCTTGTGGGTTGTGTGTTTAGTAATGAGTTAATCGATGCTTTTCCTGTCCATCGAGTTGTGATCGAGTCGGGAGAATTACGAGAAATTTATCTGGGATTGGGGGAACCTTTTCAGGAGATTATCGCAGATTTATCCACCAACAGCATCAAAGACTATTTTGATTTAGTCGGGATAAATATTCCTTCACCACTTTATCCGGAGGGTTATCAAACCGAGGTAAACTTATTAGCTTTAGACTGGTTAGAAACGGTTAATCGCAAACTCGATCGAGGTTATATCTTAACCATAGATTACGGTTACACTGCCGAAAAGTATTATCATCCCCAAAGAAGTCAAGGAACCCTACAATGTTATCGACAACATCAGCGTCATGATCATCCTTATTTGTGGGTGGGAGAACAAGATATTACCACTCATGTGGATTTTACTGCTTTACAACGTCAAGGGGAGAAATTAGGCTTAAAAAATCTCGGTTTTACTCAGCAAGGATTATTTTTAATGGCTTTGGGATTAGGGGATAGATTAAATCAACTTTCTCAAGGAAAAATCGATATATTAACTATATTTCAGCGTCGAGATGCCCTACATCAATTAATCAATCCCACCGGTTTAGGAGGATTTGGAGTGTTAATCCAGGGGAAAGGAGTAGAGGAAAGAATACTTCAGGGATTAAGTAAATAACTTAAAAAAAGGGCTGAATGCTGTTAACTTTCAGCCCTAAGAAATAATTAAGCTCCTACGGATTCTTTAGCGGCATACATTACCTCTAAAGTTATTTCACCAATACCTCGCTCCCGGGCAAATTTTTCGGTATTTCGTTTGACTTTCCCCCGCACAAAACCGGGGATTTTCTGTAATTCTACCGTAGCTTCCTTATTCCAATTTAGGTCAGAATCTGCCGAAATACCTTTAGTAATTACCTCTTTTGTATCATGACCACCGAATATCTCTAATAGGTGATCTTCCATACCCAAAGTAAAGGAATTATAGACCAAATCGGCGATCTGATTAGTGCCTTCGTAACCTAAGAAAGGTTTATAACCGAGGGGGAAATTTTGGATATGAATAGGTGCAGCAATTACTCCACAGGGAATATCTAAACGTTTGCCGACGTGACGTTCCATTTGAGTACCAAATATCGCCGCTGGTTCTAATCGAGCAATAGCATCTCCTATCGCCCCATTATCATCACTAATTAACACTTCATCGCAATATTCACTCACTTGTTCCCGGAACCAATCGGCATCATACTTGCAATAAGTCCCCGCTAAAACCACATGGATTCCCATCTCCCTGGCGAGAATTTTTGTCATAGCGGCTGCGTGGGTATTATCACCAAAAACCACCGCTTTTTTCCCGGTTAAATTCTGACAGTCGATGGAGCGAGAAAACCAAGCAGCTTGGGAGATATGCAGAGTTTGTTCATTGATAAAATCTTCGTAATCTACTGCCGCACCTTGGGCATTAATTACCTCTTGAATTTGGCGAATACAGCGGGCTGTTTCCACCACTCCCATGGGGGTAATATCAACGTAAGGCATAGCGAATTCGCTTTCGAGATATTTGGCTGTCATTAATCCCACTTCTCGATAGGGAACCAGATTAAACCAAGCGCGGGGCAGATTTTTTAAGTTGTCCACCGAGGCAGCTTCGGGGATAATTTCGTTAACTTCAATGTCCAAATCTGCCATTAACCGCTTTAATTCTGTGCGATCATGTTGGTTATGGAAACCGAGGGTGGTAATACCGATAATATTAACCGAGGGTTTAGGGGTTTTCTGGGAGATAATTTCCCCTTTTCTCTGGGCTTTATCGAGGTAATATTTGATAATTTGATAGAGGGTTTTATCGGCCGCTTGTAGTTCATTATAGCGATAGTGGTTGACATCGGCCAGCAGCACATCTCCCTCGGCATCCTGTCGCGCTCTTTCGACAAAGTTTTGTAAATCCTCTTGGAGAATACTGGAGGTACAGGTGGGGGTTAAAACGATTAAATCGGGACTTTCTTCGCGATCTTTGCGAACAATATTATCGACGACTTTTTCTTGGGAACCCCGGGCTAAAACATTACGATCGACAATACTAGCAGTGACGGGGGTAAAATTACGCTCCCTTTCCAACATCGAGCGCATGACGTTAAAATAATCGTCTCCCAGAGGAGCGTGCATGATAGCATGAACATTTTTAAAGGAACTGGCGATCCTTAACGTGCCAATATGAGCGGGACCCGCATACATCCAATAGGCCAATTTCATAGAGGGTTCTCCTACAGTCAGACTTTTTTGATTGTCTCAGACTTTACCGATTTAGGAGTGAACGCTTAACGGAAGATTACAAAAAGTCCCCATGCAGATTAAGTATCTTTTCGGGGAAAAATGACACAAATATTAATATTAACTTTTTTAACAATTTATGTCATTAGGGCAAAAATTTCTTTACCGACCGCTTGGTAACAAAGCCAACCGAAATTGGCCCGGGTGTCGGGATAATCTTTGACGATGACTCCTTTTTCGGCCGCTCGTTCAAAAGCCACTAAACGGGGAATTTCTCGCTTAAATACGGGTAATTTTGCTTCTTCTAGAGCTTTCCGCGCTTCCCGTCCTGTTTTTGTCCGTGAATCCACTTGGGTTAAAAGAACTCGATAATTATCGGTCATCGTGGACAGCAATTCTGCCGCTTTAATTGCGACATCGATATCGAGATGATTGGGAGTGGTGGGTAAGATTAATAAATCGCTGCCCTGAGCTAAATCTTTTAACTCGTCTGGCTCCGGCCGGGCCTGGGTATCGACGATAATATGAGTGTATTGTTTCACCAGTCCCGTCGCTCCAGCTTGGGACGCTACCATAAAAGGAAGGGTATCTTCCCGGGACCAATGGAGAGCCGAACGATTTTTATCCGCATCAATCAATAAGGTGGGCGCTTTTTCTTGAAAATAGGCGGCCAGATGAATCGATGTGGTGGTTTTCCCGACCCCTCCCTTCAGTGCTACGACGGAAATAATCATGAACGGCTCGATCGAATAAGTGAGTATTTTCTAGTGTACTCCCAGACGGACTGAAAACCGTCTAAGTTTCCCCCCAGAAAGGCTATCTGTCGGGATTCTTGATTTTTGAGCGTGGCTCTCTCGACATTATTATGGTGTAAAGTGTTCGTTAATGTTAGATTTTGGGCTGATGCCCTCCCTTAGATAACGATAACTTTTGCCGCTTTAACGCACACATCTATTATCTTGGCGAATATCCCAACTACCATCAACGCGGAATAAAAATAAACAGCGTTTGTCCGGTGTACCGGGAGCAACTAATGTAATTCTGCCTAACTGTCCCCAAGAACCGCCTAAACCCCCCCTTGTATCGGCCCAACTAGCGCGATAAATTGTACCTTGATTACCCGCAGGTCCACTAACTCGGCGTAGGGTAGAATTATTAGTATCGATGCTAACGCCGCGAGTGATGGGAGTCCAATCGGTGACATTTTCACAGCGGTCTCCTTGTACTTTTGCCACTTTAATCTGTTCGGTTTCACTTGCTGCCATGCACAAAGATAGGGGATAAGAACCTTCTCCCATGGCTTGATAACGGGTATTTTTCCACTGTTGTGATATTTCAAAGGTGGCGATATTTAAGCGAATCCACGCCATTAAACGCTGATAAACAGAAAGGGCAATGGTTAAGAGAATTCCTAATAAAATTATGGTAACTAACATCTCGACTTGAGTTAAGCCAGAGGTGGATTTTTGCCGATTAAAAAGCTGTAAATTGCGAAAAAAATTGAGAGAAAGGTCAAAGATATTCATGAGCCTAATCTTGCCTTTTTATTTTCAATAAATTATGTAATTAACAAGGAGCAACAATTAATTTGCTCTAGGATAATCCACATAATTTCTTGCTGTTATTACGGACAAGATTGACGGCGATCGCTATTTTTTTCTGATACTAGCAAAAAAAGTTATTTTTAGGCAAAAATGAGCTAAATAAAAGCAATTTTCTAATTTTTGGGGTCAATTCAGTTTATTTGCTCTGTTTATATAGCCAAATATCCCGCTAACGAATAAATCCCAATTGTCGTCGGGCCTCAAATAATCCGATCGCCACACTAACGGAAAGATTTAAACTTCTCACCCCCGGTTCTGCCATGGGAATATAAACCGTGTCATCGCACTTATTTAATAAATCTGCCGGAATACCGTCGGTTTCACTGCCAAAAAGTAGCCAATCTCCGCTTTGATAGGTGTACTGCACATAACTGCTGCTGCCGCGCACGGTAAACCCGATCGCCCTTCCGCCGCTCTTTTGTTGATATGCACAGAAGTCATCTATTGTCAAGTGGTACAGAAGTTTTACATAAGGCCAATAATCTAAGCCGGCCCGCTTCAGATAGCGATCGCTAATTTCAAAACCCAAGGGACCAACTAAATGCAATTCTGTCTTGGTTGCGGCGCAAGTACGGGCAATATTCCCCGTATTTGGCGGAATTTGCGGATTAATTAAAACCACTCGTAAAATCGGTTCAGTCATCAGTAATCAGTAATCAGTAATCAGTAATCAGTAATCAGTTATCGGTTATCGGTTATCAGTTCACTGTTCACGGCAAAAAACTCCCCACCTCTCAATTCATAATTGATAATTTAAATTTATAATTCCCACTTCCCATCTCCCTTGGGTGAGGACTAACTATACTGGATTCTCCCCCACCCCAGTCAAACTTATTTTAAATTGGCATAACTATCCATACTCAACGGGACTAAATCGCCATGGATGGTCAAACCTAACAACATTGTTTCATTAGCGGGGATTAAATTGCCTGTAAGGGCGCAAATCTCATTTTTTCTAGCTGTAGCGTTAAATACTGCCCTTATATCGCTGGCACAAAACTGAGGTCGATAATCTCCTGATTTCTGCTGAACGAAATTCCACAAGACATCGCGAATGAGTGCTTGATAACCTTGATTGCCGGAAATCTCTTTCAGCTTGTCCTTGAGGACTCTTTCCAGACGAATGCTGGTGACTTCCATATCGGTAGTGGTGGTGCGTGTGATTGTCCGCATAATTTTTCTCTCCCGAATACTAAACAGATTGGTGTTACAAGTGTAGTATAAGAAAGATACCTTTAACAAGCACAACCGGCGAAACCATCACCTCTGTTGCTCTTTTATTATCACCTCTAGGGAAAAACCGCGTCTAGTCAGAATCCTATTTTGCTGTTAGAAAAAACATTGCTTAACTCTGAAACGTGATTGCTATCTGAATCTTACCTGAAGGCATAACTTAATATAATAATTTCCTTCTTCCTGATATACAGTTCCATAATCATGTCTTGTTCTACTAGGTACATCCAGCTTAGTTTGAGTAAAAAGACAATCTTCAAAAGTTTTCCTATCTAACAAATAATAGGAAAGAACTTCACCATTCCTTGTGACCACTAAAAATCCATTAGGTGTATTATCTTTTTTCCAATCTTCCGAAGCTTTTAATCCTAATGTTATATCAGTTAAAAAGTTTTTTATCTTTCTCTCATAAATTTCTCCGACATTTTGCAGTTCATAGCCACAGGGATTATCCATTGTCATTTTTTTGTGCAATTCTATTATACTTTTATTATTTTCACCACTATAAGCATTTAGCAGTAAGTTCGCCACAATAATTGGCATACTATCATCTATCAGGATGAGATTTCTATAAAAAGTGTTAGTAAACTCTCTGGTTTTTAACTCGTCAAATACTATTTGACACTGACCCCTAATTGTTCTTAAAATTTTTGTTGCTGATTCCAACTCTTTCAACTTTGGAATATCAAGATTATTATTGCTTTCAATCCTATAAATAAAAACCGTTTTTTTACCAGCATTAAAAATTGTTGGTGATTGACCTAATTTAGATTTGATTGAGAAACTGAAATTGTCATGCCTATCTCTTTTTGTATCAATAATTCCAATTTCTATATCTTTAACATTTCTTGAATCTTGTTTAATATTTTGACAATTGATACTTTTGAGAAAATCTTCGATGGCTGGAATAGAAAAACTCCTTCCTTGACTATTTATAATAGCTTCAAATATGTCATTTGCTTTATTAATGAAATCCTGAACAGAAATTCTTTGATTGATGCAACCACTTCTTTTAATGACGATTTCAGAGAGATTATTTTCTAATTGAAATTCTACTTTTTCTAGGTTCTCATAGTGAAAAACTCTGCTTATATAAAAGAAATCTGAGAGTTTTTGAAAACTCGCATCACCTTTATAAAGTTTTTTTTGTCCCAACAAGTAAAATAATACATAAACTTCAGTCCATTCTCCCCTATTATAGCTGCGATAATTCATGGTGTTTTTTCAATTATGTGAATAACTCTAATTGTTTTCCTTGCCAGTCTGTAAATTTAACGTTTACATTTGATTTCTTCGATAAATCTAAAGTTTTAATCACCTCTTTTGCCACCGCTTCTACTACAGGAATAGCCACAGAATTACCGAACTGTTTATAAGCTTGGACATCGCTAACAACAATCTGAAAACTATCGGGAAATCCCTGTAATCTTGCCCATTCTCTGGGAGTCATTCTGCGGACGAATAATTTATTTACTTCTCCCTTAATGCGAGTAACGGGAGTGAAATTAGTCAGTCTTTTATCGATAACTAAATTTCTTTCTTTTCCCATACCTCCCACCACAATAGCATTAGCGATCCCATCGGGAGAAATAATCTCATAACCGAACCCATTACCTTTATTTTGGTGTCTGGCCTTGTGTTTAAACAAAGTTTCTAAATACTGATTAGAGAGATAATATTTAACGCTGACTTCCTTTTCTTCTAGGATATCTTTGAGACAAGTTTCTTGATGGGTTGGTTGAGGATAGGAAAAATGGTAAATATTTAAATCTTCTCGAAAACCGACAATAAAAATTCGGGGACGGTTTTGAGGAACCCCAAAATATCTGGCATTTAAAATCTGGGGACTAGGGACAAAATAATGCAAATCCTTTTCTAGTATATCTAAAATAGTTTTTAAAGTTTTACCTCGATCATGATGGACTAACCCCTGGACATTTTCTAAGATAAAAGCTTTCGGTTTCTTTTCGTGTAGGATCCGGGCAACTTCAAAAAATAAGGTTCCGCGTGCATCTTCAAAACCGTGTTTTCTGCCGGCGATACTAAACGCTTGACAGGGAAAACCGCCACAGAGTATATCATGATTGGGGACAGTTTTTACCTCTAATTTTCTGATGTCTTGATTATCGGGTAAATGACCATAGTTAGCCAAGTAAACCTTTTGGGAGTGAGGATCGATTTCCGAGGAAAAAACGCATTGACAACCGAGATTCTCTAGAGCGATTCTAAATCCTCCTATACCGGCAAATAAATCAATAAAAGTCCACATATTTTATCTATTCTAAGCTTCTGTTTTGATCCCAGAGACGATATTATACTAAATCTGGTTATTGAGTAGAAAACGGGTTTCTCCGAGAAACCCGTTTTCTGTACAAATGCTCGCATCTTTCTCCTCGCCCAAAAAAATCAGGAGCAGAATTTCCACTCCTGATAACCTATTCACTTTAGACTTGCCAATTTATTGGAATATACTGGCAACCTTGGCGCTTACGTCGGGTTGAGTTTCAGCGTAGATATTTTGACGAGTAGCGGCGATTTCTGTGTAAGCTTGACGCACTTCCGAGTTAACTGCCACCGTTTTCACATCGTAGATACGGGTAGCCAATTGGGGATAGAAACCGATAGCGACAATCAAAGCGAGGAAAGAGACAGCGATAAAGATTTCTCTGGGTTTAGCGTCAATATATTCTGATTCGTCAGGAAGGACACAGCTAGTACCAAAACAAACTGCTTGTTCGTTGCTTTTGTTGGGGAGAATGTTAGTAATATCGCAGGAAGAACCATCTCCGTAGAAAACTTGACGAAGCATGGAGAGTAGATAAATCGGGGTGAGGATTAAACCAACGGAAGCGAGGAAGACAGTCACAACCCGGAAGGTTTGGCTATAAACGTCACTGCTAGTGACACCGATAAATACAGTAATTTCACTGGCAAAACCGCTCATTCCGGGTAACGCTAGGGAAGCCATGGCGCCGGCAGTAAAGAGAGCGAAGACTTTCGGCATCGCTTGGGCAATCCCACCCATCTCGTTTAAAGCTAAGGTATGGGTGCGGTCGTAGGTGACACCAGCAAGGAAGAATAGGACGGCGGCAATTAAACCGTGGGAGAGCATTTGTAACATAGCGCCGCTAATACCCACATCGGTAAAGGAAGCAATCCCTAAAAGGACGAATCCCATGTGTGAAACCGAGGAATAAGCGAGACGGCGTTTCATGTTTTGTTGACCGAAGGAAGCGAAAGCACCGTAGATAATATTAACGACACCGAGAATCGCTAGAATCGGGGCAAAGTAGATGTGTGCATCCGGTAGAAGACCCATATTAAGACGGATTAAACCATAACCACCCATTTTAAGGAGAACACCAGCGAGAATCATCGATACAGGTGCAGAAGCTTCACCGTGAGCATCGGGGAGCCAAGTATGGAGGGGGAAGATAGCGAGTTTGACACCGAAAGCGATTAATAAACCAGCGTAAAGGACTAATTCTAAAGCGAGGGGATAATCTTTAAATCCTAATTCCGCCATATCAAAGGTCATCGCACCACCACCGTAAAGGGCCATGGCTAGACCGGCAACGAGGATGAAGATAGAAGCGGCGGCGGTGTAGAGTAAGAATTTAGTGGCGGCATAACGACGTTTTTGGCCACCCCAGATGGAAACGAGTAGATAAACGGGAATTAACTCGATTTCCCACATTAAAAAGAATAATAATAAATCTTGGGCGACGAAAACACCAATCTGAGCGGCGTAGAGCAACAGCATCAGGAAGTAGAATAAACGGGGTTTACGGTCCACTTGCCACGCGGCCAAGATAGAAAGGGTTGTCACCAATCCTGCTAATAAAACTAACGGTGCCGAGATACCATCCACCGACACCGCCCAACTTAAACCAATTTGGGGAACCCAATCGATTTTTTCCACTAATTGTAGGTTGGGGTTGCTTAAATCATATTTTTGTAAAAAGACGTAACACATTAATATAAAGTCTGCTAGTCCGACTCCAAGAGCGAACCAACGAACAGTTTTTCCTTCCTTGTCGGGGATTACAGGGATTAGGAAGGAGGCAAGCAAGGGGAGCAAAATGATGGCAGTGAGCCAGGGGAAGTTAGCCGTTAGCATGGCAGTAAGAAAAAATACCTATTTCGTTATGTGTTCATTCTATGCGACTTTGTAAAATTTTGTTAATATTTTTTCTCCTACATTTACCATAGAATTTTATCTATAGTTGCCGCATCATCATCGATCAACCCAAATAGGCTTGTTTGACCCGCTCATCCCTGAGTAAATCCCCGGCTTTTCCCGCAATAGTCAAGCGTCCCGCTTCCAAAACATAGCCGCGATTGGCAGTTTCTAGGGCTAAATTGGCGTTTTGTTCCACTAACAGGATAGTAGTTACTCCCGATTCATTTAATTTACGGATAATACTGAAGATTTCTCGCACTATCTGCGGCGCTAGTCCTAAACTGGGTTCGTCTAGTAACAATAACTTGGGACGACTCATTAAAGCTCTGGCGATCGCCAGCATCTGCTGTTCCCCACCGCTTAGGGTTCCCGCTAACTGCTCTCGGCGCTCCGATAGTCGGGGAAACAGTTGCCACTGCTTTTCGATATCGCTTTTTACTTCTAGGCGATCGCTTCTCGTATAGGCCCCTAACTGCAAATTTGTCAAGACTGTTTGACGAGCTAAGATTCTTCTCCCTTCCGGACTATGGGCAATTCCCCGTTTAACGATTTCATGGGGGGGTAAATGGGTAATATCTTGACCCTGATAAATGATTCGCCCTGTCTTTGCCGTTAAAATCCGAGATATCGTCTTTAGAGTCGTCGTTTTTCCTGCTCCGTTCGCTCCAATCAGGGTGACAATTTCCCCTTCTTCTACCCTTAAGCTAACCTGCTGTAATGCCTTGATTCCGCCATAATTAACCGATAAATCGCTAATTTCTAACATAAACCCAGTCAAATCTCAATAGGATCACTATAGCAGTTATCAGTGATCAGTGATCAGTTATCAGTTACCAGTGATCAGTTATCAGTTACCAGTGATCACTGATCAGATGTGAGTTTTTAGTCAGTCCCGATGAAAAAATTTTCACCCCCACAGATGAAAGAGGTTTCCTTCCCTACACCCCACACCCTACACCCTCTTTCAAGTCAGAGATAAGGAGGAAGTCTGAGCATTTGTACTAAATTTTCCCAGACACAAATTAACAGTGCTGTCTTTTCACTGTTTACTGATTACTGATTACTGATTACTGATAACTGTTTACTGATAACTGTTTACTGATAACTGATAACTGATTATCTGCCTAAAACTTCCAAGACCACTGGGGCAACTCCCGATTGGAAGACACCGATAATCGCTGCCGCACCTCTGGAGAGATCGATGAGGCGACCACCGCTAAACGGACCGCGATCGTTAATTCGCACCACCACCGAGCGCCCGTTACGCAGATTAGTTACCCTAACCTTGGTGCCGAAAGGTAGATAGCGATGGGCGGCGGTTAAACTACTAGAGTTAAAAGTCTCACCACTAGCGGTGCGACGACCGTGGAAACCAGGACCATACCAAGAGGCCATTCCCTTTTTACGGGGGCGACTGCTGGTTTTTACCGCTTGGCTTGTTTTCGGCTTCTCTGGCGGTGTCACTGAGGCAGGATTGCTGGCCGGGACTGGTTTGACTTGATTGGGTTGTGATTGGGGTTGTATCGTCGAAGGAATGGCCTCTTGGGTCTGGGGTGTAACGCTTGCAGGGACGGTATTTTCTTTGTCCACTAGGGACTCCAAAGTTTTTAGAATTTCGTTAGCATTATCTTGAACCGAACGTGATACTTTAATATTTGAATCGGATGTTCGACTGTTAGAAAAAGCGGACAGAACGGTTTGAGTAGTTGACTCGATAACAGTTTGACGACCTACGCTAATATCCGTCAGGCTGTTGCTGTGTCCTGCTGTCTGGGAACAAATTATCGAGGCTGTAGTCCCCACTACGGTAAGGGCAGTTACAGCTTGTAGTTTGTTGATCAGTTGTTTATTCATAGACTTTCTTATTGTGCGTTAGCAAGTTCCCAATGCAAAGCTGAAGGAACTTGCTAACATTCCTTTGTGCTTGCAGAGCTAACTTGGTTGCTTTCTGTTCAACCGTATCACGGAAAATCGGTTGGTCATTACGAGAATTTATATCGTTATCGGGCAAGAGAATCAAAAATTTAAATAAAGGGTTGACTGGCGCTAAAAACCAAGTTAAGATGAAGGGTTTTTAATTTTTTGTCTCCTAGAGGGGATCAAGGTTAGGAAAACTTAGGGAATTAGGGAAATTTCGAGGGGGAATAATGCTAGTATTGACAAGGCTTTCAAGGATTATCAGCCCTCCTCGATTTCTCTCTATCGATGCAGATAATGGTTAATAAAACTGTTTTCTTCGCTACAAAAAATCAGATTTTTAAGATCAATGTTAAATCAGACTCAGGGTCAGAGATTAAAAATTATAATAGGGGCTTGACAAGCAACTAAAAATAAGCTGTTATTAGCCAAACTTAACTATAGAATCAGAAATGCTGATACAGGCTAATAATAAATCCTGTTTAAAAGGGATAGGGAAGTGGGGAAGTGGGGAAGTGGGGGATTGGGGAAGTGGGGGATTGGGGGATTGGGGAAGTGGGGAAGTGGGGAAGTGGGGAAGTGGGGGATTGGGGAAGTGGGGGATTGGGGAAGTGGGGGATTGGGGAAGTGGGGAAGTGGGGGATTGGGGAAGTGGGGGATTGGGGAAGTGGGGGATTGGGGAGTATTTTGCTGTGAACAGTGAACTGAAAACCCGCATCTGAATACTGAATACTCACTCCTAACCCCACGAAACGCTTTTTCGGCAAACCCTATATATATAGATGGCCGAGGTCCGAACGGGTGTGGGGTGTAGGGAAAGAAACCTCTTTCATCTGTGGTGGTGAAAATTTTTTCATCGGGACTGACTGGTGTGGGGTGTAGGGAAAGAAACCTCTTTCATCTGTGGTGGTGAAAATTTTTTCGTTGGGACTGACTCCTAACCCCACGAAAAGCTTTTTCGGCAAACCCTATCTAATGTGTGTTGCGTTTCCTTAGGTCAATCCAGTGAGAAAATTAATCGTAGTAACGCACCAATTTAATGACAAAGTTGGTGCGTGGGGTGCAGATTATTGATTTTGATTTTTTAACAGAATTGGTAGCCGCAAACACGCACCCTACAAGATTAGGCGATCGCAAGATGATGCGCTCACACTCAACTTAATATCAACAGACTTTCTGTTTCACTATCAAAAAATTCAACAATAATTAAAAAATTATCCCTTAAAATTTCGATAATCTTTGCAGTGGGACTATTACCAATACGAAGATAGATAAATTTTGGTGGATGACCATATAATAGACTGCGCTGATGAAAATCGGCATCTTTAGAGACAATTACAAAATCGTTGAATTTGGCAAATTCCCAGATAAGTGCATCATCAGTATTGATCAGTCCTAAAATCTTGACGTGCTGAGAATCAGCATATAAATCAATTATTTTATCAATAATCCGATCTGACAAATTTTCATCTAATAACAGTTTCATAAAGAGGTGATAAATAATTTTTTCTCTCGATCAGCAGCAAAAGCCAAACAAGCTTTGATATCCTCGGAAGTTAATTCTGAAAAATCCTCAAGAATTTCTGCTTCTGTCATTCCTGCTGCTAAATATTCTAGAATATCGTACACAGTTATACGCATTCCTCGAATGCAGGGTTTTCCGCTGCGTTTTCCAGGTTCAATGGTAATAATGTTTTGGTAACTCATAATGCTTTAACTATTTTTACCTTCCCAATTATATCTTATTCGATGACAGAGATCGCACTCCACCCCACCGACAAGAACGATCACCCTTCAACTTCGTACCACTCTTAGGGTGTAAAGTGCGAAAGCATAATGCACCAATTTAATAATAAATTTGCTGCGTGGGGTGCGGATTGTTAATTTGAGTTTTTTAACAGAATTAGTAGCCGCAAACACGCACCCTACAAAATTAGCAGATTAGAGATTGCGCTTATTTAAACCTCTCTCTTTAATTTCTTTAAGGGTTTTATTAACAGCATATTTTGCATTGATACTCTTAATCAATTCAGTTTGATCATGTTTTTTAGCAACTCCCGATAAATCAGCAATTAAGTCAAAACTTCCGTCGGTATTAAGATTCCAACCTAGATCATAATCTCCCTCTAGCACAGCAACAATATCTGCTCTAACTCTTTGACCGTTAAAACCACGAACATCTGCTTCACGTTTAACTATTATTCCTAAATCCTGCAAAGATTTTACTAAAATTTCAGGATCAGTTATTTTAGTTCTTAAAGTAGAAAAATAACCACCGACGGCTCTTTTGTTCTGACTATCTTAATCGGGATTTCTCCAATCTCTGAAATTACTATAGTAAAGAAATTCTTGAAAACCTTCTTTGATTTTAGCATCTACATCCGTTCTAGCTAATATTGTTTCGATAATTGCTCCTATTTCCGAGTCAATTGTTATTCTAGCTAATGCCGTCAAAAGTCCAATAATTTCCCCTTCAGCCTTATTAGCTAGTTGTTGAATAATGGGTAAAGTTTGAGCGTGATCTCGCCAATGGTTTGCTAAGGCTTCAATTGCTCTATGTTCACCCTTGTTAGCTTGTTGTTGAATAATGGGTAAGGTTTGAGGATTATCTCGCCAATGGTTTGCTAAAGCTTCAATTGCTTTTGATTGACCCTTGTTAGCTTGTTGTTGAATAATGGGTAAAGTTTGCGGATTATCTCGCCAATGGGTTACTAAAGCTTGAATTGCTTCTGATTTACCCTGTCTAGCAAATTCCTGTAGATAAACTAACGCCTCAGAATGAATTTTAGCAATTCTAGATAATTGAATAACAGCTTGATCTTGAACATACCAAACATTTCTTTCAGTTGCTATAGATTGAAGAACACTCCATCCTGTCCGATGATCTTGCCAAATTGCTCCAATTTTAGCAACTGTTTTTTCCTTAAAATCAGTATCAGCATACCTATAAGACAATTTAGTTAAGGATTGAAGACTATCTAACAATCGCTGACTTAGTTCAACATAAATAGACTGGTTTCGCAATTCTCCATAACAATCTGCTGCTAAAAAAAGATAAGCAAATTCCTGATCTTCTTCCTCTATATCAATGAGATAACTAATTAATTCTTCAGCAATTTCTTTAGGAAATTCTGCACTTAGCATCCCCATCAATAAACATAAAACTTCTTTCCAAACAGGATCTGAATAATGTTCTCCAAATACTTTGGTTTTCAAATCCTCAAGACTAATTCCGTCTGGTAATCCTCGTTTTTTAAATCTTTCATAAAACTCGCAAGCACAAAAGTATTCTAAAAAAGTTCGATGAACAAAAGCAAAAGCATTGCCACCTAAAGAACAAAGAATAAAATTACGATAGCGCAGTTGTTTGATAATTAAATCAGTCAGATCACTAGCCACTCGTTTGTTAATTTCCGTTCTTTCAAGATATTGAGTCAAAACATTTTCTAATTCTTCCTTATAGATTAAATTAGCTGCTAACCCTTTTTCTCCTGCTTGCATGGCACTTGCGACTAAACGCAGAATGTCCCTTTTATCTCTTAGATCAATATTGTAAAGATATTTTTTCAGTTCAGGATCAATTAATCCTTCCTTGGTTTCAAAATCCCATTGATGTAATAACACCTCTGACGCTTTTTCATAAAGTTTTGAGCGGTCTCTTGGTAATTCTTGAGTTCGATTCAGAATAGCCATCATCGTTAATAATAAAGGATTTTCTGCTAATTCTCGAATCGCTTTTGACTCCTTAATTGCCTTTTGTAAACGTTCTTGTTTTTGGGTTTTATCATCTCGATTTTCAAAAGCTAAATCATGCCAACGTTTGATAAAATCTTCAATCTGATCTTTATCTAAATCTTGGATCATAAAATGGTCAAAACCAGCATGATTTAATTCTTCTGCTTTATATCCTAACCAGCGAGAAGTGACAATAATCTGCACTTGAGGATATTGAATACTAAAACGTTTGATATCCGTGACAATTTCTTGTCTTAATTGAGGATTAAAAACTTCATCTAAACCATCAAAAAGCACAAGAGCCTGACCTTTTTTAAGCTTATCATCTAAAGCAAGTTGATTGAGATGACAAATCAGATTACCTTGATGGAAAAATTCTAGAATATTCTTACACTTTTTTTCATCCTTATCTCTGGCATAAATACGCAATTCTATCAAAAGAGGAAGGGGAAGCAAAACACGCTGACTGAGTTCTTTTTCAGCCCAATTTAAAGCTAAATACTGCAATAAACTCGATTTTCCCGCCCCCGGATTACCTAAAATTACGGTTCTTGGGTATTCAGAAGAATTGATGATATTCAAAACAGGATCTAATTTTTCATTGACATATTCTCGCCGTTTTCGTTCTAGTTCTGCTTGTATTTGTTCTAACTCCGCTTGAATAATTTCTCCCCTATCTACAAGTTCCTGCAGCACTTCTTTAGGTAATTCATAAAGTTGAGGAATAAGGCTCTTCGTTACTTGTTATGGTTCGATAGGGGGGCATAAATCGACTAAATCCTTATCTGGCAAGAGACTTAATTGATTAGTTCGCTCTAGATAAGAAACAATTGACAAAAATCGCTAAATGCTTTTCTATATAAGGGTTACATCCCTTATAACCCCCGTCCATTGCATAACACAAACCGAAGAGCCAGGAATAAATTGTTTACATCGTCTCACATTTTGCGGCACAAACATTCGCCAGAGTTTGATTTGCTCATAAGTCGTTGTGTCTAAACATTCTAATTTAAGATGGCCATATTCCTTTTTTAAGCCTTCCGCATAGTTATCTAAATTATAATCTGTTTTAACTCCTGCTATTTCTTGAATATTTTGGCTATCTTTATTCTGTAACTTAACTAAAAAAACGGCTCTTAGCTTTTCAGAATTTTCAATAATTTCCTGAGGTTTTCTCAAATAAAATTTACCTAGTTTTTCCCAGTTAAATTCAGCAGGTAACGGGGGTAAATTAAGTCTTTGCCAAGATTGAGCTAACCTAAAAGTATCAAGAATTTGACAATCAATATCAAAAGCATCCCCTAAAATAGGTTTAACTTGGTCATCTTTAATAAAAGTCTTGAGAGGTTTTTCAAAGTTTTTAATTTGATCATCTTCCAGATCGGCCATTTCTAACTGTTGCTGAAAGAGTTCTAAAAACTCCTTCATTGCTTTGCCATAAGCTTCTTTTTGAACATCTTTTTCAGGTAAGTGTAACACTTTACCTAGACTGTTTTTAAAAAATTCCTTTCCGTAATCTTTTGCACCCTCTATGGCCAAATCTTGCATTACTGAACGAACAAGCGAACCTGCGGCTTGAGTAACCCCCCAGACAATTAACGGGTCAACCATGGCGATAAACTTAAGATTCTGTGGATACTATCTAAGCTTACCAACTTTAATCGTTTTTCGTCTATCATTCCGACAAATGAAGAGAACGATTTAAAATATCCTCAATACCGTAGGGACAAACGGGGGGAAACTCTAATCCCGTCTCTCTAAAGGCATCGCAACAAGCAACAGCATAGAGTTTAAATAGGCTTTCATCGGTTAAATATCGCCTTAAACTGGGGCTATCGTCCAAATAAAGCCTAATATTAGCTCTTTCTCGCTGAATAGTTCCCAACCAACCCCAGGATCGCCGTTGAGGTTGATAGTCCCACTTTAATAAATGATGCAAAATTAATCTTAGACTAGCGAGTAAGCGATCGCGCTCCCGTTTCGACAAATCCCGCACCTCCTCAACTAAATTCTCAATATCTAACTCGGAAAACCGACCGGAGGCTAATAAATCGGCCATTTGTTCGGCCCAAAGTCCAAAGTCTTGCTCATAGGATGCCGTCATCGATTTATCTCCTTCTAAGCTTAATTAACATTATATTGAACCCCTTGCATAATTAATTTTTGATGGTTCAAAAACAGCAAAAACAAGGATTAAATTACCCAAAATCTGTAAATTATGATTCATTGATGACCGGGAAACCAGCATCGTTTCAAAGATCGCCGAACCATTAACGGGTTTTGCGTCTTCGGATGACATTATTAGAATAACGAGAAGGTTTTGGCCGGGGTTCTTTTCCCCCTCCCAATTCGCGACTAACTTGCTGGAAAATATCCCGTCGCAGCACGGGATATTCCCCTATCCACTGGTCGAGTTGGGGAAGATGGACATCAGAAAGCTGATTGATATCCCCTAAATCGGGATCTCGAGACATTAACAAAGCTTCGGCCACCATTCCGGGACGGATCGATTTATGGATGCGTTTGAGGGGAGCGCGAACGATCGCCGAAAAACCAGTTTGATCACCGATTTCTAGATTAATACAGCGTTGGCGATTTTCGATAATCTCTAATTCCCCGCGTTTATTGACCCTTTCTTCTTCCCCGATTAATTCCTCGGTAACAAAAGCATCGAAAACGCGACCGCGCCAAAACCCCCCATAGGGAAGACGACGATAGGTATTATTGCGAACACTGGCCCAATAAACTGGACCCCAGAGCCAATATAAACCAGCGATAATGTCGAAAATCAGTTTAATTGTTAAACCACCAGGGCCGAATAAATTACCGATTAACCAAGCTGCGGTGAGAGCGATGATAGAAATGAATAAACGGCGCAGAAAATCAGACCATTTACCCCAATAGTGAGCGTACTGGGGACCTGTGGCGATAATCGGGACAATTTGCTCGATCGATTGACGGGTAAGGGGAACCAACATTATCAGTTATCAGTTATCATGGACTCTTGTATTCCATCTGTCGCCGAACCTCATAAAACCCGATATCTGCTATGGCTTTGGCTAATTGTTGCTCTACTGGGGGAGACCCCAAGACCGCACTGCCTCAAGTATTGCACATCAGCTTTTAGCTGACAAGACAAACCTGAACCTCTAGGTGTGTTGACGGCGGTTACTCTATCGATAGTGATTTTATTGTAGTGGTGATAGCTCAAACCTTTGCTAATTGGGCATTAGACCTCTGGCAAAAATCAAAAATCTGACCTTAGGTGAGGAGTCTCCGAGCCAGTAGTCAGTAGTCAGGAGAATTAAGAATGAGCGTTAATCAATTAAATGCTCTATTTAGGGATTTTAGGCAATTTTATGCCTATTTTTCTCATTTTTGAACTATCAAAAATTAATTAGGCAAGAACTCTATTGTAGTCATGAATAAAGTATCAAACAGCCCCAACATGATTTTCCATTTTGTGTGATAATTTTTGCCGATGGAATCGTGAAGTGTTTATTGGGCAAAACTTTTAGGACTATTTCGCCGAAAAAACTATCAGTATAGACCTCGTTTTCACACAGAAACCAGAAGAGCCAAGTCATGATCAAGCTAAAGGTTTAAAGACTGATTTTTTACACACTTCTACTACCAAATCATTACCAAAGTTACCGATCGAATTATCGAATTTAAGTCCCCTTTTTAAGGGGGATTTAGGGATAGTAAACTTTTGTAGTCAGATTTGGGAGAGTTGCTATAATTTGTCAAAGTTCACAGAAATTATTATAGAAACCCTGAAGATTTTTTAGCGACTTCTAGTATAGTTATGTTTGTACGGGAGCAAGCACTCGATTTATGAAGAAAATTTTACAGTTAGTGGGACTAGGTTGCCTATTACCTATGTTCCTCGCTAGTGCAAGTTTAGCGGAAACAGTGGTGGAAAAAGTGGCTCGCACGGGATTTTTGACCGTAGGAACCCGTTTTGATGCGATTCCCTACTCCTACATCAATGATAAGGGGGAATTAGTCGGCTATTCTATGGATGTGTTGGAACGAATTAGAAAACGATTGGAAACTCGTCTCGGTCGTCCCGTCACCCTGCAAATGGTGGAAGCTAACCAACCCGGAGAGAAAATTAATCTCATTCGTAGCGGGGAAATCGATATCGCTTGTAGTACGGCTTTTACTTGGGAAAGGGCGAAAGTTGTCGATTTTTCCATCAGTTACAGCATTTCTGGGATTAGGATTTTAGCTAAAAAAGGTAGCAATCTCTCCACTCCTCAATCCCTAATCGGTAAACGCATCGCCTTGGTTCCCACTTCCGCGGCCGTCGATGTGATTAAATTAGTACAACCGCAAGCGACAATTGTTACTACCTACAGCACCATAGAAGAAGCGATCGAAGCTTTAAAAACCGGTAAAATTGACGCAATAGCGGGGGATAGCATTTCTTTAGCGGGAACAATGCTCAGAGATAACCCTAAAATCTACGAAATCGTCCCCGAAGAAGCTCTAGCTAATTTTGGCATTGCTTGCATGGTTCCCGAAAATAACTCTACTTTTTTGGATGATGTCAACTATGCCATTGTTAAAATGATGCAGGATTACATCACCAATGATACGGCCACCGTTAGTCAAATCGATCGCTGGTTCGGTAGTCAAGGCATGGTTCCCATCCCCCCAGAATTATTAAAGGCGTTTTTTGCCTTCAAAGTTATCGAACACGCCCAAATTAATCCCCAAGAAGCCAAATAGGAGCATAAATTCAGGTGAATATTCGCAATAAAACCGGTTTAGTCGGCTTTCTTCTCGCTTTATCTGCTTTCGGTCTGACTAGCACCGCTCAGGCCGCCTCGGACGAGGCTAATCCCATTGAGGCGCGTTTAAGTCGTCTATCTAGCGCTGTACGCGAACGAGTTAACCAACTGCCGTCCGGTACTGCCGATCCTAGTTTACAAGCTTTAGGCTGGGGAGATGGTCGCGGTCGCGGTTGGGTGAATAGTCGTGTCGGTGGTTGGGGAGATGGTCGCGGTGGTAGTTTCGTTAATGCGCAGCCCTGGCGCAATGGTTGGTCTGACGGTGGTGGTTTCTTTAATTCCCGACCGCGCTGGGGTAATGGTGGCAGTTTCTTAAATCGTTGGTAAGTTAAGGTTGGGTGAGGGGATAAACTTTATCCTCGTCCCAACCCCAGTTTGACGATGAAATCTAGGGTTTATAGCTGGGAAAATCGATATAACCTTCCTTGTCAAAAGAATACCAATCCTTCATCTCAGCATCGGGATTAAGGGGCCAATTATTGGCGAATCTTTCCACCAAATCGGGATTACTGATATAGGGGCGACCGAAAGCAATTAAATCCGCATCTCCTAACTGAATAGCGGCTTCAGCAGTTTCTTTTGTATAACCACAATTGCCGATTAAAGCACTATTAAAAACAGCCCGAAACTCGGACAAAAGCATCGGTTGACCCTTTTCATGAAAACCAAAAGCCAAGCCATCTAGCAGATGCAAATAAGCTAAATTGTACTCATTTAATCTTTGGGCAACATAGAGAAAAGTTTCTCGAAAATCTTCGGAACCCATGTCATTATAAACCCCATTGGGAGACAGACGCACCCCCACCCGATGACTGGGAAAAACAGTTAAAATTGCCTCGACTACTTCCTGTAAAAAACGATAGCGATTTTCCCAACTGCCACCGTATTTATCCTGACGCTGATTAGTGGCCGATTGCAGAAAAGTATCGATTAAATAACCATTAGCCCCGTGAATTTCTATGCCATCAAACCCCGCTAATTTTGCCCTCTGAGCGGCTTTACGGTAATCGGCGACAATTGCGGCGATTTCCTCGGTTTCTAAGGCTCTAGGGGTCTCGTAGGGCTGTTTACCTATGGGTGTATGCAACTCCCCCTTAATCCTAATTGCGGAAGGGGCAACTGGTAAAGCCCCATTTTCCTGAAAACTCGGATGAGAAGCGCGACCACAGTGCCACAATTGACAAAAAATTGGTGTTCCTTTTCTTTGGGCGATTTTTGTCACTATTTGCCATGCTTGCGCTTGTTCATCGGTGTAGATACCGGGGGTATTTTGCCAACCGTTAGCTTGGGGAGAAATTACCGTCGCTTCCGTAATCATTAATCCGGCGCTGGCCCTTTGCCGGTAATACTCGGCCATTATCTCATTAGCAAGACGTTTTTCTCCGGCTCGCGCTCGCGTCATGGGAGCAAGCACAAGACGATTTTCTAAGTTTAAATCTCCCAATTTAAATTGACTTAAAAGAGCTAGGGAAGTAGTGAAGGAAGTCATCGAATTTGCCGATAGAGAATTTAGGTTAATTTTACCGCAATTAGTTAAAATCGGACAATCACACCCAAGGATGATTGACTGGCTATCTGCGAGATTGTTCCTCTGCTAAGTGAGGAGAATTAATCGGATCAACTAGCTGAATATAATTAATATTGGTCATAAATCTGACTATAATTACAAGTTATTTAATTTATTCATCGTCCCAAATTAAAGAGACATAAACTATATTTTCTGGTAGTTAAGTCATGATGGGTCGGTTAAAATAGTGTAATTACGCTTATGTTTACCTGACCAGAAATAGTCATTGTCGATATGTCTAGTAACTGGTGTTTTACCGATAAAATAGACTTCCTAAGGACTGAAACGAAACCCTTACTATTCGGTACTTGCTAATTTTAAGAGGGTTTTTCAGAATCAGTATTTTTTAGGAAACCTACCCAAAAATACCCAAAATATGCAAACAGCCTCTAGATTGCGTTGATAAGTGGGTGGGTGGAATTAAATATAAGATGAACGTAGGTTGGGCTTCGGCCGTGAGCTTTTGCCGAACGGTTGAAGCATGAAACCCAACGCCCGCATAGTTTATGCTACCGCTAACCCATCCTACAAATAATTGTGCCTCCCTACTTAAAAATGGGAAAACACGAGTTTTTAGCAAGCATCATTCATTTAATTGTGCTAATCTCCAAAAAATAGCTATTTTTTCACAATTTATTTAGAACTAATTTATGAGTAAAAAAAAGTCTTGATCGACTTGGGCTTTGTGGCTAGTATGTAAAGCATATAGCTTCTTCATTGGAGACACCTGAATGAAAGCCCTATTACTGTGGCCACTGATGCCCAACTCCTTTTGGTCCTATCAAGAGACTTTAGATCTAGCCGGTTTAAGAGCAACCAATCCGCCCCTGGGTTTAATTACGGTGGCAGCCCTGTTACCATCGGATTGGGAAATCCGGTTTGTTGATCGCAATGTCCGATTAGAAACAGCTTCGGATTGGGAGTGGTGCGATTTGGTAATCATCTCCGCCATGATCATTCAGAAAAAGGACTTTCAAGAATTGATTGCCAAAGGGTTGCAGTTGGGTAAAAAAGTGGCTGTGGGCGGGCCTTACCCCACCTCCTATCCAGAAGTTGCCCAAAAAGCTGGGGCAGATTACCTGATTCTCGATGAAGGAGAACTGACAATCCCGCTGTTCCTGGCGGCCCTGGAGCGGGGTGAACCGAGTGGTGTCTTTAGAGCCAGCGAGAAACCCGATGTCACCATGACACCGATCGCCCGCTATGATCTACTAGATCTGGATGCCTATCTGGCGATTACCGTGCAGTTTTCTCGCGGTTGCCCCTTTCAATGCGAATTTTGTGACATCATCAACCTTTATGGCCGCAAACCGCGCACCAAAACCCCAGAACAAATGTTAGCTGAGTTGGAGACGTTATACCAACTGGGCTGGAGGCGCTACATTTTTGTTGTGGATGACAACTTCATTGGCAATAAGCGGAATGCCAAGGTGTTTCTGCGGGAGTTGATCCCCTGGATGGAACAACACCAGTATCCCTTTAAACTGATTACGGAAGCTTCCCTTAATCTGGCCGAAGACAGCGAACTGATCGAGTTAATGGTCAAGGCCGGCTTTATGCTGGTGTTTATGGGGATTGAGACACCAGATACCGATAGCTTAATCGGCATTAACAAGGTTCAAAACACCCGCCAATCCCTGATCGAATCCTGTCACAAAATTACCCGCATGGGGCTGCAGATTATGTCTGGTTTCATTATCGGTTTTGACAATGAGAAACCTGGCGCAGGGCAGCGGATCAAAGAGTTTATTATGGAGGCGAGTATTCCCCAGGGGCAGTTTAGCCTGCTCCAGGCACTGCAAAATACTGCCCTGTGGAATCGCCTGCAACAGGAAGGTCGTCTGGTGGATGGCATGGGTACTTTCCATCAGGGAGCGATGATGAACTTTGAGCCAACTCGCCCGGTGGAAGAGATTACCGAAGAATACATCGATGCTTTCTGGGAAATCTACGATCCTGTTAACTACCTAAAACGAACCTTCAACCATTTTATGATCATGGGGGGATGGCGCGGCAAATCGAACCGTAAATTAGATGGGCAACAGTGGCAATTGTTCCGCTCCTTGCTCTGGCGACAGGGGATTGTCCGACCGACGCGGTTCCGTTTCTGGTGGCAACTGGCAGTGATTGCCTGGGTCAAACCCCGTCTGCTAGAAGAGTATCTAGCGACCCTAGGGATAGGTGAGCATTTTTTTGCCTATCGCTATGAAGTCAGAGAACAATTACTAAAACAACTAGCCGATTTGAAGCAACAGAAAGCAAGGGTAGCCCAGCTGGAAAAAACGCTCAAAAGCTAGACAATAGCGCCGACGAACAGTCAATGCAGACATTTTGGCAAATTTTTCTTTTTAGGATGGTTTTCCTGATTTAAGATTTTCCCCCTTACTTCTTTTGTAAGGGGGAAAAAAAATCAATTGGCACGCTGTTCAACCAACAGTTGGTAAGCATGATTAAAATCAGCCGTTGTAATGCGAATATCAGCCGGGTCAGTCATTCCCTGATGGCGATAACGACGAATTGCCATCAGTGCCGCTTGGTTACACAATAACGATAAATCTGCGCCATTCCAGCCTTCCGTTGCCTCGGCCCAATAGCCTAAATCCACATCCTCTAAAGGACGTTCATCATTATGAACCCCCAGAATTGCTAAACGACTAGAGGCATTGGGTAAATCAACTTTTAACTGTAAATCTAACCGTCCCGCTCGCAATAAGGCCGGATCTAACGCATCTGGGCGATTAGTGGCTCCAATCACTAAAATCGTTGCCGCCGTTTGCAACCCATCTAACTCCGTGAGGATTTGTCCCACAACCCGGTCACTCACGCCTGAATCCCCACTATAACGACCTCTTGCCGGTGCTAAAGTATCAATTTCATCAATAAAAACCACACAAGGGGCTGCCTGACGAGCTTTGGCAAACAACTCACGCACCGCTTGTTCACTCGCCCCTACCCATTTACTCAAAAGCTCAGGTCCATTAATACTGATAAAATTAGCTCGCGCCTGAGATGCCACCGCTTTGGCCAATAAGGTTTTTCCCGTGCCGGGGGGACCCCAAAGTAAAATACCTTTGGGAGCTTGGGCTTTGGTTTGCGTATATAATTGCGGATGGAGTAATGCCCCTTCCACGGACTCCTGTAGGGTTTGTTTAATCTGTTCAAGTCCGCCAATATTGTCCCAGTCCACATGGGGAGATTCCACTTCCACAGACCGCAATACCGCCGGTTTAACTTCTTTTAGGGCTTGCAAAAAGTCGGCTTGGACCACCGTCATTGTTTCCGGAATTTGCGAGTCAATCGTAGGAACCTGGCGTCGCAAAGCACTATAGGCCGCTTTCTGGCAAACGGCTTTTAAATCTGACCCGACAAATCCCACCGCATTATCGGCAATCAGAGCTAAGGAAACCGATTCATCTAGGGGCATGGAACGGGTGAGAATTTGCAGGATTTCTAAACGGCCTTTGCGGTCAGGCACCCGAAAGAGGACTTCTCGGTCAAACCGTCCAGGGCGACGGAGGGCAGGGTCAAGATGGTCGGGACGGTTTGTCGCCGCTAGAACAATCACCCCTCGGCTTTGGGCAAAGCCATCCATTAAACCCAGCAATTGGGCCACCAGTCTTTTTTCTACTTCCCCTTCAACTTTACTGCGATCGGGTGCCATGCTATCAATTTCGTCAATAAAAACGATACAAGGCGCATTCTTACTGGCTTTCTCAAAAATTCCCCGCAGTTTTTGCTCGGCTTCCCCATAATATTTGCTGATCACCTCTGGTCCGACTAAGGCAATATAGTTAACACCGAGTTCTTCGGCCAAAGCACGGGCAGTCAGGGTTTTACCGGTTCCAGGGGGTCCGACTAAGAGAACGCCGCGAGTAGGTTCAAGTCCTAACTTGGCCAACAAGTCGGGGCGTTTCAGAGGAATGGCAATTAGTTCTTTGAGTTCTTTAATCACTTCCGTCAAGCCACCAACATCTTTAAGGGAAGCCGTGGTCGGTCCTTCGGGCGGTGTCATAGTGTCTTCAATCCCTGAATGAGTGGAGGATGGGCGATGGCGATTGACCTCAAAATCATCCCCACCAGCATTGCTCGGGCGAGAAACTCCCCCTGAACGGGGAATACCGCCAGAACGGGGAATATTACTCAAGGGACGAGAATTAAATTGCATTTCGGTTTTAATTTCCCCTTTTTCCAGTTTCTCTTCTAAGATTTTCGCCAGTTCGACTAATTGCTCAAAGCCTTTGAATAATTCTGCCATAAAATTTCTCCTGAGTCAAGTGAAAGATGGGGACTGCAGCAATTCTCATTTTAAGGTTTCATGACATTAAAACCCTTGCACCTAGAGGGGTTAATAATTCTTAACGAGTCTCTAGATCGCTGAAACAACGCAAAATCGTTTCAAAATGAGAATTGCCGTGGGGACTGGGTGATAGATGGGGTTAAGAAGTCCGACTTGATCAGACTAATTACCTTTAAAATAACAGATCTGCCGCGCCTTTTACCCGGGCTAGAGGTTCTACTGACCGGGGTAAACTGGGTAAGCGGATCAAAGTTTGATCTGGGAATAAATCCCGATCAATTTCCTCATTAGCATGATAACGATTCTGCACGACATAACGTTGATAGACTCCCATTTTTTTCAAAGATGCTGTCAATCGCAGTTGTTCGGCAACGATAGCATCTTGGGCTTGCAAAACTCCAATAAATTCTGTATGTTGGGGGTCTTTTAGTTTTTTCTGGGCAGACATCACTTGTTGTCTTAAGGTTCGTAATCGTCCCATTAAATCTACACGCCCTAAGACATTTTGATACTTCATCCAAAGCTTAAAAATCCAACTTAACCAATCTCCTAAAGCCGTTGGCATTTCCAAAAATCTCAGGAGATGACCGGTAGGAGCCGTATCTAAAATAATCAAATCTTGTTGTTTCTGGTCTAATAAATCCATCACTGTTACTAGGGACAACATTTCATCAATTCCAGGCAGAGATTGAGCGACGATTTGTCGCCAAGCTTCCGGAGTATAAGCTAGTTTGATGTTTCCTTCTTCGCTACCTTCACCACTAATCATTTCTGCCAGTTCCCATAAATAATCATCCCGAAATTTTTCTAAAATGATATTAGCATCAACTTCTTGACCACTTAAATTATTAGTTAATTGTGTGGATTGATGTCCTAACTTTGTCCCAAAGGCATCTCCCAAAGAATGAGCAGGATCAATAGAAATAATTCTAATTTTTTGATCGGGATGACGATTAGCTAACGCCCAACCAATGGCCGCGGCAACGGTGGTTTTTCCCACCCCCCCCTTGCCACCAATGATAATGAGTTGGCGTTTGTCGTCAATAAAATCACTAAAACTCGGCAGAATTTTTTGCGGCCATTGAATAGGAGGCGGCGCAATAAATTCTACTTGTTCGAGGATTTTAATTTGACTCATGATCTGATCTAATGCTTCACCTCCTAGGGGTTCTTTTGCTTGTTGAGGCAGGGTAAAAATTGTCTCTTGACCTGGAATTTTTAGGAATTTATCGAGGAGTTGCTGTTGCTCACTATAGCGATCTAAATTTTGATTAGGATCCGTTAGAATGCGATTAATAAATAAGCTGCCGCAGGGAATATTTAAGTGATGCAAACTATTGAGTAATCGTTCGGTTTCTAATAAACTCATCGGTTCAGCAATTGCCACAATTAAACAAAGGGTAAAATCCTGATTTTGTAGGAGTTGCTTGCCTTCGGTTAATTCTGATTGTGTTTTGACTAAAAAGTCATCCACATCATCGGCATTGTAGGTTTTTGAAAAAGTTTGCGAAATAACACGATGTTTTTCTTGAAACAACTCTAAAGAATTGAGAATAATCTCTAAAAAATCTTTAATTTCCAATAAATTTAACGTATGACCAGAGGGAGCCATATCAACAACAATTCGATCAACAACATTCTCTATTAGTAATCGTTGAATTTCTAATAGACCCATGATTTCATCTAAACCTGGCCAGTCTAAATCCCAAACAGGAGTTAAATCTTCTCCCTCAACAAAACTGCCCCGTTCTACTAAAAGTTCTAAAAATTTTCCGTATTTTTCTTTAAATTCTAAAAGCAATTTTTCCGCATCTAATGCCCTAACTTTTAAGTTGGGTAAGTCTTTTACCGGTGATGCTTCATCGCTAACTTCTGTTTGCAATACATCCCCTAAAGAATGAGCAGGATCGGTTGAGAT
This sequence comes from Microcystis wesenbergii FACHB-1317, assembly GCF_014696875.1. Classification (GTDB taxonomy): domain Bacteria; phylum Cyanobacteriota; class Cyanobacteriia; order Cyanobacteriales; family Microcystaceae; genus Microcystis; species Microcystis wesenbergii_A. The sequence goes on along the minus strand of NZ_JACJQV010000207.1, from coordinate 8,388 downwards.
TAACAGGATTTGTTCCTCGGGAAATAATTTAGCCCAACGGCGAGCAAATCCACAGGAAAGGGTGGTTTTTCCCACTCCTCCTTTGCCACTAAACATAACTAAATGTCGAGTGTCATAACGACTTAGAGAGTTATTTACCAAGTTAAAGTTAGTCATAGAGAAATCAAGTTAAGTAAAGTGATAGGGGGGAGAAACTTGTCCTAATTGTAATTCCCAACGGGGGCAGGCTTTCTGCCAATGCAAGACTTGCTCGATTAGTAAAGGTTCTTCTTGAAAATCAACTAAAAGATAAATTCGTGATTCTGTCCCTGGAGCAGTAATAATTCTCGTTGACGGATAGCTTTGGGTCACTAAATGCACGAAATTTTGCCATTCTGAACCTTGCAAAGTATAAAAATCTTGTTGGGCTTCATAAAGCTGTTTTTTGGCTAAAAAATATTGTCTGCCCCTGCTTTCAGAAAAGACTACAGGCTCCTCTAGCTTACGGGGAATACATTTTAAAAGATATTCTCCTTTTCCCTCAAGTTCTTCAATTTTTTCTTGATATTCTTGGCCATGAGAACAAAGATGAGTCAGTAAATTTTCTGCCTCTAAAAAAGATGTGCCAAAACGTAAGGGTAAAATAGTGGTTTGTCGAAATAATTCACAGATGACTCGATCATGGCATAAAACCGATTGAATCAAGCGTTCATCATCATTTTGTAAAGTGTCTAAACAAACTTCGGGCTCGACTACGGCCGAGAGCTCTCCACCAGTTATCAGTAACAACGGGTTAGCCATTCCAACGGGTAATGTTAGGCTTTCTATTGGGGTTTTCAAAAAAGCGTAAGTATATAGATTGTACAATTTCATAAGGTTGACCGAAAGAAAATTGACGATTTTTTACGAATTTTTATATTGGGGCGTTGATATGCTAGAATATTCTAAGTTATTCAGGGATTGTTATGACAACCACTCGTCCACCCAGACCAATTAGATCTAAAATTAGCACCATGCCTCGGAAACAATCTGAAGCAGATCAGCAACTTGAGCTTTATAAGTTAATTACTGAAAAACAACGTATCCAAGAAAAATTAGAAATGATGGAGCGGCAGATTCAGCAGTTAAAAAGTCGTCTCACGTCTGTGACAGAGCAAATTGAGACTACAGAACAAAGTATTCAAAATTTGCGTACAGCCAACCCTCCTAGTGTAGCTAAAAAACCTGATTCCCCAAAAACTGTTGCTCACTCCTCTAATAATTCCAGTAATTTCCAAACTTTTTACCTAGAATATTAAGGCTTAACCAAGGGCTAGTTCTGACCAAGCTTCAACGAGTTCTTGAGCTTGTCAAATCCGCCCTTACTAAGCTTACAATTTGTGATTTTGTTCATGATCTATGTGGTGGGAAAGATTGCAAGTTTAGAGAGAAGATTCAGATTCGTTTTCTGCCTCTTCTTCTTCTAAGGCTTGAATTTTTAATAAAAGTTCTTCTTCCTGAATTTCAAACTCCTCCTCAGAAATGTTGCCCATATCGTAAGCTAGTTGTAAGGATAATAACAATTTGTGCAAATTTTCCGCCTCATCATATTCTATATCTGCACGCTCTTGAATTTTCTCCCCAATCCAGATCAGACCCCCAATAGGACCGGTAACAGGAAGAAATAAAAGATCGAGAAACATAACTAATACTCTCCTTAGACAAGTTGGGCAAAGGTATAGGGTGCGGTTAAATTGTTATAGCGAATTCTTAGGCGATCACCAAACTGCTGATCGATCGCTTCAACGTTTTGGCTAAACTCCGGCTCTTGCTCCCAGGGAATTAAATAAGCTGCATTGTAAATCATGTCATCCGTCATCGGATCGCTTTCAATCACCTCTTGGGCGCGATGATTTAATTGGTCTCTAAAGACTTGAATAATGTCTTGTTTCCGTTGCAATACAGTGGCTTCAATGAGTTGACCTATATGAATAATTTCTTCCATATTTAAGTTTTTCCCCATCATCGCATCCCGTTCTTGCTTTAACTTAGGATTAGACTCCAAAGCCGCTTGTAATTCCCACTGATTATCCCAAAAAATTTTAATGCTAACCTCTCGTTGGCCCGACAGTTTAGCAAATAATTCTTTCAGTTGGGTTTTATAGGGAGTAATTAGTTGTTCGGTGACGGATTCCCAGGTTTTGATAACTAAGCCAAACCGCAGGGGCAACAACGTTGTAAACCCTGCTTCCATGACAGTTTCTAATACTTTTTCATGGCAAATTAAATAGCGACGGGATGCCAAATACTTCTCTTTATGAGCAGCGGAGTAGAGAAAACTAAAACCCTCAATCATCTCACTGTGAACCGGCTCATTATCAATACCCTGCAAAACCAGTCCGTCAGGAACTGGTTCGGGAAATATGCCATATAAATAAAGACCCACTGTCATCAGTATTCTCCCAAATTAAACCGGCTGAGAAGTTAAAACCAAACGAAGCTTTAGATGAATTAGATCTAGTTGAGCTAAACCCAGATCAACATTTCCTTCCACAACAACCCCTGTATTGAGGAGTCGATCCACTAATTCTAACACAGAAGGCTTAATACCCTCCTCTCCCGGGTAATAACTCCCTGCTTCCGGTAAAAGAGTGCCAAACTCGCCTAGGTGGACATTTAACTCTTCTGGCTCAACCTCAAAAATTTCACACAAATAGAGAATTTGTTCTTGCAATTTTTGGATACTTTCTGCGGCTCTATCTAAATCAGACTCACTGAGAACCCCTTTTTCCATCCGGCGAATGATTTGGGCTTCGAGCAATTGGCGTACCAGTTCCACGACAGTTAACAGTAAAGGGGCTAAACCAGCTTGGCTATTGCTTTCTGGACGGGTCAGCAAGGCTTGATTATCAGAATCGTAAGGTGTGCAAGCAAGGGTCATGGTTGGAATTGGTAAATGAGCAGTTTTTGACGGTGAGTCTCTAGTGGGGAGCTTGGGCAAGAAATTTTATCTGAGGGAAAATAATGATTTGACATACCCCACGCCGTTTACGACGTGGATTCTTCTAGCATCACTGCTGTGAATTTATGGCTCAACGAGTCCACTTGAATTAGATTCCTAGCGAAATCCCACCCAGAGGTGGTTCTCTCCTCAGACTTTCGCGACCTTACAGAAGCCTGTTTTCCTATGCCCGACGATACAGTTCAAAACCTCTAAAATAATTGGTTTCTCTGGTACTTGACGCTGAGAGCTTTTACCTATAGGAGCATTCCCCTAGAGAACCCCATAACTTTAGTTTTCAAGGTGCGTTCATCGGTTGATGACTGGGTTTTTTAAGCGGTTGCTTACCCGTCCCGCTATTCTTAATAGCATACATCCTATAAAGTCGCCCTAAAAGGGCGAGGCTTTCAACCCAATTTTTCAGTAAACTTCTTTACCGTTTGAGGATTCAGTTGAGGAATTTCAATGTATATAAAGAATGTGACTGATCGTTGGGACTGCTATCACGGCTCTCCATTGCACTCAATTTGGCTAAGGATTTTAAGGCTTGAAGTCGGCGTGAAAGTTCCAGGTTCTCTGCGAATAAAGCTTGGCATTGGCTAGGGAGGTAGGGATAACCTGGCAAGCCGTTAATCGCCTTTTCCCTTGCTTTATCAAGGGGGGCAATCGTCTCGTGTAAATTTCCTAACCTTTGAGGATTCAAGTGAGGAATTTCACGCATCTGAGGAATGTGCTTCATCGTTCGGACTGGTATCATGGCTCTCCATTGCACTCAATTGGCTTAAGGATTTTAAGGTTTGAAGCTCAGTTTCTAGGGTTTGGAGTCGGAGTGAAAGTTCCCGATTTTCTGCTAGTAAAGCTTGGGATTGGCTATGGAGGTAGGGATCTCCTTCCCACCAGTTGATTCCCATTTCCCTGGCTTTATCAACAGAGGCAATTAACAAACGAATGCGGATATTGATCAGTTCAGTGGAGGCAATCGAAACGGAAATATCGCCGGCAATCACAATTCCTTTATCTAAAACTCGTTCGAGTATATCCGCTAAACTCGAACCTTGAGTTGCTGTTTTTAGGGAGTTGTTTGACTGGTTTTTGAGCGAGCCAGCAAAAGTGGAAGAAGTCACGGTTGGTTTCACTCAATAAGAGTATAAAATTAGTCTTTTCGCTGGGGCAAGTTGCCTCGCAGTAAAGATTGAATGGCTTTTAACGATTGATTTCCTGTCGAAGGCTCAGGAGTTGACGCTTGGGCATCGGAAGGCTCCTCTTCCTCTAGAAAGGATAAGGATTCTAACGGATTGTCCTCGAGGATTTCCCATAAAATCGCTCTTGACTTATCAACAGATAAATTTGTGCGTGACAAAAGAACATCGGCGCAGATATCACGGAAGTCCGAGTCAGCGGAGTTGGCCGCAATATCGTGAGAGGCGCAGACTTTAGCAATCATTAAACAAGAGCGCAAACCCGACGTTTTTTCAGTCGCAGTTTTCACACGAAAGGTTTTGACGAGGTTGACAATAAATAAAGCATCTTCTCGACCAATCCCCGTTTTTTGAGCAAGAATTTCTGTCTGAGTCAGTTGGTCTGGTTCAGGCATATTTATAGTTACCAACCGATCCATTAAAGCATCTTGGGTGGCATGAACCCCACAGTATTCTTCTGGGTTGGAGGTGAAAATTGCCCGAAATTGAGAATTGACTTGTAGGTAATCGGGTTGATGGCTAGTGGGCGGCAGGGTGAGAATTTTTTCTTCCAAGGCAGAGAGTAAAACGTTGTTGACCTCAGGTCGAGAACGATTGAACTCATCATAAACTAGGGTAAACCCCTCGCGACAGGCCATTGTTAAGCGAGAATCCACCCAATTGTGTTTTAGCTCGTCTTCAACTTTGAGAACGCTGTGGATATAGTTATCCATCAGTTTTTTATGGGTGTAGCCAGACTGACTACCAATTAAATCGGAACTGGTAAAGTCATCATCGCCAAAGATTAGCATCACAGGTCTGGCTAAACAATTGGCCAAGTGCATTGCCAAGGTGGTTTTTCCCGTTCCTGCTGGACCACATAGATGGATGGAAAAACCAGCGTTTAGATAACGTAAGGCGCGAGTGGCAACTTGATCAATCGAAGGCGTAACAACAAATTGACCAGGGCGAAGGCAGAGGACGGATCTTCTTGTTTGAGTTTCAGTAAATGTCATAGTTGAAATCTAGTAAATACCATTGTTGACATCCTCACCGCCGTAAACGGACGGTGATTCCTCACCACGCCACCTTTTTAGGATGGTCGCGTCAATGGGGTTGACGCTTCACCAAAAGCGGACGGGTATTCTTGAGCTAACAATTGCCCGTTCAGGTTTCCCTTCATAACCGAGTAGGCAAGGACGCTTGTGTTGCCCGAATTTGACGGCAGGGTTAATCGTCTTTGGCTTTTAAGGCCCACCTCTATAATATCCCAAAAGAGTAGGAACTGTCATCAATTAGCTCTAGAAACTTGATTCTGAAGGTATTTTTAGGATATTCATTAGTCAAGGGGCTAAGGAGCTAAAATTCTTGTCTAGACTACTTTTCCAGACTTGAACAATGACAAGCCCAGATGCAGTCCTTTTCCCTTACCTCCTTTGTCAACAAAAGACTACTAATGACAACATTAACTATAAAGTAAGTGAAGTTTTATAACACTTCTTAATCTACCAGAACCCTAGGGTCGCCCCTACAGGAACTCACCACCCCTACGTTAAGTCTAGAAACCTAGAAAAGCAGGATCAGCATGGTAGGTTTAAAACCAAAGGCTTATTGTTGTACCTTCAGATAGTCCTCTAGTTTAGTCAGGAAAAGGGACTAGAGGGTTTTTACTCTAGCCCTAGGCTTAAGTGGGTTGGAATTAACCTAGAGATTTATTTGCCAAAAACGTAGATAGACAACTCTTGACGAAATTGACGCAAATCGTCTTTTAGCTGTTTCGCTTCCGCTAAACGTCGTTCTTGGAATTGACTTAAATCATCTTTCACCTGTTTGGCTCGATCTAGATGAAGTTGACGTAATTCGTCCTCTAGCTGCTTCGCTGCCGCTAAACGTTGTTCTTGGAATTGACTTAAATCATCTCTCAGCTGTTTGGCTCGATCTAGACGCTGTTGACGTAAGTCGTTCTCTAGCCGTTTCGCTTCAGCTAAACGTTGTTCTTGAAATTGACGTAAATCCTCTTTTTGCTTTTCCGCCTGAGCTAAACGCTGTTTTTGGGTAGCTGTTAAAAACGCAAGGCTTTCTTGTTGAACTTTTTGGAAAGATTGGCGCAAAGCAGTTGCCTGTTCTTGCGCTTGTTTTTGTCTTTCAGTTTTGACATCCAACAAAAAAGCTTGGACTTCTTGCGAGAGTTTAGCTACTTCTCCAGCAATCGATAAACGCTCCTGGCGGAACTTTTCCATGAGAGCAGGCATGGGGTTGTCCTCAATTACTAAATACTATGGAATGGATTAGACCCAATCACCCGTTAGAAAAACCTTGACGGGGACTGGGGGGAGAGACAGTAGATTCCGACTTTTCTGATCATCCCAAAGTCGAGATGGCGAACTACCCAAGACCAAGGGGCGCAGCTTCCCACCCAAAGAATTGCTTTCTATTCCGAAAAATAGTGAGCCTTACACTCTGGTGATTGGGGGTAAACCTAGCTACAAGGGACAAAATCACGGTTACAAAAACAATTTGTCTGCGTCTAGCTTTGTCTTCGCTATCCGTTGCCGTGCCAACCCTATAAATTATAGACTATTGCGCCCCAAGAGACGGGTAACTAAACTCAACAGGGATTAAAGAAAAGCCGAGAATCTGGAAAAACCACTAGGGTTTTAACTCAGCCGATGGGAGAATCTGGGATCAATCCTTAAGCAGGAACCGCCGCAGATTGAGTCAGACCAACCGCTTCAGCATATTTGAGGTAGGTTTCAACCGAAGCGATAACTACACGAGCTTCAATCGCTAATAATTCGATGCCCACCAGAGAGACGCGAGCCCAGGCATCAATAACGATACCTTTGTCAAGGATACGATCAATAACTTCAGCCAAGCTAGAGGAAGAGTTAGTTTTTTCAACTGCCATGGTAATAGACCTTTTTGTTAGTTGTATAGAGAGTGTACAGCGCTGATCCAAAAGTTGAGATGGCGAACTACCCAAGTCCAAGGGGCGCAGCTTCCCACCCAAAGAATTGCTTTCTATTCCGAAAAATAGTGAGCCTTACACTCTGGTGATTGGGGGTAAACCTAGCTACAAGGGACAAAATCACGGTTACAAAAACAATTTGTCTGCGTCTAGCTTTGTCTTCGCTATCCGTTGCCGTGCCAACCCTATAAATTATAGACTATTGCGCCCCAAGAGACGGGTAACTAAACTCAACAGGGATTAAAGAAAAGCCGAGAATCTGGAAAAACCACTAGGGTTTTAACTCAGCCGATGGGAGAATCTGGGATCAATCCTTAAGCAGGAACCGCCGCAGATTGAGTCAGACCAACCGCTTCAGCATATTTGAGGTAGGTTTCAACCGAAGCGATAACTACACGAGCTTCAATCGCTAATAATTCGATGCCCACCAGAGAGACGCGAGCCCAGGCATCAATAACGATACCTTTGTCAAGGATACGATCAATAACTTCAGCCAAGCTAGAGGAAGAGTTAGTTTTTTCAACTGCCATGGTAATAGACCTTTTTGTTGTTTTCATAGAAAGTGTACAGTGCCGAAATCATCAAGGGTTCAGAAATCCACTTGGTTTTCTTGCCTTCATCACTTCGACATCTTTGAGAATAACACCCTTGTTTTGACGTTGTCAATATCTAAATGTCATTTTTTTTGTTAAGAAATGTGGTCAATTCTCAGTTTTGTGCTTAATAAATGTGGTCAATTCTCAGGTTTTTTTTGTTAAGAAATGTAATTAATTCTCAGAAAAGGGTCGCACCTATTGGGACTTAGACAAAAAACAAATCGAGAAAAGCCTCAACTCCAATCCCCGCTTGGGATTTACTTCGAGAAGCCCAAAATCGCTGAAACCCAGATAGATCAAGGAAAATCATAAATCGAGGTTAACCCTTTGTCCCGTAATGGTTTGAGCCTTTTTTGCTGACCGAAAACGCCTAAGTCCCACTATGCTTTCCTGATCAAGCGATCGCTGGCTCTAGCCAAAATCTTACACAGAACAAATAAACTAATAAGCTTTTACGCATTTAATGGGACTTAAACGCTAAATAAAGATCAAATCGAGTATAATCGTTAAAGAATAAGCACTTTACGTTGAAAGAGCAGCGATGAAAGAGACAACCCCAGCCGCGATGCCCCCATGCTTTGACCGATGGTGTCGGCGGTTTGACAATTGCTTCAAAAACGAAGCGCAAAAAAACGGCTTCAGACAATATTTAGGAGGATTATTAGGGGAAAGTGAGAGGAAAAACCT
>NZ_JACJQV010000206.1 GCF_014696875.1 Microcystis wesenbergii FACHB-1317 | reverse complement strand
CCTAGCTCTCTATAACCTGAGTATCCTAGCATTGTTCCCAGTATTATTACTACTAATACTATCCATAAAGGGTGTCTTTTTCCTTGATCTTTCCGAAAGTCCTTGACTTGTTTTAGTTTTTCTATTAAGCTCAACATATGTTTCAAAAGTTCGCGTTCACTTCTCATTTTACCTGACAGTGATCGCTTTTACTTTTGATATTCTCATGGGAGAATGAAACAGCCCTACCCCTAACCCCCCTTCAAAAGGTTTGATCCCCCCTAACCCCCCTTCAAAAGGGGGGAATAGTGAGGTACAAGGGGTTAAAGTTTGGCAATCTTCAGCAGAAGATCGAGAAAAATTGATTAATTTTATTAAAAATTATCGTGATGCTTACGAAAATAATAAAACCGAGTGGATTAATAATCTTAATGATTGTTTAAATCAACTATCAGAAATTCTCCACATTGATGAACTGTTAGAACTGATTCCTAAATCTTGCTCTCGTCTCATCCTAATTCCCCATTGGTTTTTACATATTATTCCCCTTCATTGTTTACCTTTAAACAATGGACAATTTCTCTATCAACGCTTTTCTAATGGTGTAGGATACGTTCCCAGTTGCCAACTCTTAAAACTGGTACAATTATCACAGAGAGAAAACTTCGAGCGTCTTTTTGCCATTAAAAACCCCACCAGAAAAGACCTACAACCTCTTTTAGGAGTAAATCTAGAAATTGAGAGAATTAGTCAAGGATTTGCCACTGAAAAAACCATTATTATTGGGGAATTAGAAGCATCAGAACAAACCCTAGAAAATCGTCGTCAAGAGTTACAAGAATCTCATTGTATTCACTTTTCTTGTCATGGTAAATTTGATGATGACTCCCCTAGAGACTCTGCTTTATTCTTAGCAGATCCAGAAGGTAATTTAGGAAAATCAGCTAACCTAACCCTAGCAGAAGTATTTGAAAAATTTGACTTAAGAGAATGCCGCTTAGTTACTTTTTCTGCTTGTGAAAGTGGTATAATTGAAAGTAAAGCTGATAGTATTAGTGATGAATATGTGGGTTTACCTAGTGGTTTTCTATTTGCAGGTAGTTCTAGTGTTGTTAGCACCCTTTGGACAGTAGATCCCCTAGCAACTACATTATTTATGACTAAATTTTATCACGCTCTTAAACGGATTTCTATCCAAGATCAAGGAAGTATTGCCATTGTTTTAAATAATACACAAACATGGTTAAGAACATTGAACAGTAAAAAATTAGCCAGAATTAAAAATAGTCAAAAATGCCAGCAATTACTCGATCGAGTCTTTGAGAATAAACGGGATAGAAGAAAATTCCAAGACTTATTAGAAGCTGCGGTTAAACGTGAACCCTATCCCTTTGCTAATCCCTATTATTGGACTGCATTTATCGCAACAGGGGTTTAAGAGTCAGAAGAATTAGGTAATGGGTACAATCTGGAGACGTAATCCAAGTACCTGTAAAATCCTAATAACTGTAGTAAACTCTGGATTACCTTCACTCAACAAAGCTTTGCAGAGATTTTCACTTCCTAACCCTGTTTCACTAGCAATATTTGTTATTCCTTTAGCGCGGGCAATATCACCTAATGCTGCTATTATTAAACTCGGATCACCATCTTCGAGAGCAGCTTCAAGATATGCCGCTATATCTTCTTTTGTTTGCAGATGATCTGCAGCATCCCAAGGATAGGTTTGGATAGTAGCCATGAATACCTCCTATAAGTTACGGGCTAAATCTAATGCTGTTTTGATGTCTCGTTCTTGAGTCTTTTTATCTCCTCCTGCCAAGAGGATAATCAAGGTCTTACCTTGTTGTATAAAATATACCCGATAGCCTGGACCATAATCAACTCGCAGTTCTGATACACCTTGTCCTACTGGCTTAACATCGCCCGGATTGCCCGTAGATAAACGACGAATACGAATGTCTATACGCGCTTTTGCTTGGCGATCTCGCAAACCACTAAACCACTCAGAATAAGTTTTAGTCTGGCGAATTTCAATCATGTCTTATCCGTTCAACCGTTTAAGAATCAGAACAATTTTGACAAAACTTATCCATTCCTTCCTCTGAAATATAAATAGCAACTGGAGTCGATAAAAGTCCTGCTACTCCCGGCGGACACATAAAACATCCTGCTATAATATCTGTTAAAGGGGGAATAAGTGCGGGTAAATATTTTTATCGCAAAGTTTCATACTTCGGTTGACAAATAGAATCACGACATTTATTAAGAACAATAGCAAACCAACGAAAATCAGCATTAACTTGTACCCCCTCAATACCGTTACGAGTGGCAATAGATTCAGCAGCATCCGCCAAATCTCCCTCCCATTCCTCAATCACATCAAGTGCAATTAAAGCGTTCTCATTGTCGGCAAATTCAATACGGTACTGAGCAATTTTTTCTGGTGTTAACTGCGTTGTGTCTGACATAATACCATCCTTATACTAAATCCTGTTATAATATATAGCGTTTCTGATTCACAAGAGGTACATTCCCGATCCTGAACAGCTTAATCAGCAAAGGTTTAAGTGTGCCGCACAGATGCGAGAACCGCTATAGCAGTATTCATCAGAATGAGGTATGGGCAAGGAGCTTAAACCCTTTGTTTGCAAAACTTGTCGATACCTCACTAACGTGAAAAGCGCTATAAAACGAGTCTAAGTACAGGACAAAAAGCTTGAAAAGTAGGCGGGAGTAGGGTTTTATGAGAAATAGAACCAATCTCCCAAACCATCTGAACCAGTATAGTGCCTTAAAGCAAGCCCTTCAACCCCGGCGGAGATTCGTTGCTTGTGTGGAGACCGTGAGTTTATTGGGCAGGCCTGGCTGAGGTATCTTTTGCTGGGAGGCTCTTCGCTTACCCGATAATTCTTTGCTCATCGTCATTGGACAGCCCGATGGTCCAGGTCTGATTGAGGATTATGCCCCGTGGGTTTTGTCTAGAATCTACTCACTTTACTGACCCAAAACGTCTGCGTAAGCTTTTAGCCTTACTGACTTTAGCTTTGGTCTGGTCTCTCAAGACAGGATTGGAGATACATCATCTTAATCCAATTCCGCTCAAGAAACATGGTCGCCGAGCAAAAAGCCTTTTTCGGCTAGGTTTAGACCACCTTCGTCATCTTATTCTCAATCCTTGATTACCTAACTTTTCTCTTTTTCTCCAGTCCTTACATTTTTTGTCCTGTACTTAGGGGAAATCTATCTTCAAGGGGTGGTTAACGATAATTTGGCACTCTTGCGGGTGGAGTCGGCAGCTCTGATCATGGATGGGGATGATTCACCAGAAATTATCACTCAGTTTTAACTAAATTGATCGGAAAAATAGGGATCATTCTAGCCTAATTTTTCTGCTAATTCTAACCAGCGATCGGTTAAATTATCAATTTTTTGACTCAATTGAGCTAATTCTTCGGTCAGAGCGGTTATTTTGGTAAAATCTTCCAGGGGTTCTCCATAAAGTACCTGTTCAATTTCGGCTTTTTTTGCTTCTAGCATAGGAATTTGTTTCTCGATATCTTCGTATTCTTTTTTCTCTTTAAAAGAGATTTTTTTATTGACAGGTGACGGAGAAGCTTTAACAGTTTTTGGGGTGACTTTTTTTTCTTTTGGTTCCTCCTCCTCTTTTTTCTGATCGAGATAAAGGGAATAATTACCCGGATATTGACGGATATTACCCCCAGTTTCAAAAGCAAAAATAGTATCAACTACTCGATCGAGAAAATAGCGATCATGGGAAACGACAATCACACAACCGTTAAAGTCCTCTAAATATTCTTCTAAAATTGCTAAAGTCTGCACATCGAGATCATTGGTGGGTTCATCTAAGATTAAAACATTAGGCGCACTCATCAACACTCGTAGTAAAAATAAGCGTCTTCTTTCTCCTCCAGAAAGTTTATAAATTGGTGCATACTGTTGAGCGGGAGGAAAGAGAAATTTTTCTAACATCTGGGAAGCGGTGATGACGCTACCGTCTAGGGTTTTGACTAATTCGGCTACACTTTTCAGATATTCGATCACTCTTTGATTTTCATTGATATTGAGATCATCGGATTGTTGATCGAAGTAACCAATATGAATAGTGGAACCGATGTCAACCGTGCCTGAATCGGGGAGAGTTTTCCCGGTAATAATGTCCATGAGAGTAGATTTTCCTACCCCGTTACTGCCAATAATACCGATGCGATCTTCGGGGGTAAAAATATAAGTAAAATCTTTAATTAAAGTGCGATCTCCGTAAGCTTTCGAGATATTTTCTACTTCAATAACTTTTTTGCCGATGCGTCTTCCTGCGGTGGCAATATCGACTTTTCCCTCCACCTGTTTAAATTCCTTATTCCCCATTGCTTGAATGCGATCTATCCGCGCTTTTTGTTTGGTACTGCGCGCTTTTGGTCCCCGGGATAACCATTCTAATTCCCGTCGTAAAACTCCCGCGTGTTTGCGTTGACTACTGGCGATCGATTCTTCCGCTAAAGCTTTTTTTTCTAGATAATAGGCATAATTACCGGCATAAGTAGATAAATCTCCCCGATCGATTTCAATGATGCGATTAGTCACTCGATCGAGAAAATAGCGATCATGAGTAATTAATAATAATCCTCCCCGAAAACGGGATAAATAACTCTGTAACCACTCCACGGAAAGCGCGTCTAAATGGTTGGTGGGTTCATCCATCAATAAACAGTCAGGATCGGCTAAAAGTGCGGTAGCGATGGCGATTCTTTTGCGATATCCCCCCGATAAATCTCCCACGCGAGCATTAAAATTATCGATACCCAGTTTACTTAAAATAACTTTAGCATTGGTTTCTAAATCCCAGGCGGCAAGTTGATCAATTTGTTGCGAAACCCTTGACAAACGTTCCATAATAGTATCCAGATTTTCTGGCTCATGGACAAGGCGATCGGACAATTCCTCGTATTCCTTGATTAAAGTCATACTTTCGCCACTGTCGGCGAAAACCTGCTCTAAAACCGTTTTATCGTCGTCTAGATCGGGTTGCTGGGGTAAATAGACGATTTTCATCCCCGAATTGATTTGAATTTCGCCACCATCGATCGCTTCTAATCCGGCGATCATTTTCAATAGGGTCGATTTTCCCGATCCATTCGTACCGATCAGGCCGACTTTATCGCGATCATCGAGACTAAAACTCGCATCTTTGAGAATTTCCTTGATACCGAAGTCTTTTTTGAGCGATCGAACCGTCAGCAGTGTCATGATTTCTGGGAATAATCCTTCTTTTCTATTGTAATGTCTAGACTAATGCAAGCGCTAGATTACGGCGTTTCTGATCAGTGGGAAATGTTCAGGCATCAAATAGGGTTGTCATACCTGAAATAAGCGCCTAGTAAAGTTTTTAGCACCTCGGTTGCAGAGAAAAGGTCAATCCCGACCAATCTTATAACTGTTTATGTGTGCCGATCTTTTGTACTAATGTAGTAGCAAACTCGGCTATTGAAGCGGGGAAGGGAAGGCTGCGAGGTGTAACCTATCCCTCTTCTGTTACTCTCGGGAACGGGAAAACAGAAATGACAAGTAAAAACGGATGACAACAGAGAATTTATCGATCGATTAAGTTGAGTATATAGAAAAGAAAAGTAATAAACCTCTTGCATAATTAATGTTTCAGGGTTCAAAAACGGCAAAAATAAGGATTAAATGGCATAAAATCTGTAAATAGATTATTTAATTGATTATTATTTATTCTTAATTCTCCTGACTACTGACTACTGGCTACTGACTCCTAACCCTAACAACAATTTTTGATTTTCACAAGAGGTCTAATGAATTAATCGAGGAGTAAAGAAAACACAGAGCCAAGCTTTTAAGCGATTCAAGTAACCGAAAAACTCGACCAATAATCGAATATTATTACTGAGTAATGTTTACTAATAACGGAAAAAGTATCCCGCTCCCTTCTCCCCATCACCCTATCACCCCATTTACCTATTTTACCAAAGCTGCTTTTTTGCGACCATAATAAACAGCAATAAAAGCGCTGACATACATCCATAAACTATAGACCATTGCGGGAATGGCTAGCTCGGGATTCTTTAATAAACCAGCAGTGATAGCAATAGCTAAAGTTCCGCTTTGAATACCCACTTCAATTGCGATACAAATTCTTTGGGGAATAGTTAATTGAAATAAACGACCACTGAAAAAGCCAATTAGGGAAGCAATCGTATTTAAAATGATCACTGCGATGCCAGTTTGAGCGATAAATAAAGGTAAACGTTGCCATTCTCTCAGGATTAATAAGCAGATAATAACCGCTAGAAAAATTACGGCCAAACGATTAGTTATCGGTTCCAGACTTTTGGCCAGTAAAGGGAAGTAATGGCGGATAGTCATACCGATAATCATCGGTAAAAGTATAATTAAAAATATCCGCGCCATAGTGGAAACAATGGGTAGGGATATGGCGGCACTTTCACCCATAAAATGCTGGAGAGTTAAAGTAGCTAAAAAAGGTATTGTGAAAATGGCGATGATGCTACTAAAAGCGGTTAAAGTAACAGAAAGGGCCACATCTCCCTTAGCTAAATAGGTTAAAACATTGGAGGAAGGACCGATGGGGCAAATGGCGACAATCATTAAACCGACGGCAATTTCTGGCCGGAGAGGCAAAAGAGAAACAATAATAAAGCCGACGATCGGTAGAATAATAATTTGATTGACTAAACCGATCAGGACTGCTTTGGGATAACGGGTGATACGCTGAAAATCGGCGAGAATTAATCCCAATCCCATGCCTAACATTAAAACGCCTAGGGCAACGGGTAAGAGGATATTAGTAAAAAAGTCGGCTTGCATGGGATAAAAGCGGAGAAGATGAGCTTATTTTCCCATAAATTGACTGGTTTATTCGTGTCCCTAGTTACCGATTTTGCTGACTAAAAAACCCCCAGTGTGCAGGGGAGATTAAATTGTAGGAGAAATCCAAACCTTGGGGATTTTAGTCCAGTTTCCCTTCCCGCTCTGGGATGATATCCCCGTCCTATTTCAGTTGCTTGGTGGCAACCATGGGATCACAGCTAGGGAACTGCTGATGCGACTGCCACTTTCGACATCAGCAATGCCTAGGGAATGTTGCCGCAGGACTTCCATCAAAAATAACGAGGGCAAATTTTCCTTCTAAATCCCGCAGTCCTTGAATTCCTTTCTGTTGATAAATTGCTAGGGCGATCGAGGTGGTAGATTTTTGGTGAACGATAGGTGAGTTTTTGCGGTGTTTTCCCTTCTAGATCGAGGGACAGTTTTTTGTCATCTAAGTTGTGTGTAAACATAGCAACCCTCCAGATCTCTACAGTTCTATTGTACCTTTATTCCTGGTTCGAGTGCCGGGGACTGTAATAATGTGTATTGTTCGTCAGAGAAGACTCAACCGTTGTTTGTTTTAAAGGTAGTCGCAAGTGTAAGCGGATTAATTTTCCTTAGCTTGTTGACCGATTCCCTCAGCACGATTACCGGTTTACTCTTTGCCTCTTTGTGCGATCGAGTTCGAGGATTTGTCTGGGGTAAAGTAATTGATAAAGTAGCTAATTTCCCCGATATCACTCTCTTTGATAATCTCGATAGATTGCCCTTAATTAAGTTAACGGAAAAAGGGTTAAATTCTCTAGAATAATTATCCTGAGAATTGGTCATTTTTGAGGAACCGACAGCCTCCCCTGCTGCTAATGCAGAATAGGAAATCTATCAATAGTAATTAGTCATCGATTAGCTCTTTGTCAAGGGGAACTGATGAGCAAACGAGGACAATATCACCTTATGTTTACCCGTCAAGCTAATAGTTATCAATAACCTGAGTTCCCGATTTTGCCGAGTAAAAAACCCCCAGTGTTCAACCGAGGTTAAATTGTAGGAGAAATCCAATCATGAGGATTAAACCTCTTGCATAATTAATTTTTGATGGTTCAAAAACGGCAAAAATAAGGATTAAATTGCATAAAATTTGTAAATAGACCATTTAATTGATTATTATTCATTCTTAATTCTCCTGACTACTGACTACTGACTACTGACTCCTAACCCTAACAACAATTTTTGATTTTTACAAGAGGTCTATTTTAGTCCAGTTTCCCTCTCTCGCTCCGGAGTGAGAGAATAGTCATACTTAGTTTTTTTGTCCCGATCGAGAGTATTTTCTGAGATAGATCATTGCCGATCTGGGGATAAAAAACCGTAATTTCGCCCGATATAACCTTTTATTTGCCCCTATGACTGTCAAAATCGCTCTTAACCCCAATCAGATTCAAAATCTCGATCTCTCATCCTTAGAGACTATTATTCAAGATTATCAGTCCCGATCAGCGATCGCCGAACTAGAACAAGCTCTACAATTAGAGATAGATTATCCTCGTGCGGAGGGTGATATGCGAGAATTATCGGAGATACCAGAAGTCAGGCTGTGGTTTTTGCGTTTAGATGCGGTTTATCCCTGGTTAATCTTTATTCTTGACCCAAAACAGGGAGAAATTGCCCGCTATGCTGCTATGTTGGTCCCCCATCAATTCCATCGCGGGGAAGGAATTCAATATAATCCCGAAGCTTTGGAGATTTTTGTGATGCAAAAACTCTTTATTTTGTCTGATTGGCTGAAAAGTCAGCAAATTCCTGCTTTATCTCGCTTAAAATTTTTCGCTCAACAGTTTGGTTACGATATCGATGAGGAATTTCTCTCTCGTCTCTAAAGACTCCCTGGGCTGACTAGATAAGGTATTTTTAATATATGGCAAGCTACTGTCTCGCCCAATTTAGCGCCACCAATACCCCTATCAGAGAATCATGGATACAAAATCCTTTAAACGCACCCTACAGCAATCGGATAACTATAACCGCAAGGGATTCGGTCACAAAGAGGAAGTAATGGATGCGATGACCAATGAGTATCAAAGCGACCTGATCCAAGAAATTCGTGAAAATAATTATCGTTTACAACGGGGTGACGTGACGATCTATCTCGCTCAAGCTTTTGGTTTTTGTTGGGGGGTAGAACGCGCGGTTGCTATGGCCTACGAAACTCGTCAACATTTTCCCCAGGAACGTCTCTGGATTACTAACGAAATTATTCACAATCCCTCGGTTAATCAGCGTCTGCGCTCCATGGCCGTGGGTTTTATTCCGGTGGAAAATGGCCAAAAAGACTTTACTGTGGTGGAATCGGGGGATGTGGTGATTTTACCCGCTTTTGGGGCTAGTGTCTCGGAAATGCAAATACTTAACGATAAGGGTTGCCTGATTGTGGACACCACTTGTCCCTGGGTTTCTAAGGTGTGGAATTCCGTGGAAAAACACAAAAAAAGCGACCACACTTCGATTATTCACGGCAAATATAATCACGAAGAAACGATCGCCACTAGCTCTTTTGCTGGCACTTATCTAATCGTTTTAAATTTGGATCAGGCTAATTATGTCGCTAATTATATTCTCCACGGTGGCGATAAAAATGAGTTCTTAGAGAAGTTTAAAAATGCTCATTCCCAGGGTTTCGATCCCGATCGCCATCTAGATTATATCGGTATTGCCAATCAAACCACGATGCTGAAAAGTGAAACGGAGGAAATTGGCAAACTCTTCGAGCATACTATGTTGAGAAAGTACGGACCGATCGATTTTAAAGATCATTTCATGAGTTTTAATACCATCTGTGATGCCACTCAAGAGCGTCAAGATGCCATGTTTGAACTGGTGAAAGAACCGCTTTCTTTAATGGTGGTAATTGGCGGTTATAATTCCTCTAATACCACTCACCTACAGGAAATAGCGATCGAGCGTGCTATTCCCTCCTATCATATCGATAGTGCCGAGCGCATTCTCCCCGGTAATCGCATCGAACATAAACCTTTAGGTGGTGATTTAATCATCACCGATAACTGGTTAAATGAGGGAAAAATTATCGTCGGAGTGACTTCCGGTGCTTCCACTCCCGATAAGGTGGTAGAAGAGGTAATCGAGAAAATTTTTGCTCTCAAATCTTCTTTAGTCCCTGGTTAATTAGCCTAGGTGTGTTAGCCTTTGGCAATGGCTGCATCTCATATCACAAATAGGAGATGCAGCCGATATTTTTATCGATAAGATTGCTCAGAAACTGACGACCACAATCTTGACATTGACGTTAGAACCGTTCGACTCTTCTCGTTGGGTGCATCTCACATTTGCAGAAATACCGACAATCAGCAATTATCAGTGACTTTTAAAGTATTACAGATATATCATACTAAATCCGTTAAGTAACGCACAGAAAACGGGTTTCTCGGAGAAACCCGTTTTCTACTCATGCAAAAGGCAAAACGGAGAATAAATAATCAGTTTTTAATAACTCGATTTAGTATCAGCAGCTGTCTTGGGGGGTAGAACCCCCCAAAAGCTTGGATTGAGTGATAAAATCGAAAGTAACGCCCGACTTTAGCCGAGAGTTTCCCCCTAAAAATCCCAACTTAGTAGATTTACAAAAATGAGATGCAGCCTTCTCGTTTCTGTCTGGAAGGAAGAGCCAATATTTTCCTAAAAACGGCGGGTTTTATCGATTCCGTAGAGGATTCCCGTCACCACGGAGGACAGAATTAATAACAAAATTAATCCTCCTGGTAAAAAAGATAATATTCCCATGCCGCGCAATACATAAACTAACACAGTCACCAATAGGAAACCGAAAAAAAGAGACTTTAAATAACTAGAATTTGAGCGCATTGACTTAGAGTAACAGTTCCTCTTGAGTTAAGTTTAACTTTTCGGCAATCATTGCCAGGATTTTTTCTTCCCTTTTTCCGTTACTGATAGATTCCAGTAACCGGCAATTGAGAATAATTTCTTCCCCGTTGGATAAGGTTAAAATAATCCGTCGGTAATTAGAACCCAAAAAGCCTTTGTAATCTTCTACCTTTGCCTCAACAATTATCTCTAGAAGATAATCACTTTCACTTCTAAAAGTTAAATGTTGTCGCTTACGGGTTAGGGTAGCGGTACCTTGATTAAAGATATAAATCTCCCAATAGCTGGCATCATAAAGTAACAATAGACCTGACAATAAGCATAACATACCCCAGAGATAGTAGCGATAATTATCGTTCTGTTCTAGCAGTGCTGACAAGGTATCTAGGGTACTTTTGGCAATAATTTCCTGAGCTTGATATCTATTCACAAAACTATCAAATCGAGTTTTAAAATCACTAGCTGACTGCACATCCCGAAAATTCTCAATGTAGAGATGGTTATTTCTTCCGACCAATAAAACCGTGTTATTAACAGTTTTTTCCTGCTCAACACTGATAAAAACTTCCTGATAGACAGCCGTAGCTTTAATGTGAGTTAAAGAAAAATTTTCCCGACTAGAAACAGGAAAATTATACTCTTGGACATATTGACAATCTATCCTTTTTGTACCTAACCGAATGCAGTCGAGATAAGCGCGCTGGAAATAAACCAAATATGCTAAAAACAGCAAGGGAAACCCAGCCAGAAAAAACGCCAGAAAAGGACGATATTTAGGAGCCTTATTCTCTAATAAGAGTGTAGTCAGCGTTTTTTGCTTAACTCGCATAGGAAACCCTACAGGTACTTTCCTCTAATTCTACTACAGGCTTTTTCGGCATTCTTCTCAGGATCGATTTATTTAATCTGCTGACCGGGAAAATTGTAATGATTATTCACGAAAATCTGACATCAGTCTCTAGACTGCCTCTATCTTGACCTTTTTTATCTGGGTTTGGCACGGTAAAACCCTGTTTATCGAGTTTTTGTAAAGCTTTGGCGATTTTTTGTTTATTGTTTGTATTTAAAGTAAATATATAAACAAAGTTGTTTATATAAATTTTTATCAATTTCAGAGACTTTATAAGCTCTAAAAAATTATTTATCTAATTTTTACGCTTTCAATCTCACTCTAGCTATAGCAGATAAAAATTGAGCCTCTTGCCAAGGGGTGGGGAGATGGTCAATAATTGCGATCGAAGCACTGATAAACAAACTCACCATTCAAGCGTACATTTAGGAGAACTTCCATGCCTTTAACACTCGCAGTCTACGGAAAAGGTGGCATCGGTAAATCGACAACAAGCTGTAATATTTCAGCTGCTTTAGCCAAAAGAGGCAAAAAAGTCCTACAAATAGGCTGTGACCCCAAGCATGATAGCACTTTCACCCTGACAGGCTTTCTTATTCCCACAATCATCGATACCCTACAAGAAAAAGATTTTCACTACGAAGACATCTGGCCCGAAGACGTTATCTATGACGGTTACGGTGGTGTCAAATGTGTGGAAGCGGGTGGACCCCCTGCCGGCGCCGGTTGTGGCGGTTACGTCGTCGGGGAAACGGTGAAATTATTAAAAGAATTGAACGCTTTTGATGAATTTGACGTGATTTTGTTCGATGTTTTGGGGGATGTGGTCTGTGGAGGATTTGCCGCACCCTTAAATTACGCCGATTACTGCATAATTGTCACAGATAACGGCTTTGATGCTCTTTTTGCCGCCAATCGCATCGCCGCTTCCGTCCGGGAAAAAGCGCGCACCCATCCCCTGCGACTAGCCGGATTAATTGGTAATCGCACCTCAAAACGCGATTTAATTAATAAATATGTGGATCATGTTCCCATGCCAGTGTTAGAAGTTTTACCCTTAATTGAAGATATTCGCGTCTCCAGAGTTAAAGGTCAAACTCTCTTTGAAATGGCCGACAAAGACCCGATGTTAAGTTACGTTTGTGACTATTATCTCAACATTGCCGATCAGATTTTAGCCAAACCAGAAGGAGTTATTCCCAAAGAATCTGCCGACCGGGAGTTATTCACTTTATTATCGGATTTCTATCTTAATGCCGATAAACCCAAAGTTAACGCCGAGGCAGAATTAGACCTGATGATGGTTTAATTCCGGGAAAAAATCTCGTCTGGTGGGTTAAGGAAAACCTGGCGGCTCTCTTATTCTTTGTGTGACAAGTTTAATTTATATAGGAGCGATCAATCTTTGTTTCCTTTGTGTCTTTGTGGTTCGTTGCACTCGGTCTCGCGTAGCGAGCGCGTTGCGACCGCCAGCAGGACTGTATCTTAGAATACATTTTACCCACCAAACCGAAAAGAGCCACCTGGCCTGGCCCACCCCCCAACTCGATGATGATAATTTTTCCCTCTTATTGGGAATTATAATAGAGAGAACATCATTATTCAGCCAAGGGGACAAAATGAGCAACTTTGAGTTTGAGGAATTAAAAGCAACCTTACCGAGGCAATGGTTAGATTACTACCAAAATAATCAAGCTTGGATTAAGTGTTTAATGAATTCTAGAGGTTCGTGGCGAAAAACTCCCGACGGTGGTAAACGTCCTAGTGCTGACATAATTGTAGCGGCAGCAACAGCTTTAGAACCTAAGTTATCAGTGTGGATGTATCCCTTTTGTCAACTTAGTTCCGATGGGGACAAACTGCTAGAAGTCTTAGGACTAAATTTTGATTCTGAAAAAAAGGAGTTGGAAAAATCGGAAAAAGAATTACTGAGTTCTAATTCGCACAATGAATATCTCAACGGATTCCGAGAAAAACAATTATCAGTCGAAAAAAACAAAGTAATTATTTTTGAGGAATTGCTAAAAATCTTACCAGATAAATGGTTAGATTACTACCAAAACAATCAATCTTGGATTAAGTCTTTAATGGATTCTAGAGACTGGTGGCGAAAAACATCAGACGGAGGTAAACGTCCGAATTTTTACATCATTATAGGTGCAATGACCGTTTTAGAATCTCAATTATCAGTGTGGATGTATCCCTTTTGTCAGCTTAATTCCGATGGAGACAAAATTCTAGAAGTTTTAGGATTAAATTTTGATCCTGAGAAGAAACAACTAGAAAAGAAAGAAAGAGCATTAAGTAATTCTGTCTGTCCTACTGAGGATCCTGTACTGCAAAAAATCCGCCAAGAGTTACAACGAGAAAACCTAAATAAACCAAGTTAAAGGAGACCCCAAAAACATGACCGCCATTCAAGAACCGAGCGCTTTACAATTTGATTGTGAAACCGGCAACTATCATACCTTTTGTCCGATTAGCTGTGTTGCTTGGTTATACCAGAAAATCGAAGATAGTTTCTTCCTTGTTATCGGCACAAAAACCTGTGGTTACTTCCTGCAAAATGCTATGGGTGTCATGATTTTTGCTGAACCACGTTATGCCATGGCTGAATTAGAAGAAGGGGATATTTCCGCTCAACTAAAAGACTACGAAGAATTAAAACGCCTCTGCTTACAAATTAAACGAGATAGAAACCCTAGCGTTATCGTTTTTATCGGTACTTGTACCACCGAAATTATCAAAATGGACTTGGAAGGATTAGCACCGAAACTAGAGTCAGAAATCGGTATTCCTATCGTGACAGCACGCGCTAATGGTTTAGATTATGCTTTTACCCAAGGAGAAGATACCGTCCTCGCTTCTATGGTGCATAAATGTCCCGAAAAAGTTAAGCATGAAGAGGAAAAAGAAGAACGGAATGCTATCCAGAAACTCTTAACTTTTGGACGTAAAAAAGAAGAAATTAAACAGGAAGAATCGGAATATAAAGACCATTCTCCTTTGGTTTTATTTGGTTCTGTTCCCGACCCAATTGTGACTAATTTAACCCTAGAATTAAAAAAACAAGGAGTTAAAATTGATGGTTGGTTGCCGGCCAAACGCTTTACTGAATTACCAGTAATTGAAGAAGGTTATTATGTCGCTGGTGTCAATCCTTTTCTATCACGAACTGCCACCACTTTAATGCGTCGTCGTAAGTGTAAATTAATTGGCGCACCCTTTCCCATCGGTCCAGATGGAACCCGCGCTTGGATAGAAAAAATCTGTTCGGTTTTGGGAGTACAACCCCAAGGATTAGAAGAAAGAGAGGCAAAAATTTGGGAAAGTTTAGAGGATTATCTGCAACTTGTGCGCGGTAAATCAGTCTTCTTTATGGGGGATAATTTACTAGAAATTTCTCTGGCACGTTTCCTAATTCGCTGCGGGATGACTTGCGATGAAATCGGTATTCCCTACATGGATAAACGCTACCAAGCGGCCGAATTAGCATTACTAGAAAAAACCTGTAATGATATGGGTGTTCCCATCCCGAAAATTATCGAAAAACCTGATAACTACAATCAGATTCAGCGCATTTACGAGTTAAAACCCGATTTAGTGATTACGGGAATGGCCCATGCAAATCCCTTAGAAGCGCGGGGAATTAACACTAAATGGTCGGTAGAATTTACTTTTGCTCAAATCCACGGTTTTACCAATGCGCGAGATATTTTAGAGTTAGCTACTCGTCCCCTGCGTCGCAACAATAACCTCAAGGAATTGGGTTGGGATAAGTTAGTTAAAGAGTCAGCAAAAGTGTAAATTTGTTTTCAAAAGGCTACAATCATCAGGTAAGGAATTGATTTTCCTTACCTTTTTTCCTGTGATTGTTTGCTGATTCTGAGGACAATTCTTGTTCAAATGCTCAACAAGTGCATAAAATAAAAGTATAGTCTCCTTTATTCCTTAGAGACTGTTAGGGTTAATATGCAATGCTCATCGGATTTAGTGTCGGCAATTATCGCTCTTTTAAAGATGTAGTAACTCTCAGTATGGTAGCTGCCGAGGATGCCTGTGGTAATGATGAGCTTGATAAAAATAATGTTTTTAAGGTTAATCAACAAATTAGTTTACTGAAAAGTGCCGCTATTTATGGAGCAAATGCCAGTGGTAAGAGTAATTTAATTCTGGCATTCAATTTTATGCGACGGTTTGTCATGAATTCTGCTAAATTACAAATCACTGACAAAATAGATGTGGAACCCTTTAGATTAAGTACCGAAACTGTTGATAAACCATCCTTTTTTGAAATAGTTTTTCAGCTAAAAAATAAAACTTATAGATATGGATTTGAAGCAACTCAAAAGCGAGTAGTTTCTGAATGGTTATTTTGTACGCCAAGAAGTCGTGAAACTAAAATCTTTAATCGGCAAGGCGATAAAATAGAATATAGCAAAAATATTGAACAAGGTAATATACTAAGAGGATTGACAAAAAAAAATACTCTGTTTTTATCACTAGCGGCTCAATTTAATGATTCTCTAGCGGTGGAAATTGTCTCTTGGTTTAGTCACTTAGGTGTTGTGTCAGGGTTAGATGTGGAATTATTAAAAGCGATTACGCTTGAGTATCTTTCTGATAGACAAGATTTGATTTATGATGTGACTAAGTTAATTAAAAAATTAGATTTAAGTATTGACAATCTCAACCTAGAAACAGAAACCAGAAAAATTTCCTTAGATAGTCTCCCGCAAGATTTACCGGATGTTGTCAGAAATATCATCAGTCACTCTAGCGGTGAAATAAAGTCCGCTACCATAAAAACCTATCATCAAAAGTATGACTCAACAGGTAAAATGATTGAGTTAGAAATTTTTGATATGGACAATCATGAATCTGATGGAACTAAAAAGATTTTTGCTCTGTCAGCACCGATTTTAGACACTTTGCAAAGAGGGGAAGTTTTAGTAATTGATGAATTGGATGCCAGACTTCATCCTCTAATGACTAGAAATATAATCGAATTATTTAATTCTCAGAAAACTAATCCCAAAAATGCTCAACTTATTTTTACTACTCACGATATTAATTTACTTAGTTATAAATTTTTAAGGAGGGATCAAATTTGGTTTACCGAAAAAAATCATCAAGGAGCAACAGATTTATATTCCTTGGTGGAATTTGCTGATATTAATAATAATAATACCTTGAAAAAAGATTATATTCAAGGTCGTTATGGAGCAATACCTTTTATTGGTGATTTAAGTACAATTATTGGTAATTAGTATGAGTAACAACAGGAATACTTCCGATTATTTGCGTCGCCAAATTAAGACTAGAGAAACAAGAAAAAGATTTTTAATTGTTTGCGAGGGAGAAAGAACTGAAGTTAACTATTTTAAGGCTTTTACTGTTCCTAAGAAAATTGAAGTTATGGTGAAAGGTGAAGGTAAAAATAGCTTGAGTTTAGTCGAAAAAGCTATTAAGATTATAGATAATCTAAAAAAAGATGACTCATTCGATCAAATCTGGTGTGTTTTTGATAAAGATAACTGTTCTAAAGAGCAATTTAATCAAGCGGAAAGACTGGCTAAACAAAAAAATATCAAGATTGCCTATTCTAATGAAGCTTTTGAAATTTGGTTTATTTTACACTTTCAATATCTGGATATCGCCACATCCCGAAGTGAATACCCAAAAATTTTAAATACCCAGATGAAAAAGTGTGAATTATTAAACGAAAAAGAACAATATGAAAAAAAAATCGAGAGGATATGTACGAAAAATTAAAGCCATACAGACAACAGCAATCACTAATGCAGCAAAACTTATTCAAGATAGAGATGAAGCAAAAAAACATCCTTTTGATGCCAATCCCTCAACCACAGTACAGGAATTAGTGCAAGAACTTAATATCAATAGTCGTCCTTAAGCTTGATTCTCTTCTGTCAATAATTAAATATTTAATTTTAATTTAAACCTAAAGTTGTTATAATAACTAAAAGCCTATTTAACCAAAGTAACTGCTCTTAATTTGATTTAAATGTCCAATAACTTATCTCACCACAAACCCTATCATCTCAACTTTAGCAGTGAGGATTTAGGCACGGCAAAACCGACTATCACCCTATTATCGGGGGAACCAGAACGCTCGCGCTATATTGCTGAAACTTATTTACAAAATGCACGTTTACTATCGGATTATCGCGGATTAAATAGTTATCTTGGCTATCTAGATAATTCTACCCCAATTCTTCTGGCTACCAGTGGCATGGGTGCGCCATCTTTGAGTATTGTGGTTAATGAATTAATACAGGTGGGGATTAAAACTATTATTCGTATTGGTACTTGTGGCGCAATTCAAAATAGAATAAAAATTGGTGATATTATTATCTCCCAAGCGGCTTTATGTAGGCAAGGTGCTGCTAATGATATTGCTCCTCCGGAATATCCCGCAGTGGCGGATCCTTTTTTGACAGTTGCTCTAGTCAAATCGGCTCAATTTTTGGGAGTAAATTATCATTTAGGTATTACCGCTTCTGTGGATAGTTTTTATGAAGGACAGGAAAGAATACTGTCTTCTGCTAACCCTTATCTTCAGCGTCACTTAGAGGGAATTACGGAAGAATATCGACGTTTAAATATTCTCAATTATGAAATGGAAGCGGGAACTTTATTGAAAATGGCAGGGGTTTATGGATTTACTGCCGCTTGTATTTGTGCTGTGATTGCCCAAAGAAGTAAAGAGGAAGGGATTAGTTTAGAAAGCAAACAACAAGCCATCGAAAAAGCGATTCAGGTGGCAATATTGACTGTTAGTAACCTCTCCCTATCCTCAATTGATTAATGTTCAGAAATCATCTTCATTAAGACTTCCTCTTTTTCCTGACTTTGGGGATAACAGGAGATGAGTTTAGCGCGTAATTCCTGGATTGATTTAATCACATTATCGGCTAATTCTTGGTCGCCATTGCGCCAGCCAAGGGGTCGCTCTATTCTGACCGGCTCTGTTGAAAGTAAAAACCGTCAACCTCAAGGAATTAGCCCTAGGTTTTGAAGGTCGGGTATTGGTAGAGTCCGATTACAAACGATGACAACGCTTTTTTGGGGACTTCGAGAGAGATTACCCCGAAATAGCCACGGTAGTCCAGTGGCTCAATATCCCTCAACCCTGGGTATTGAGTATTGACCGCACCAATTGGTCATTTGGTAGTCATCACTACAACATCCTCACAGTCGGCATTGTCCATGAAGGGGTAGCGATGATTACCTAACTTTTCTCCTTTTCTCCAGTCCTTACATTTTTTGTCCTGTACTTAGAAATTTCCCCCATCCCTTCACCCCCTAGATCGATCGAGCCGAAAACTTGACCGGTTTTGGTATTAAAATTAAACGGAAAATAATTAGCCGAGGAAACTCCCTGGCTGACGTTATCGTATTTAGCGATCTCTTGACCACTGTTATCATAAAAAGATACTTGAAAATTTTCTAAAACTTGCGTTTTTCCCGAACCTTTTTCCGAAAAGATAGTCGGGGCCGTTTTTTCATCATAACTAAAAGAACCTTTAGCTGTATAACCTTGATTTCCCAACCATTGAAAATCGATCGTCACTGCTAAAAATCCTTGGCTATTCATGTTAGCAACTAAAAGCCAAGCTAATAGTAAAGTCAATATCATCTTTTTCCTGGTCAATCTGAACTATCATTAGTAGGTTATTTCAGTGATCAGTGATCAGCTTTTTGCTTCCCACATCCTACACCCCACTTTCCTATACCTTTTAAACAGGATTTAGTATCGCCGATCATCATGAATAGGACCAATTTTATCCGACAAAGAGCGATTGACAAAAACTGGCACAATTATCAATCGCGGTGTCAGATTTTGCGATCGCAACTTGGTTTTAATCAAGTGCCTTGCTCCCGTCCCCAAACCTGCACCGGTTGTCGTCACTACCACGGTCAATCCTACGGTCAGAGTCGAGAAACCCGTCAGCGTCTAATTTGTGGATTTCATCCCTACGGTTGGAATCAAGAGGAAAATTGCCCCGATTGGCAAAGCGAAGACCCTTGAAGCGAAATTTAAACCGGACAAAACCATCCTAGGGGCTGGGGTTCGCAACTGTGGCACACTAGAGAGTAGAACTGAATTGACAGTAAACCCTTGACTAATCAAATTACCCCTTTCGACCCCCTTCACAACCACGACGAGACGGGACATGACCACGAGTCAAAAGGGACTCCCCACGTCCATAGCGAAGCTTCCCTGAAGCAAATTATGAACCGTCTCTCGCGGATCGAAGGACATATTCGCGGCATCAAGACGATGGTATCGGAAAATCGTCCCTGTCCTGAAGTTTTGATGCAAATTGCCGCTATTCGCGGGGCGATTGATCGTGTCGCCAGAATTATTCTCGACGAACATCTGAGCGAATGTATTGCCCGGGCCGCCCTGGAAGGTAGTATCGAGACAGAAATTGAAGAATTAAAGGCCGCCTTGGATCGCTTTTTACCCTAGATTGTGCTATAATGAGAAGTTGGCATTTTTTAGGCAGAGAGCAATTAGAGGAGGTGAATTAGGTTAATGACCCAAGTGGTAGTTGGTCAGAACGAGGCGATCGAATCAGCCCTGCGTCGTTTTAAGCGACAGGTAGCGAAAGCGGGAATTTATGCGGATATCAAAAAGCATCAATTTTTTGAAACCCCTCAAGAAAAGAGAAAGCGTAAAGCAGTAGCCCGGAGACGACAAAGAACCCGTCGTCGTTAAAATTCCCCAAGTCAGAAGCCACTCGCACGCTTCTGGCTTGCTTTTATATTTTAACCTGGTTTTGAGGGTTGGGTTTTAGGGGTGTGGGGAGAAGGGAGAAGGGAGAAAAAAGCTGATAACTGATCACTGATAACTGATAACTGATAACTGATAACTGATAACTGATAACTGACGGCTTTTTCGCTTAAGATAAAGTTTAGCCCTCGATCGAGTTCTAGTGTTTTCATGGTTTTACAACTGCGCGTCTATGTTCCCGAACATCCTCTGGTTAAGCATTGGCTTGCGATCGCACGCGATCAAAATACCCCCTCGGTACTGTTTAAAACAGCGATGACGGAACTAGGGCGCTGGTTAACCTACGAAGCGGCGCGGCAATGGTTGCCAACCCTGGAAACTAGCGTTAAAACCCCTCTAGCAGAATGTCCGGCTACTTTTATCGATCCTAGCGTACCGATCGCCGTAGTCCCGATTTTACGGGCAGGATTAGCCCTGTTGGAAGGGGCCCAAAGCCTTTTACCCCTAGCTAGTACCTATCACCTCGGTTTAGCCAGAAATGAGGAAACCCTAGAGGCGAGTTGTTATTTAAATAAATTACCGGCCAGTTTTGATCGGGCCACGAGAGTCTTAATTCTTGAACCGATGTTAGCCACGGGGGGATCAATTTCAACGGCAATGGCAGAAATTACCAGCAGAGGCGTTGATCCTGCCCTGATTCGCCTGATTTCCGTGGTGGCTGCCCCGCCAGCTTTGCAGAAATTGAGTCAAAATTATCCCAGCTTGAACATCTATACGGCTATTATCGATGAAGGATTAAATAGCCGCGGTTATATCGTGCCGGGATTGGGCGATGCCGGCGATCGAGCTTTTGGAACCTATTAGGAGAAAAAGGGATTATGAGTCAGCGAGATGGGTTTACGGGCGGTTTTTTAGCTGGTGCGATTGTCGGTGGTTTAGTGGGCGGTGTTTTGGGGACAGTGTTGGCTAATCGCAGTCGTCGCAGTTTAGCAGCTGCTGACAATCAGTCTTTTTTGGAGGAGAGCCGCAATGGGCGCTTGACTCCAGAGGAAGGCATGGAAATGGCCCGCCGCAGTTTAGAAGATAAAATTGCCCAGTTAAATCTAGCGATCGATGATGTGCGTCAACAGTTAGGATCGGTACAGGAAAACGGCAGCGACCATTAAATAGGGCTGGCTGAATAAATCTAAAAACCTTGTTGGATAATATCTTTAGACTTTTTTCCCTCAAAAAGTGCCTGGCCTTGCAGTGATCGGGGGGAAAATTCAGTAATTGCCTAGCTTGCGTTAAGCGATGGGGCAACTCAAAACAGTGACACAGAGCGATCAACCAGAA
Organism: Microcystis wesenbergii FACHB-1317; assembly: GCF_014696875.1. Taxonomy (GTDB): domain Bacteria; phylum Cyanobacteriota; class Cyanobacteriia; order Cyanobacteriales; family Microcystaceae; genus Microcystis; species Microcystis wesenbergii_A. Next base: position 8,268 of record NZ_JACJQV010000206.1, on the reverse strand, counting down.
CTATGCACACTTACCGTCACTACATTGTATCCTAAGCTACAATTTAATAAACATTTACCTTGCCTCGTTCCCCAGTTCTACCTGGAGACGCTATTTTCAGGTTCTACCAGAAGAATAATATATTCAAATTAGGCAGAGCTTTGGAAGCAGGAAAAATAATCATCCCTTAGACTTTATCGCACAAAAACAACGAAATCTAAAACCGTAATTTTCTGTTAGAATTGCAGTAATAAAACACCACGCTTGCAGGAGCTATGGTTAACCTCACCTATAACAAAAATCGCCCTCTTCCCAGCGCCGAAGAATTGCCCTCTTCCGACGAAACTCCAGTGGACAATCAGTTACAGAATGATATTCCCAATCTACTGCTAAGTTTACTAGCCTTAATTTGGAACCGTCGAGATGATTGGTATTTTGGGGTAGATATGGCTGTTTATTATAATCCAGACGAATCAGCTTTTGTCCCCGATGGTTTCTTAGCGCTTGGAGTCAACCATGATACGGGAGAAAGAGGTCGGTTAAGCTATGTTTTGTGGGGGGAAAAGTATATCTTGCCGATTTTGTTTTTAGAGGTAATTTCCGAGAAGTATAATAGTGAATATGAGGAAAAATTTCTCAATTACCAAAGCCTGGGGATTCTGTATTATGTAATCTACAATCCTTTCAGTGGCAGAAGAGGAAGATTTAAAAACCGACAAAGATTAGAAGTATATAAATTAGTCTCAGGAAAATATCAACTTCTAGAAAGTGAGAATAATCGAGTTTGGTTGCCAGAAATTGGCTTGGCACTAGGTTACGAGAAAGGAGAACATATTGCTTGGTATCGGGAATGGTTATACTGGTATGACCAGTCAGGAAATCGCTATCTAACGGCAGCGGAAAGAGCGAACCAGGCTGAGGCGCTCGCTGCTCAAGAACGCTTGGCTAAACAGGAAGCTGAGGCGATCGCTACTCAAGAACGCCAAATTGCCAATCAAGAACGTCTGGCTAAACAAGAGGCGGAACAAAAAGCCATCCGGCTGGCTGAACGGCTCAGAACCCTTGGCATAAACCCCGATGAAATGGAACAAATATGACGCTGACACCCCACTGTCTGTATCGAGGAAATGTTCTGCCCATTTAGTCAAGTTCTCTGGTGTCCTGTTAGAATTAGCAGTAATCAAACACCACGCTTGCAGGAGCTATGGTTAACCTCACCTATAACAAAAATCGCCCTCTTCCCAGCGCCGAAGAATTGCCCTCTTCCGACGAAACTCCAGTGGACAATCAGTTACAGAATGATATTCCCAATCTACTGCTAAGTTTACTAGCCTTAATTTGGAACCGTCGAGATGATTGGTATTTTGGGGTAGATATGGCTGTTTATTATAATCCAGACGAATCAGCTTTTGTCCCCGATGGTTTCTTAGCGCTTGGAGTCAACCATGATACGGGAGAAAGAGGTCGGTTAAGCTATGTTTTGTGGGGGGAAAAGTATATCTTGCCGATTTTGTTTTTAGAGGTAATTTCCGAGAAGTATAATAGTGAATATGAGGAAAAATTTCTCAATTACCAAAGCCTGGGGATTCTGTATTATGTAATCTACAATCCTTTCAGTGGCAGAAGAGGAAGATTTAAAAACCGACAAAGATTAGAAGTATATAAATTAGTCTCAGGAAAATATCAACTTCTAGAAAGTGAGAATAATCGAGTTTGGTTGCCAGAAATTGGCTTGGCACTAGGTTACGAGAAAGGAGAACATATTGCTTGGTATCGGGAATGGTTATACTGGTATGACCAGTCAGGAAATCGCTATCTAACGGCAGCGGAAAGAGCGAACCAGGCTGAGGCGCTCGCTGCTCAAGAACGCTTGGCTAAACAAGAGGCTGAACAAAGAGCGACACGGCTGGCCGAAAGGCTGAGATTGCTTGGAATTAACCCCGATGAAATGTAAGAAAAGTGCTGTTAGAAATAGCACAAAAATAACAGTTAGGACTGGTACAGGAAAACGGCAGCGATCATTAAACATTTAAGAGCCAATTTTAAAGGCTTCTAGAAATAAACTATAGGTGATACCAATTTTTAGTAAATTGAAAGATTCTCGCAGAATCGGTGCAGGTTTAGCCTGAGAACTTTGTCGGTAAACAATCCGGCTAATCGCCTCCGTAAACAGCAACAATAAACCGGCAGCGGTGACATCCCATTGGGCAGTTTGTCCGGCAGTGGTGACAATTGCTTGACCAGAAAAAACTCCAAATAAAACACAAATTATCTGTAGGGAAATCCGCCGCCAAGGATTACCAAAAAAGCTATTAAATCGACTGCTGGTGACATTAGCCAGCGTACTTAAACGGGTGCGTTGCATGGCCATATTTATTTAGAAGTAATACGATTAAGAAGCCACAAAGAAGTAACGATACCGGTAAAGTGAGCGAGAATTGTATTAGTATTGGCCTGCACAATTAACAGGTCAACAGAATTAACAAATTGACTGGGGTTAGAGGCAACATTAAAAGTACCTTGGGGAACATTGAGGGATTTAATTAAGACGATTCCCGCTAACGCTTGCGCCCCCAAAATCGTTAAAAACATCCCGATAATATTAGCGATTAAACCCTGACGGATTAACTGAATAGTATCGGATTTTTTCGGGCGACTATCTTGATCACCCCTCAACATTTGACGGGCAATTTTCATGTAACGAGAGGAAAAGAAAATGGCGACCACCAAGAAACCAGCCCCACCAATGGCACATAAAACACCGATTTCAATGCCAGAAGTGCGTTGTCTCGTCCCTAATAAACTAGCGGTAGCAATGAGTAATAAAACCCCTGAAATCACGCCCAGGACAATCTGCGTCCAAAAACCGATTCTTCCCTGGCGTAAAAGGACATTAGCGGCCCGTTGGACGGCCGGAGGTAAGGAATAAAGATCAGAATCTCTAGTGGTGGATATATTGGTAATTTCTGATTGTTTGTCTCTCATCGGGGTTAAGCTAGGATTGGGTAAATCTGGTCTTGATCTATTTTCGTCTTTTTTTTTGCCCATGGCTAGAGATTTAATAAACCTCTTGCATAATTAATTTTTCAGGGTTCAAAGACGGCAAAAATAATGATTAAATTGCCTAAAATCTGTAAATAGACCATTTAATTGATTATTATTCATTCTTAATTCTCCTGACTACTGACTACTGGCTACTGACTTGAAAGAGGGTGTAGGGTGTGGGGTGTGGGGTGTAGGGAAAGAAACCTCTTTCATCTGTGGGGGTGAAAATTTTTTCATCAGGACTGACTCCTCACCCTAACAACAATTTTTGATTTTTACAAGAGATTTAATTTTGGCACTGACTGGCTATCTGTTTAGCTTCCACCTGTAAACCCTGGGCCATGCGAAACATTTCTTGACCAGTGTGGAGAGAGCGATCATCGTAGTTAAGGGTAAAGGTTTCTAATTCTTCTAGTCCATCAGTGAGATGATTGAGACAGTAGTAAAGAGAAGCGGCCACTTTGGCCATTTTGGCAGGGTTGGGCCGTTGAGAAAAGAGGGTTTTGGCTCGATCGAGATTTTGGCGACAGGTTTCTAGATAGTCTTGAAAAACAGCCATTAACTGATCATCGAAGGGATCGGCGGAGAGGTGATCGATCTGACGTTTGAGGGGCCGGATAATTTGACCAATCAGACGATTAATCGGGCTATAGGTCTGGTTATACCACTGTTTGACCAGGTACTCGTCTTCCTGGACCGCTTCTTTGTAACGATGGTAATTTGCTTGAGCGGTGGCAGTGCGTTGGACGCGGGGAGAATTGGCGATTATTTGGTTATCGTAGTCCTTTCTTAGTCTCGGATCGCTTAAAATCTCGTAGGCGGCGTTAATAGCGACGATTTTATCGTGACTGGCACTATCGTTTTGACTATCGGGATGGAATTGTCTGGCTAAACGCCGATAGGCCTGTTTAATCTCGTCAGGGGTCGATTTATGGCTGATTTCTAAGGTTTGGTAGTGGTTGCCGGTCATGAGCGCAAGCGATCGATCTGTCTTTTGTTATTATCGACCATGGTTAACGCGGCGGGGAAGAACAATTATCGAGAATGGGGTGTGGGGTGTGACCCCCCCAACCCCCCCGACATCGGGGGGGCAGGGGGAGTGTGGGGAAGTGGAGTGTGGGGAAGTGGAGTGTGGGGTGTGGGAAGAATAAATAAAAATAATCTCCTGTCTCCTGTCTCCTGTCTCCTGTCTCCTGACTTCTAACCAAATGTTGGACAAAGATAAGCAAAAATTATTGATTGACTCCAAACACTTGAGACTATTTAAATTAACATTTCGCAATATTTATAAATTCTTAAGAATTAATTGAGAAATATTTTTATTTAACAACGATGTTACAATGGTTACAGCGATTTTACTGAATTTCATGATGGGCTATTCTGTGCTTTTTTGGGCAGCAATGGTTGAAACCCTTGCCACACCTACAAGGTGATCCTAGTTAAGACAGGTAAATTAGTCAATTTCACTGGCAACGATGATCTTTTTTTTGTGTAGTTTGATTGCAAAAAAAAAGTTTTTTTGACAAAAAGCACAAAGTATGATACGAGACTAACGTATTTCTGGCTGCGAGTAATTATTGCAGAGTCGGAGTTGGGGAGAGGGGAGAAGGGAAAGGGAAGTGGGAAGAATAAATAAAAGCAATCTCCTGAATCCTGACGACTGGCTCCTGACGACATCGGCAAAATTAGACAAAAGGATTGATTTCAGGGATATCATCGATCGAGGGTAACTCTATTTGGCCCGCTCGCTCTTGTCTAAGATAATAGGGACAATGAAGCTGACAATCGGGACGATGGGGAAAATCAACTAAATCATTTTCGTATGCTGATAGATAGCGATCGAGAGCCTTCAATAAACGGCGTAAATCGCGCCCTGTCTGTTGGTGTAGTTTCTGATTATAGTTAAAAGTAATTTGTTCGGGGCTGTGGGGTAACTGCACAAACCAATAGGTCATCGATAAACTATCGAGAGGATAAGCAGCAGTTTCTGCCAACACATACAGATACAGTCTCGTCTGCCAATTTTTGGCTAGTTTGTCGGCATCGATCGGTTTTAAGTAGGTTTTCCAGTCAAAAATTACCGCTCGATCGCTCTCTAATAAAATTAAATCATAGATAACCGTTAATAAATAATTACCCACAGTTAAACTGCGACAATGTTCCGCTTCTCGATTGGTTTCTCCTGGATTTTCGGCAATTGCCGGGGCAGCCTTTAATAGGGCTGTTAAACAATGTTCTAACTGTTCATTTTCCCGTAACAGAGACGCGATCGGCAGCCCTAATTCCCGCTGCTGTAATAATAGGTGAAACTGACTGCCCCATTCTTGCCGCTGCAATTGCCCGGGGTCAGCCGGTGTGTTAAGTTGCTCTAGATAGACTTTTTGAAACCTCGGTGGACAGGTTTCCAATAGGTTTAAATGGCCTTGGGCAAGACGATAGATCTCAGACATGATAGGTTATCGTTAATGTGATTAGTCACAGTAACAAGCAGGGCTTATTGAGAATAGATTAACCCATCAGCCCTAAGTGGATGGTGTAAAATCTGTTTGAGACGGAGAACGCTCACCGGCCAATCGCACTCCCATCGATCGCTGTGCCTAGACGTTTTTAACTTGTAATCATTTGCTTGAATCAATGATCATGGTGCGTTCCCCAAAATCGATCGGTGGAGCGGTAGGAATTGCATGAGGGAACAGACCCTACCAGATCAGCGATCATACTATTCCCAAGTTAGAGTTATACCTTCTAGGTTACATACTCTCTGAATAGTTTCCAGTTTACTCTCAGTCAATTTCCCAAATAGGTGAACTCTCATTTTATGCTTAGGATAATACTGTCCATAACTCTTTATTTGCCCGATCGCTGATTTCCAGCCTTTTGTATTTTTAACTTCAATTATTTCCGTATTAGTTAAGACATCTATTCTACCTACCTTATCAATGTAAACCTCTGTTTTTCCTCCTAATTCCCCAGCCAGTTTGTCCCGATACCAAGCCTCTGTACCCTTTACAGGAGTATTTATCTCCGGCTCAATAACTATGCCATTAAGCTGATTAATAAAGTCCCGAATTGCTCCTCTTGCTAATTTTTGAGCAGCATTGGGAGACTGTCTTTTCCGTGTAGCCATTGCTTACTCAGTGAATAATTTAGAGATACCATACCCAGCCAAACCAATTACTGCTCCTACTGCCGCTACGGGAGCCATCGTCACTGCAACTGCCGTTCCTCCTACTGCTAATCCCATACCTCCAACCAATGCTGATATGCCGGCTCCAGCACCCGCACCAATTGCCGCTGCTCCAATTGCCGTTGCGTCTTGTTCTTCTATTGCTTTTTTGGTTCCGTAAACTGCCGTGCCGACCACTGCTCCTGCCGCTGCTACTGGAGCCATACCGACTCCTAGAGCAGTTCCTCCTACAGCAAGTCCCATACCGCCAACTACTGCCGATGCACTAGCTCCAATCGCCGTACCCACTCCCACTGAAATCATTGCCTCTTGAACTTCTTCTGGCTTATTTTTGTCCGTCATTGATTTTGCCTCATTTTTTAGGTTTAACTAATTATACAGAAACTTTCCGAATAACCAGAGTAAGGATATGCCGAAAGTTTCCGCATATCACCCCGTTTTGTAGATTGCTGACAATCAGCTAAGATACAAAGAACTTTTCATCGACGAGCATAGCACTAATTATTCAATCTGACTGCACTTCGTAACAAAAATTTACAACTCGATCACAAGCGATCGCACTTCCGTCTGTCGCTGTGCCTAGACGTTTTTAGCTTGTAATCACTTGCTTGAATCAATGATCGTGGTGCGTTCCCCAAAATCGATCGCTGCAGCGGTAGGACTCGCATGAGGGAACGCACCCTACCAGATCTGCACTGAGTTCCGTTGTTGCCTTGTTAGGATTAGGGTTAGTCTCTAGCCTGAAAAAACGGAAATAGGAATAGTAGGGTGGGCATTGCCCACCTTACCGCTTTTTCGGTCATAATAAATCCGAATTAGGGCGAACTGTAGTAAAATAGGAAACGAACCTCTTAAGCAGGGTTTATAAGGATGTCCAGACGAGACGATCTACATTTATCATTACGTCATACTTTAGAAAAAGAAGGTTGGAAAATCACTGATGATCCTTTAATTCTAACCTTAGAAAAAACCTTGCTTAAAGCTGATTTAGGAGCAGAAAAGTTTTTTGCTGCGGAAAAAGAAGATCGTAAAATTGCCGTAGAAATCAAAGACTTTGATACGCCTTCAGTTATCAGTGAATTAGAAAAAATAATAGGACAACTTCAATTATACCAATGGGCTTTAGATTCACAAGAACCTGAAAGAAAACTTTTTTTGGGCATTAGTGAAGCGGTTTATTTAAAACACTTCAAAAAAGCTATTTTCCAACTGGTTATTAAACGTAATAGAATCAATTTAATTATTTATAATCCTCAAAAGGAGATAATTGTCGAATGGATAACACAGTAAATTATGCTGATATTCTAACTCAAGTTATCAGAAAAGAATCGGCGATGCAACCTCGATTACAAAACCTTAAAATTACCCCAGTTTGTGATCCAGAATCAGGCAACTTTTTAATAATTATGACTGGTTGGGAAAAAGAAGCATGGATTAATACAATTTTATTTCACGCTCGTTTATTGAAAAATAAAATTGTCATTGAAGATGATAATCTTGAAGAAGGATTAACAACCAATTTAATTCAAGCTGGGATTCCCCCAGAAGATATTATTACTGGACTTTCCCTAGAGTAAGGTAGGCATTACCCACCTTAGCGATATCGCACTGAATGTTAGGAAAAATTATCTAAATGCTTCAATTCGATCTAAATAGACATTAACTAATTTATGTTCAATAACCAAAGCTTCAACCTCTGGTCAAATACGAGCTAAAAACTGATGAAATTCGCGTTTTCGTATATTGCCAAAACGGATATGTACTACTTTAGGTGGGAAAAAATCAACCATTAGTCGATCGGAAAAGTCTGCATCTTTCGTAACAATAACCAGTTTTTATCCTTTGCATATTGCCAAATTTCCGTATCCCTTGGACTTCTACCTAAAACCGAAACATGAATGATTGGTAAAGATGGAGTGAACAGGAGACCTCCTGCAAAAGTCTTATTCAGCTACTTGATGATAGCCTAAAGCAAGTTCATAGTTGTAAATGCCAGCGATTAAATTAAATCTCAGACCAAAACGCCGTCTCCGATTCCTATATCTTGATGATAAAAT
>NZ_JACJQV010000205.1 GCF_014696875.1 Microcystis wesenbergii FACHB-1317 | reverse complement strand
AAATCTAAGTAATCTATCCTTATGAGTTAAGACCAATCTCTCTACTTTACTATCAACAATCAACCGAATTAATCGCTTTAATCCTTTTTTGTTGTAGTTAAGTCCTGAACCTAAGTCGTCTATAATTTCAACTTGCCAACCGTTTTGAGCGCAAAACAATTCGACAACTTCTTTTTGACGTTCTAAATCTTTCTTTTGATCATGACTAGAAACGCGACAATAGCCAACAGTATAGGAAAGATTCTCTTTTACTCCAAGCAACTGAGAGACGGTATAACGTCGATGCCCGTTAGCAGTTCTTTCTGGTATTAGTTTACCTTCAGACTCCCAACGTCTTAATGTCGATACGCTTACACCTTTTAATTTAGCCGCTTCTGATCTGGTCAACTTACTCATAGGACTATTATAGCATAAGTCATGAGTAATTTTGGATAGTATTAGTTAGGTTTTTGGTTTCTGTGATTAACCCTCGATCGGTGCAGTTTGTGGCTTGTTAGTTGTTGGGTTTTGGGGGCATCCCATATCACAGAAAACGGGTTTCTCCGAGAAACCCGTTTTCTCTCGGAGAAACCCGTTTTCTCTCGGAGAAACCCGTTTTCTACTCATGCACTCATGCAAAAAGGAGAATAAATAATCAGTCTTTGATAACCGGATTTAGTATGAATTGGCGAAGTTTCGGTAAAATAAAGGTAATTAGTCAACAGAGGAGGTCAAAATTATGACTTTAGCCAAGGTGAAAAATCTTTATGATCGAGATTTTGCTTTGTGGATAGAAGCAACCGTCAAGCAATTAAAATCTGGGGATTTATCTCAGGTTGATTTAGAGAATTTGATCGAGGAGGTGGAATCTTTGGGAAGACGAGACAAAAGAGAACTAAAAAACCGTTTAATTACATTATTTGAACACGCTTTAAAACGGCGTTATCTTCCTTTGTCCGAATGTTATCGAGGTTGGGAAGTAACAATTAAACGCTGTCAATTTAAGTTAAAAGATATTCTTAAAGATTCTCCTAGCTTATGCAGTTTTTTAACCGATATTTGCAATGATTGTTATCAGGAAGCACTGGAGAATATGCGAATTGAATATGATGCTAGTTTTCCCGATGTTTGTCCCTTTGCTAAGGATATTGATGGCTTATTAAATCATAAGTTTTGGCAGGAGGAAAAATAGGCCAGTTCCTAATCCTTGGGGGGAATTGCCATTACTTGATTATCATTAACCACAACCAATTTACCGCCCAATTTTTCGATATTTTCCTTAGCTAACCTGCGGGTTTCTTCTTCTTTGCTATTCAGCCAGACTAACATCCAGGCACCGACTCTGGGGGCGCGACTATCGGGATTAGTTTCTAAAAATTTTACCGTTCCCCTAGCGGATTTTTCGATAAATTCATTACCAGCAATTTTTGCCCAATCAGCGGCCCTTTGATTAGATTTTTTCGCCGCAGGAATATCACCTAAAAATAATAGTTCATCCACTCCTTTATATAACCAAAGAAAATAGGCATCGGTGACATCAGGAGTGAGTTTTGATAAACCTTTATTCATCACTTCAATGGTTCTTTCGGGTTTGCCAGCATTCACGGAAGAAGCCACGGACATCATCAAATAAGCGCGGATAAATTTCGGGTCATTTTTGGTGACAATCTCCATAAAATCGGGACTTAAACCGTAACCAGTTTCCCGGCGAGCATCCACATCGCCATAATACTGAATAAACTGCAACATTGCCCAATTAGCTAACATATTATCAAAGCCAAAGGAAGGTATATTTTTTAATAACTCAACCTGAGCATTTTCTAGGCGAGATTCTTGAGCATAATTCCTCTCTAATAACTTTTCTTTAGTCAAGGTTTTCACCTTTTCCTGTTGCATTTCCACAATAGCCATGATTAGTCCACCGATAATGGCGACTAAACCAAGAGTTTTAAGTAAGGATAGATTGAGAGATTTTTTTGCGCCTAACATATCTTTGAATAAAAGTCAATAATCAGTAACGTAAGTAGCTGGTTTTAATTAAATTAAAACATGGATTTTAGGTTCGATCCCCCCTGCCCCCCTTGATAAGGGGGGTGCCGATAGGCGGGGGGATCTTCCCTTTATCCCCCCTTAATAAGTAGGGTTAATTCATGAATTAACCCTACCATCGCGGTTAATTCATGAATTAACCCTACGATGAATTAACCCTACGATGAATTAACCCTACGATGAATTAACCCTACGATGAATCAACCTACGATGAATCAAGCTACAAAACACGACCTTCATAATTGAAACCATTTACTTATCAACAAAAAAAAGATTTTTGGGGTTATTTTAATTAATTCTAATGCCATCAACACAGCTAAGAATGCCGGCGGAATTACTGGTAGAAACATTATCTTCTAAAGGAGTTTCATCCTCACAAATAATACCGGTATAGGCCCCCGCTGCCGTTTGTCCGGCTGCCCCTGCATAATTTTTAATCTCGTCAGCAAATTGAGTCACAGCATTCCCTTGATAGGCGGCTCCAAAAGCATCGGGACTTCCTACGTCGCTGATATTATAGAATTTTAGGGAACTACTGCCAACTTCCAGAGATAGGTCAGACAAACGACCAAAAGTCCCTTTTTCATAACGATAACCCTGTTGGGCGCGATTGATCAAACCGAGAGCGACTCTAGCTTCTGCTTGCCTACCTTTGGCGACTTGTCCTAACAGAGTGGGTAAACTGATGGCAGCGAGAACTCCCAATAAAATCACCACTACTAACAATTCTATTAAAGTAAAACCCCTCGCTTTTTTTTCCTGTGATTTGATTGCTGAAAAAAGAAGGTATTTCATGGTTAGTACCTGGCAATATTGACTATATTTTGGGTGTTGGGGTTATCAGTTATCAGTTATCAGTTATCGGGAGACAGGAGACAGGAGACAGGAGACAGGAGACAGGAGATTGGTTTTATTTATTCTCCCCACTTCCCACTTCCCCCATTCCCCACTCCCACACTTCCCCACTTCCCAAAAAAACCAAAAGCGCAAGGTTTGCAAGAGAATATTCTCCTGCCACCTTCCGCTAAAGTATGATTAAAGTTGAGTTGTGAAATTGCCATTGTCAGAGAAGTATGCAAGCGCACCCCGCACACTCTTCTAGACTGGGATTACTTGATCTCACGAGCGTTGTTACAAGCTGCGCGTGCAGTAGCAGTACCCGGGGTAGTTAAATCACCTGGGTCTACGGTAGCACTGGGGTTAGTGGTTTGTTCACAGATAACAGCACTGTAAGTACCGTCCTGTTGTTGACCAACAGCAGAACCGTAATCGAGAATATCGTTTGTATAAGTATCGTTAGCTGTGGCAGAGTGCTCTGCACCAACAGCACTGGTAGCACCACCAGCAACGTTGCTATAGTAGGTAGAGGTGGTGACGACAGGTAAGTTACCAATAAGACCAAAGGTGGCGTTTTCCAAGCGGTAAGCTTGTTGAGCGCGGTTAACGGTACCTAAGTTGTTGCGAGCTTCCGCTTGTCTGCCTTTGGCTACCTGACCGAGGAGGTTGGGGAGAGCGATGGCGGCGAGTACACCGATGATGATAACGACAACTAGGAGTTCGATGAGGGTGAAACCTTTGTTACCGTTCTTTTTGTTGAGAGCTTGGATGAGTTTGAATTTGAAAGTAGAGTTCATGGGCGTATCGTTGTGTTAGGTAGGTGTGGTTTTTCTTTCCTACAAACAACTTACCCACCTGTTTCAGGAAACCTATCACCCCTGGCAAAAATTTTTTTTGAGGATTTGGGGGGGCTGTTTCCACAGGACACTTCTAGGGATTGGGGAAAAAACCAAAAAGTTTAGCAGCACCTCCTAAAACAGCAACCACTAAAGCGATGAGAATCCCCCGGTTGGTGAACTCCTGATAACCAACCCGTGCCGTTAATCCCTCGATTTTCTCGTCTAATACTTTAATATCGCCTTTTAACTCGGCCTTGAGTTCGGCCTGTCCGATTTCTACTTTGGTTAGCCGGTCCTCTACCTTGTCAAATCTCTCATCTACCTTGTCAAATCTCTCATTCATCCGCTTTTCAAGGGAGTCGATTTTCTCATCCATCCGTTTTTCCAGAGAGTCGATTTTACTCTCAATTCTGGTTAGGACAGCTTCTAGGGAATAGGTGACGGTTTCGTTAGACATTTGCTATACTCCTATGGGGTTTTCGGGTTTTTGAGCGGCCATTTATTATGATCATAAGGCCTCTAGCCTTGCCTAGGAGCCAGTTCTAGGGATTGGGGAAAAAACCAAAAAGTTTAGCAGCGCCTCCCAAGACAGCGACCACCAAAGCTATCAGAATCCCCCGGTTGGTGAACTCCTGATAACCAACCCGTGCCGTTAATCCCTCGATTTTCTCGTCTAATACTTTAATATTGCCTTTTAACTCGGCCTTGAGTTCGGCCTGTCCGATTTCTACTTTGGTTAGCCGGTCCTCTACCTTGTCAAATCTCTCATTCATGCGTTTTTCAAGGGAGTCGATTTTCTCATCCATCCGTTTTTCCAGAGAGTCGATTTTACTCTCAATTCTGGTTAGGACAGCTTCTAGGGAATAGGTGACGGTTTCGTTAGACATTTTGCTATAGTCCTATGGGGTTTTCGGGTTTTTGAGCGGCCATTTATTATGATCATAAGGCCTCTAGCCTTGCCTAGGAGCCAGTTCTAGGGATTGGGGAAAAAACCAAAAAGTTTAGCAGCGCCTCCCAAGACAGCGACCACCAAAGCTATCAGAATCCCCCGGTTGGTGAACTCCTGATAACCAACCCGTGCCGTTAATCCCTCGATTTTCTCGTCTAATACTTTAATATTGCCTTTTAACTCGGCCTTGAGTTCGGCCTGTCCGATTTCTACTTTGGTTAGCCGGTCCTCTACCTTGTCAAATCTCTCATTCATGCGTTTTTCAAGGGAGTCGATTTTACTCTCAATCCTGGTTAGGACAGCTTCTAGGGAATAGGTGACGGTTTCGTTAGACATTTGCTAAACTCCTAAAGTTATCAATAGTTTTCTTTTCGGGGTGTGAGACTGGAGAATTTTAGGGATTGTTACCGAGGAAAAGAATTCGGATAGCAACAGTGATAATTGCACCGATAGCGGCACTCATGGCACCGATAAGGATAGGGACAATCAGACCTCGAAAACCCTGTAGGTCAGAAATAGCCTTAACTAGAGTGGATTGCTCGTTTTCTACTTTTTCTAGTCTTTTATCCATCCCTTCGACTTTCTCGGTTAGTTTAGCTTGTCCTACCTTTAAATCATTTACATCTCTTTGCAAAGTATCGATTTTCTGATTGACTTCCTTGATGCTGTCTTTAATTTCCTTAAGGACGGATTCAAGGGAATAGGTGACAGTTTCGTTAGACATTTGCTAAACTCCTAGGGTTATTGGCTAAGATAAAATTGGGAATTTTAGGGATTATTGGTAAATAGCGCTCGCAAACTGACGGTGATTAAAGAACCACCCAAGAGGGTAATTAATGCCCAAATTTGATTTTTTTGAGTGCCTTTCATGTCTCTAACCTGTTCTTTTAAGTCTTTAACTTCGCTTTTGATTTCTGCTTGGGCTATTTTTATCTCGGTGACATCTTTTTGCAAGGTGTCCATTTTCTGATTGACATCCTTGATGCTGTCTTTAATTTCCTTAAGAACCGATTCAAGGGAATAGGTGACAGTTTCGTTAGACATTTGCTAAACTCCTAGGGTTATTGGCTAAGATAAAATTGGGAATTTTAGGGATTATTGGTAAATAGCGCTCGCAAACTGACGGTGATTAAAGAACCACCCAAGAGGGTAATTAATGCCCAAATTTGATTTTTTTGAGTGCCTTTCATGTCTCTAACCTGTTCTTTTAAGTCTTTAACTTCGCTTTTGATTTCTACTTGGGCTATTTTTATCTCGGTGACATCTTTTTGCAAGGTGTCGATTTTCTGATTGACATCTTTTTGCAGGGTATCGATTTTCTGATTGACATCTTTTTGCAGGGTATCGATTTTCTGGTTGACATCCTGTTGCAAGGTGTCCATTTTCTGATTGACTTCCTTGATGCTGTCTTTAATTTCCTTAAGGACCGATTCAAGGGAATAGGTGACAGTTTCGTTAGACATTTGCTAAACTCCTAGGGTTATTGGCTAAGATAAAATTGGGAATTTTAGGGATTATTGCTAAATAGCGCTCGCAAACTGACGGTGATTAAAGAACCCCCCAAGAGGGTAATTAATGCCCAAATCTGATTTTTTTGAGTGCCTTTCATGTCTCTAACCTGTTCTTTTAAGTCTTTAACTTCGCTTTTGATTTCTACTTGGGCTATTTTTATCTCGGTGACATCTCCTTGCAAGGTGTCGATTTTCTGATCGACATCTTTTTGCAGGGTATCGATTTTCTGGTTGACATCCTTGATGCTGTCTTTGATTTCCTTGAGGACGGATTCAAGGGAATAGGTGACATTTTACTAAACTCCTAGACTTATCAATAGTTTTCAGGGTGTGACTTTCTAGAACGTAGGTTGGGCTTCGGCCGTGAGATCAGCGTTCGACCGAGCGTTCGACTGATCTCACGCCGAAGTCTCACGCCGAGGTCCGAACGGTTGAAGCATGAAACCCAACGCCCGATTATGTTACGCTACCGCTAAGCCATCCTACAAATAATTGTGCTGGGGAATTTTAGGGATTGTTACCGAGGAAAAGAATTCTAATCGCAACAGTGATAATTGCACCGATAGCGGCACTCATGGCACCGATAAGGATAGGGACAATCAGACCTCGAAAACCCTGTAGGTCAGAAATAGCCTTAACTAGAGTGGATTGCTCGTTTTCTACTTTTTCTAGTCTTTTATCCATCCCTTCGACTTTCTCGGTTAGTTTAGCTTGTCCTACCTTTAAATCACTTACATCTCCTTGCAAGGTGTCGATTTTCTGGTTGACATCTCCTTGCAAGGTGTCGATTTTCTGGTTGACATCTCTTTGCAAGGTATCGATTTTCTGATGGACATCCTGTTGCAAGGTATCGATTTTCTGGTTGACATCTCTTTGCAAGGTGTCCATTTTCTGGTTGACTTCCTTGATGCTATCTTTGATTTCCTTGAGGACGGATTCAAGGGAATAGGTGACAGTTTCGTTAGACATTTGCTAGAGTCCTAGTGGGTTTTCGGGTTTTTGAGCGGCCATTTATTATAATCATAGCGATCTGTTTCTTTCTCCACCGGGTTTCCACTGCCCAAGGCATTGAGGTACACTTCCCTGTCCGAGTCAGTTTCAGCAAATCCCGCCGGCCGCTCAAAAATTCTTCGAGAAAAACTTTCCATGATTAACTCTTTTTGCGCTCGTCTTCAAACCTCAAACTCAGTCAACTGAAAACTCAAGTCTGATAACCGATCACTGATCACTGATTAAAGTACCATTTCTCTGGTGGCTTCTGCATCTATGGGTTTAATCAGATACAATCGCCATAGATCCCCGACGATACCTAACTGTAAGGGTAACTTACGCAATGTTTTTAGCCATTGGGGAACGCTACTTTCATCGATCGCTTTTAATTGTAAATTACGTTCGGCACAACGGTTTAAACGGGGGAAAAATTGGGGATGGTCCACATTTAAAATGGTGGGAAAAGCGCGAGCGGAGGTATTATTAGTCTGACGAATTACCTCTTGATCAAAAGCGATCGCATCCATTCCTAAAGCATCATAAAAGTCTGAGCGTTCCCGTACAGTTAAACTATGGGTAGCAAAGACGGAAAGCAGGAAAAAACGACTCCATAATCTCGATCGCCAATTATTCCACAATTGCGGTTGAGCGCGCAGTAAGGTTTTAAAGATATCTCCGTGGCGATTTTCGTCCTGACACCAACTCTCGAAGTAATTAAAAAGAGGATTAAATTTATACTCTGGATGTTCTTCTAAATGACGATAAATGAGGATATACCGCCAATAACCGATTTTTTCGGAGAGATAGACTGTATATAATACCCATTCAAGGGGGAAAAAGGTGTAGGTACGGGTTTTGGTAATTTTGGCTAGATCGAGGGAAATATTAAAGTCAGCCATGGCTTTATTGAGAAATCCTGCATGGCGCGCCTCATCTCTAGCCATAAGATGAAATATCTCCCCTAACAAGGGATTACGGCTTTTTAGTTGTCGTGACAGTTCCTTAAATAACAAAAAGCCAGAAAATTCGGAGATACAGGAGCGTTCTAGGTAATCTATAAAGGCGTTTCTGGTTTTTTCATCGAGATTGTCTTGATAGTTCTCAAATTCTTGCTGACGTTCAAAGTGATGCCGGTTATAATCGGTCCGCATCTCCTCTAACATCGCTTTGATTTCGGTTTCTTGCAAAGAAAGGTCAAAATTAGCGGCAGCCTCAAAATCGGTGGTGTAAAAACGAGGGGTGAGGATAGTTTCGCGCAGAACAGCTTTTTTCTGGGAGAGGGGTTCGACGGTAGTTACCATGATGGAAATTACTTGACTACATAGCTATATAGGATTTTAAACATAAATAGGTAAGCCAATGATAATTATTAACTTTTATCAATATTTTGGGCAGTAGTGAGCGAGGGAATCGGACAAGGGAGCGAGCCGATTAGGGAAATAGGGAGTAGAATAGAAAGGTTGTGAGTCTATAACTATCGTTAAAATACTATGGCTTGTCCCAAGAAGAAAACCTCAAATGCCAAGCGCGACCAACGGAGAGCGCACTGGAGAAAGCAAGCGGAGCGGGAAGCGCAAAAAGCCTTATCTTTGGGTAAATCTGTTCTTTCTGGTCGTTCTAACAGCTTTGTCTATCCCACTAAAGAGGAAGAAGAAGGGGAAGACGAGGAATAACTTGATAGTGGGGAGTGAGGTAGAGAAAACCTTTTCGCTCCCTAATATTTTAAGATTTGTTGAAAATTTTCGTTGCGAGTCTCAAATAATGTTAGGCAAATTCTTTAAAAAACCAGCATCTCCCGATCAAGACCGAGTTCCTCCGGGCCAATATCTCGCTAGTGGTTTTCCTGTGCTTACCTACGGGGATACTCCCCAAATCAAGACCGAGGAATGGTTATTCAAGGTTTGGGGAAAAGTGGCCACGACTAAAACTTTTAACTGGTCGGATTTTATGGCCCTACCGCAGTCGGAATTTACCAAGGATTTTCACTGTGTCACCCGCTGGTCAAAATTAGATGTGACTTGGACGGGAGTTAAGGTATTGGATTTTATCACCTTAATTGACCTGCTGCCGGAAGCTACCCACGTCATGCAACACTGTTACGGGGGTTATACCACTAACCTGACTCTAGAGGAGTTCCTGCACGAGGATAATTTTTTCGCTTTTCAATTGTTTGGTCAACCTTTACCCCCCGACCACGGTGGCCCGCTGCGCTTAGTTGTCCCCCATCTCTACGCTTGGAAAAGTTCTAAATGGATTAATGGCTTAGAATTTCTCGATCGAGAGCAATCGGGTTTCTGGGAACGTAATGGCTACCATCGACGAGGCGATCCCTGGTTAGAGGAACGTTATGGCGGTTTTTAACCAGTTTTGGCTTAAAATCGGGTGAGATAAGCAATCAAGTCCGCTAATTCATATCATTAAAACAAGCAAAAGTCAAGGGGTAAGCAACAAATTTTTACTCGATCGCAACTGGTTAATTATAATTGCCGAATTGCCTGATCACAATATTGAACATATCCTGCTAATCGGTCTCGCGTAGCGAGCGCGTTGCGACCGCCAGCAGAACTGTATCTTAGAATACATTTTACCCACCAAACCTAAGAGAGCCAAAAAATCAACTGATAACTGATAACTGATAACTGTTATTTTTCTGCTGCCCAACTGTCGGGAGTGTAGGTTTTTAATGCCAAAGCATGGATGGCTTCGGTAGCCAGTGCCGATTGTAAAGCGCCGTAAACCATTTGATGCTGTTTAACGCGGGTTTTGCCGGCAAATTCGCCAGAAATAACCACCGCTTCCAAATGATCGCCACCTCCCGTTAAATCCCGAATCATCACCTGTGCATCGGGGATTTGTTCTTGAATCATCGCTTCTACTTGGCGAAAGTCAACCATCGTAACTCCTCAAAACAATTAAAGATACTCTGATCCCATTTTTACCGAAAGCTCGTCAATGGGGATAAAATTCACTGCCGTGGGGGGGGATTGCTAGGAGTTGCGGAGGTGGGAGTCGGTGCGGAGATGGGTGTGCTGACAAATCCCATCTCGTAGAGTTGTTGATAGCTTTTTTGTCCTAATTCACTGGTGGGGTTTTGGGATTGAATCACCTGAATTAACAAAGGAACCGCCAATTCTGGCTGATTTTGCGCCCTATGGACCAAAGCAAGCTGATAGGTGGCTTCATCCCGCATTTGTCCCGTGTTTAAAGCACTTTGACGCTGAGAATCGAATACTTTCGGGTCAATTCCTGAGAAACTATTAGCTAATTGCAGATGATAGTTAGATAGTTGGTTAAAAATCCGACGCGCTTGATTGAGTTTGTCCACCGCGACATCGTATTTAGCGGCATTAATAGCGGCGTTCGCTTCTTCCACTAAACGTTGTCCCCCCTGAAGACTCAGGACACTATCGGCTTGATTTAAGGGTTTTAATTCGTTAGGATCGCTGGTGGGATTGTTAGAGTCGGGGGTTTGTGCTTGTCCGTCAGGTGCGATCGCAATCACTAAACCGATCACCAGAGTGAGCAGATAAATTAAACTATAAGGCTGTTTTCGCTTAACCATAAAATTTCTCGACTTAATGTTCCTGAGGGGAACGGCTATTTTTTTTAACATCGACAACTGACCTATAGTAGCTTTTTTGGGGCAGTTTCGATCCGACCCCAGCTTTCTAGACGTTAGATTTAGCGGTTTTGTCGCCATGGCAAGCGATGATTTTTCCCGAAGAATCAGCATAAGTCCCAAAAAAAGTTAGTTTATTCCCCCCGATTAATGGTTTAAATACCGATAATTCCCCCCTTGCAAGGCTGTCCAGATAGAATAAAGAGAAAGTAGGAGTTTAGTTAAAATGTCTTTATCGCTGATTACCCGTAAGTTTACGGTGGAAGAATACGAAAAAATGACAACCGAGGGAATAATCAAACCCGATGAAAAAGTGGAATTAATTCGAGGAGAAATTATCAAAATGTCACCGATGGGAACCCGTCATGCTGCTGGTATAGATAGATTAATACAATTATTCTCTCAAAAGTTAGGACAGAAAATTATTCTCAGGGTGCAAAATCCGATTAGATTAAATAATAATTCTCAACCAGAACCAGATTTAAGTTTACTAATACCTCGAGCGGATTTTTATGTTGCTGCCTATCCTTGTCCTCAAGATATCTATTTAATTATTGAAGTTTCCGATTCTACCCTCGATTATGTTCGCTATACTAAAATCCCTCTTTATGCAGAAGCAAATATTCAAGAAGTTTGGATTGTCAATCTCAAGGAAGAATGTTTAGAAGTTTATCGCCATCCTCTGCATGGTAGTTATCAAGCTATTCAGAAATATTATCGAGGTGAAAGTGTTTTTATTGAATCCTTTCCCGATATAGAATTCACTATTGCAGAAATTTTAGGAGTTTAGATGAACGTAGGTTGGGTTGAAGCATGAAACCCAACGCCCCGATGGGTTACGCTACCGCTAACCCATCCTACAAATGATTGTGCCTCCCTACTTAGAATTCACTATTGCAGAAATCTTAGGAGTTTAGTTAAAATGTCTTTATCACTGATTACCCGTAAATTTACGGTGGAAGAATACGAAAAAATGGCAACCGAGGCAATAATCAAACCCGATGAAAAAGTGGAATTAATTCGAGGAGAAATTATCAAAATGTCACCGATGGGAACTCGTCATGCTGCTGGTATAGCTAGATTAACTCAGTTATTTTATCGAAAATTTGGCGATCTTATTCTCTTAGGAGTGCAAAATCCGATTAGATTAAATAATAATTCTCAACCAGAACCAGATTTAAGTTTACTAATACCTCGAGCGGATTTTTATGTTGCTGCCTATCCTTGTCCTCAAGATATCTATTTAATTATTGAAGTTTCCGATTCTACCCTCGATTATGTTCGCTATACTAAAATTCCTCTTTATGCGGAAGCAAATATTAAAGAGGTTTGGATTATCAATCTCAAGGAGGAATGTTTAGAAGTTTATCGTCATCCGCTGCAGGGTAGTTATCAAGCTATGCAGAAATATTATCGAGGTGAAAGTATTTTTATTGAATCCTTTCCAGAAATAGAGTTAACTTTAATTGAAATACTCGGTAATATTTATTAAATTAAATTCTAGAGCGTTTATGATACCATTTTCTTTATTTCTGGCAGGCATCCTACTATTATTTTTCTAAGAGATGGCGGTACTTTTCTCCGAGATTTTCCGTTGCTTTGGTTAATTTCCCCTTTTCGTCTAGGATAGGCAGTTTCATGATTTCCGATGAAGCTTTAATTAAAAGTAGTACCTCCCGAAACTTGGCCACGTCTTCCTCTAGATGAGGATTAAAATTAGCTCGTGACTCCAGTTCGGTTAAACTCTGAATAGCTCTACTATTCAGACTATTAACGAGGTATTGTAACTCCTTAATTCTGCGCTGAACTTGTCCTAAAAAACCCTTACTTTTATCTAACTGAGCTATTTTATTATTCACTTCCTTGGCGTATTCGATAGCTTTACTTAGGGCTTTTTTGCCTTCTCCTCCTAAGACAAAACCACCAATCATTAAAGCAGGTCCAACGGTAATACCTCCTAAAACCACTGTTCCCAAAGCCATGCCACCGCCACCAGCAGCTAAAGAACCACCTCCTAACCATGCTAGGGTGGCATTCCAAGCGGCTGCCCCACTAAGTCCACTAATTGCTGTTCCTGTACTAGCAGTACCGAAAAGACCAATTAATCCTAGGGTTCCCTGACTGGCTGCCGAAGCGACTCCCACTACTTTTAAACCCCCCACAGCCAAACTTTGCGCGTCTAACACTTCTGCTTTAAATTCCTTGAATTGTTGGGCAGAAAATCCCTCAAACCCTTCTAAGAAGCGTTGATGGGATGGGGAGGAATTTTGACCAATTCTTTGACTATTTCTTAGATCAATTCGTCGAACAAACTTAACAAATCTGCCGATGGTGTTGATTTTGACATTAATTTGCAGTTGACCGTATTCTTCCGCAAATTTTTGGGTAGCTTGAAACTTTTTTTCTAGGGATTTATTGGCTTTTTTATATCTTTGTTCGGCACTTTTGCCAATTTTTTCCGCCTTTTGTAGCTTAGAGACACCATTAGCACCCGCACTAACTCCCACACCAGCAGTAACTAAGGCAGCCGCACCAAGAATAATCGGGATAATAAAGATCATGACCGAAAAGCTCCTAGTCTATCCAGTTTTGTAAAATTCTACCAACATACTTAAAAAAAAATCAAGGATTATATCGGTAGAATCACTGAATAGCTGATAGCTGGTAGCTGCGGATTTATAACTTGCGTTCGTAACTTAACAAGGTATTTTTTAATAACATTGCCACTGTCATCGGACCGACACCCCCGGGGACAGGAGTAAGATAACTAGCCACTTCTAAAACCCCAGCATAGTCCACATCTCCCACCAAACGGTCAGCGACGCGATTAATCCCCACATCCACCACCACTGCACCAGGTTTTACCATATCTTTAGTGATTAAATTGGCTTTACCGACAGCAGGTACTAAAATATCGGCACTTCTGGTTATTTCTGCCAGATTTTCCGTGCGCGAGTGAGCAATAGTCACCGTAGCGTTTTCCTCCAATAACATTAAAGCTAAAGGTTTCCCCACTAGAATACTGCGACCCAGCACCACCGCGTGCTTACCGGCTATGGGAATATTATATTCTTTCAGCAGTGCCATGACCCCCGCAGGAGTACAACTGCGGATACAGTCCTCACCCCGCACTAAACCGCCTAAATTGAGAGGATGTAAGCCATCAGCATCTTTTTTCGGGTCAATTTGGTAGAGAAGGGAAACCGCATCTAAATGCTTAGGTAAGGGTAATTGAATTAAAATCCCGTCCACCCGCTCATCTTGATTGAGACGGACAATTTCCGCTAAAATTTCTAGTTCACTTGTATCGGTGGGAAAATGACGACCAAAAGAGGCCATACCGATTTTAGTACAAGCTTTCTCCTTATTGCGGACATAAACGGCACTAGCGGGATTATCCCCCACCATCAACACCGCTAACCCCGGAGGTCGTCCCATTGAAGATTTTAGCGTCTGGATGCGCTCTCTTAGACCAAGCTGGATTTTTTGAGCTAAGGCTTTCCCGTCGAGAATTTGGCAAGTAGTTACGGACATTCTATGATAATACCGAGAACAAAAATCTTTCGGATCTATTCTATGGTCAAAAAGATTGGCTAATCGCACTCGTTAAGGTTAAAGCAAGAATGTCTATTCAGACTCGTGTAGGGCGCATCGGCAGTTTATTATTATTGCTAGGGTTATTCGGTTGTAGTACCCTTGCTGACCTCGGTATTGCCGTTCCCTACATCGGTGATCCTCCCCTAACAGCGATCGAGCAATTACAGGAAAAACCAAAAGGCTCTTTAGTTTATCTTAGGGGAACTGTGAGCAATTATGCCCCTTTTTTAGCGGGAGGGGCCTATCTTTTGCAGGATGGGTCCGGGAAGATTTGGATTCGCACCAATAGCAATAAATTACCCCGTCAAGGCGAGGAAATCGTTATTAAGGGCAAAATTGACTTTGAGGCTATTCCCCAGGGTTCCCAAACTGTTAACGAATTGTATGTGGTGGAATTAGAACAGATGGATGCAGTAGCGGTTAATTCTGTTCCTACTCCTTCCCCGTCCCCAGAAATTAAACCTTCCCCCACCTCAGAAGTTAAACCCCCAGAAAATAATTCTCCCCCGGTCTCCACTAAACCCCTGGAAAATCCCCGACAGGTGACAATTCCCAGCGCAGCTGAAACGAAACCCCCAGAAACTCCCGTCCTTACCCCCATTAAACCCAATCCCCCCGCACAACCCGTCGCGGAAGCGATTCCCCCCAAACCCACGGCAGTGATTAAACCCATCCCAGATCCCCTTGATGCTTTCTTTTTACCCCATAAACAAAACGAGAAATAGCAATCAGTAATCAGTAATCAGTAATTAGTAATTACTAATTACTAATTACTAATCAGTAGCGGGGTAAACAGATGGAGAGTAAAGTTTATGACAAAGCTTATAAATTTGCCCTTAGGATTGTTAAAGGCTATAAATATTTGTGTGAAACTAAACAAGAATATATTTTGTCAAAACAGCTATTAAGGAGTGGCACTTCAATCGGGGCTAACATTGCCGAGGCTAATGGAGCTATTTCTCAAGCTGATTTTCGAGCTAAAATGTCAATAGCCTATAAAGAATGTCTAGAAACAAAGTATTGGCTGTCTCTATTGAAAGACACGAATTACATAGAGGAAAGAGCCTTTCAAAGTATCAATGATGACGCGGAGGAAATTGGGAAAATGCTTATTCTAAAAACCTGCCAAGAAAATACCAAAAACCGATAACTGATAACTGATAACTGATAACTGATAACTGATAACTGATAACTGACAACTGATAACTGATAACTGATAACTGATGATATTTGTTGCTTTGGCGATTTTGGAACAGGACGGTCGATTTTTAATGCAGTTGCGCGACGACATCCCGACGATTCTCTATCCGGGGGTGTGGGGTTTATTTGGTGGTCACTTAGAAGCGGGTGAAAGTCCAGAAATAGGGTTAAAACGAGAGTTAAAAGAAGAAATTAACTACGAAGCCCCTAGTTTACGCTATTTTCGCTCTTATAACGATGATAATCTCTCCCGTTATCTTTATCATGTACCCCTGACCGTGGAATTAGAAAAATTAGTGCAAACGGAAGGGCAAGATTTAGCCTTATTACCCCCAGCTGCCATCCGTCAAGGGGAATACTATTCCCAGAAGATTAATCAGACTCGTCCTTTAGGAAAAATTCATCGCCAGATATTGCTCGATTTTATAGAACTAGAATTATAGTGGATATTAGAGCCAGACAAGGAACTCCCTTATCTATACAGAAGTCGTAGTTAACACTGCTCCTCACCTCCCTCGAAGGCAAAATGCTCCCGCTTTTTGAATGGCTTTATTGAAACGTCAATCTTATTTTGGCTTTGTCTTTATGAACCAGTCGCGTCCCTCGTTCGTTTCCGTGCAGAAACTCCTATCTGGAGGTGCGATCGCTACCCTAGCAGTTAGTTCCCTGATGGTTCTCACCCCCGCAGCCAAAGGGGAAAAACCCTTAGAAGATAACCCGAAAGCAGTCATCGACCAGGTTTGGCAAATTGTTAATAATGAATTTGTAGACCGTAGTTTTCATCAAATTGATTGGCAAAAAAAACGTCAAGAATTGTTAAGCAGAAATTATACTAATCCCCAACAAGCTTACACGGCAATCCGGGAAGCTTTAAAGGAATTGGGTGATACTTATACCCGTTTTTTAACCCCTAGTGAATTTTCTGTCCTCACCAGTCAAACTTCTGGAGAATTATCGGGAATTGGCATACGTTTAGCCCTCGATAAACGCACTAGCGATCTGATCGTTGTCGATACGGTGAAAAAATCCCCCGCCAAGGAAGCAGGAGTAAAAAGCGGCGATCGCCTGATCAGAATTAATGGCAAACCCACCGCTTTAATGACCTTAGAACAGGCAATGGAGGCACTACAGGGAGAAGTGGGTACTAGCGTTAGTTTACAGCTTGCCCGTCCCGATCAAGGGGTATTTGAAGTGACTTTAACCCGGGTAGATATCGAAATCCCCTCGGTTAGCTATACCCTGAAACAGGAAGGTGGGGTGAAAGTTGGTTATATTAAATTGGATGAATTTAGTTCCCACGCAGCCGAACAAATGAAAGAGGCGATCGAGGAATTAAGTCAACAACAGGTATCCGGCTATGTTCTCGATCTGCGGGGCAACCCCGGCGGGTTACTATTTGCTAGTGTCGATATCGCTCGTATGTGGATGAAACAGGGCAAAATCGTTAGCACTATCGATCGACGGGGCGGAGATCGTCAATTTATCGCCAATAACACCGCTATTACCGATTTACCCCTAGTAGTCTTGGTTAATAAAGGTTCAGCGAGTGCCAGCGAAATCCTCGCTGGAGCGCTAAAAGAAAATGGCCGGGCGACTTTAGTAGGTACATCGACTTATGGCAAGAGTACCGTCCAATCGGTACACACCCTCTCCGATGGTTCCGGTTTAGCGGTGACAATTGCTCGTTATTATCCCCCCAACGGCGAAAATATCTACAAAAAAGGCATTAAACCCGATGTGCAGATCGAGTTAACCCAAGAACAACAGCTGCGCTTCCGCGATGATCCTTCTTTGCTGGGAACTAAGGATGATCCCCAGTATCAACAGGCGATCTCGCTGTTACAATCCCATAGTGTTAAACGTCCAGGCACTGGCAATCTCAATAACCCTTTGAGTAGTCGGGCCGAATAATTGTCCTCAATAATGTCTAAGTAGGTAGGTGGAATTAAATATAAGATGAACGTAGGTTGGGTTGAAGCATGAAACCCAACGCCCGCTCATGTTACGCTACCGCTAACCCATCCTACAAATAATTGTGCCTCCCTACTTAGGGTTGGCGGCAAAAAGTACGGGCGAAGCATTCGGATAGAAAATCTACGTTTCACCGATAGGTTATTGCCCGAATGCTTCGCCCCTACAGGACACGGGCCGATGAAGACGCAAGGTGTTGAAGCACGATTCTTTCAAAATCTTGCACCTGTTTCACGAGAAAAGCCACAAAACCCTTACCTTGCCTACATTTCACATTTATTCAGCAAACCCTACTTAATGGGACTTAGGCATTTTCGGGCAGCAAAAAAGGCTCAAACCATTACGGGACAAAGGGTTAACCTCGATTTATGATTTTCCTTGATCTATCTGGGTTTCAGCGATTTTGGGCTTCTCGAAGTAAATCCCAAGCAGGGATTGGGGTTGAGGCTTTTCTCGATTTGTTTTTTGTCTAAGTCCCATTAATCCCAACCTTGGCGAGATTTTACAATTCCCGACGACCTTCTAAAGCTCTCGCTAGGGTTACTTCATCAGCGTATTCTAGATCACCACCCATGGGCAACCCAAAAGCGATACGGGTAACTTTAGTGAAGGGTTTCAGTAAACCCCCGACATACAAAGTCGTGGTTTCCCCTTCGACACTGGGACTGATAGCTAAGATAACTTCCTGAATTTTTTTCTGGCTGACTCTGGTGACTAAAGACTGTATATTTAATTGATCCGGTCCAATCCCATCCATAGGCGAGATAACACCGCCCAAAACGTGATATTTGCCCGAATATTCCCTTGTTTTCTCCAAAGCAATCACATCTCTGGAGTCAGCTACCACACAGATAGTCCCCGTTTCTCGGTTAGGATTGCGGCAAATTTCACAAATCGGTTCGGCCGAAAGATGAAAACAAACCTGACATAATCCTACTTGTTTTTTCGCTGCCACGATCGCCTGGGCCAATTCGATCGCATCTTGTTCCGGTCGTTTGAGAATATAGAGGGCCAGACGTTGAGCGCTTTTGGGTCCCACCCCGGGTAATTTTTGTAACTGCTCGATCAAACGAGCTAAAGGCGGTGTATAAATAGCAGTTAATCCTCTTATCAGTTATCAGTTATCAGTTATCAGTTATCAGTGGGTAAGTTATCAGTTATCAGATTTGAGTTTTCAAGTGAGCAGTGTTACATGGAAGTTTCCTGCTGTCTTTTCACTGATTACTGCTCACTGTTTACTAACTAAGACCTTTTTGGTAAACGGACATCGATAACACTGGTGTTGAAATTATAATTATCTCCTTCTAACTCGATTAAAGTGCCAATTTTCACCTTTTGACCGCCAACAACCGCACCAGTATCAGTAACTTCCGCTTGACCACTGAGAGTCATAATCATATCTTGAGAATAGTTTTCCGTGCGGGGATCGGGTAGGACTTTCACACTACCATCCGGCTGCGGAACTAAGACATTTCTCGATAAAGGTTTAACATTTTTTATATCCACTTGACCAGCCGGTTGATTACGAATAACAATATTAGTTTTCTTCTCGGTATTGAATTGATTAATCAAAGCATTGGGATTGAGAACACTTAAACCCCGGACAATAACATCCACTTCTATGGGTTCTTTGGTAACTTGAGCGATCGTACTTTTACCACTCGTCCCCGGGACAACAAAAATCCCGATAATTGTCAATAAAATTACTAAGGCCGCTCCAATATCAAGCAAGCTAAATTTACCGAATAAACGTCCTTTTGAGTCTAATAATTTCATAAGCGGTTCACTATAAAATTTTGGGGAGAAGGGAACAGGGGAACGGGGTGATGGGTAGGGTTGATTCATGAATCAACCCTACTATGAATCAACCCTAGGGTGATGGGGGATGGGGAGAAAATACAAATAATCTCCTATCTCCTGTCTCCTGTCTCCTGACTCCTGAATCCTGCCTCCTAACGGCTAGTAAATTCTATCACGATCGGAATCTTGGTCGCGGACAGGAAGTCTGACTTAAGATAGAAGATCGGAGTCTCACACGGAGCGATCGATAGACAATGGCGGGTAAAACTCAACTTAAGAAACTAGAAAAGCAATTATCTCAACTTGATCTGGCCCCTTCTGACGGTAACAACCTCGAAAAAGTTGCCCCCGTTAAACATTGGTCGATCGAAGATAGCGAAAATCTCTATCGCATCCAAGGCTGGGGAGAACCCTATTTCTCAATCAATGCCGCAGGAAATATCACCGTCTCGCCTCAGGGAGAAAGGGGCGGTTCTTTGGACTTATACGAGTTAGTTTCGGCGATTAAGCGGCGGAATATCGGTTTACCCCTGTTAATTCGGTTTAGTGACATCCTTGAGGATCGGATCGAGCGCCTGAATGCCTGTTTTAACCGAGCGATCGCACGTTATAATTATCCCAATGTCTATCGCGGTGTCTATCCGATCAAGTGCAATCAACACCGTCACATCGTCGAGTCTTTAGTGCGTTTTGGCAAACCCTATCAATTTGGGTTGGAGGCTGGTTCAAAACCAGAGCTAATGATTGCTTTAGCGACCCTAGAACCTTCCTTAAACGGCAAAAATGACAAAACACAACCACTGCTAATTTGTAACGGCTATAAGGACAAAGAATACATCGAAACCGCTCTTTTGACCACCCGTCTCGGTCATCGGCCTTTGATTGTCATCGAACAATTGGAAGAATTATATTTAACCCTGCGCGTCAGTCGTCAGTTAGGAATTGCCCCACATTTGGGAGTGCGTGCGAAACTGGGGACAAAAGGGGTGGGCCGTTGGGGATGTTCCACGGGAGACCGGGCAAAATTCGGTTTAACCGTCCCGGAAATCTTAACGGTGGTGACGGAATTAGAACAAGCGGGGATGTTAGATTGTCTGCAACTGCTGCACTATCATATTGGGTCGCAAATCTCCGCTATTAGCGTCATTAAGGATGCCATTCGCGAAGCTAGTCAGATTTATGTGGAATTAGCGAAATTAGGGGCAAATATGACCTATCTCGATGTGGGGGGTGGTTTAGGGGTCGATTACGATGGCTCAAAAACTAACTTCTACGCCTCAAAAAACTACAATATGCAGAATTATGCCAATGATATCGTGGCTGAGGTCAAGGAAGCTTGTGAAGATGCCCAGATTTCACCCCCAATTCTCATCAGTGAAAGTGGCCGGGCGATCGCTTCTCATCAATCGGTGTTAGTCTTTGATATCTTGGGAAGTAGTGAGGTTCCCCAAAATCCCCCCGATCCCTGCAATGGGAAAGAACATCTTATCCTCCGTAATCTCTGGGAAACCTACACGGGTATCGATGAGCGCAATTATCAGGAAGCTTATCACGATGCGGGACAGTTCAAAGAGGAGGCGATTAGTCTGTTTAATTTCGGTTATCTCAGTCTCAAAGAACGAGCTAGAGCCGAACAATTGTACTGGGCTTGTTGTCACAAAATTCTGCAAGTGGCCCGACAAGAGGATTATGTTCCCGATGACTTGGAAGACTTAGAGCAAATTATGGCCTCAATTTATTATGCCAATCTCTCGGTTTTTCAGTCAGTTCCCGATAGTTGGGCGATCGATCAACTATTTCCAATTATGCCGATCCATCGTCTCGATCGAGAACCTACTCAAAGAGGAATTCTCGCCGATTTAACCTGTGATAGTGACGGTAAAATTGCCCAGTTTATCGATTTGCGCGGGGACGTAAAATCAGTTTTAGAATTGCATCCTTTGGAGTACAAAAACGGTAAACATTCTCCGGAACCCTATTATCTAGGAATGTTTCTGGTGGGTGCTTATCAAGAGATTATGGGCAATTTACATAATCTTTTTGGCGATACTAACGTGGTACATATTCAGATGAGTCCCAAGGGGTACGATATCGAGTATCTAGTCAAAGGAGATACGATCACGGAAGTATTAAGTTATGTGCAGTATTCTGCGGAAGACCTGTTAGAAAGAATTCGTCTTCGTTGTGAACAAGCTTTGCAGGAAAATCGCATGACTGTGGAAGAATCCCAATTACTCCTACAGGATTATGAACGCAGTTTGCGACGTTATACCTATCTAGTGGGTGGGGATTGATGATTGCTCTTGCCGATCGAGTAATCGATCGAGGATGATAGAAAATAGACAAAATAGATAGGCAGTAAGGGGAAGCAGTGGAAAAGGGAACGCTGGTAGAATTTCGCGTCCAAGGAGAAAGGCGCTTAGGGGTGATCGATCGCCCAGAAGGGAAAAAAGATTGGATCGTCATCGATCAAGGGGGAAACCCGCATAAACTGCGTCCCCAACGCTTCGATTACATTATCAAAGCAGGTCCGTCCAACTATAAAGAGATTGGCAATTTTCTGCGGGAAGTCCAACCCTATCTAGATGCTAGTGGTTTAGAAGTGGCCTGGGAATTATTAGCCGGGGAAAATCAGTTAGTCACTCCCGAAACCATGGCCGAGATTCTCTTTTCCGATCGCGGTCCGCAGTTTTGTTATGCGGCCCATTGTCTCTTGAGTGATGATAAAGTTTATTTTAAAAATAAAGGGGATGGTTACGAGGCCCGATCGGAAAATCAGGTAGAGGAAATCAAACACCAGCTAGAGGTGGAACAACAGCGTCAACGGGAAAAAGGCCAATTTCTCCAACGTCTCCAACAGGCCCTGGCCGGTGAAACGGTAGAATGGTCAGAAAGCGATCGAATTCGTCTGGAATCTCTAGAAAAATTTATCCTCCAACCCGAACAAAAATATCCAGCAGCCATGGACATACTCTCGCTGCTGGGCCGTTCTCAAACCCCCGAGGCCGCTTTTGAATTGTTAGTCGATTTGAAATGGTGGAGTAGTCACGAAAACCTTTTCCTGCGACGCAGTTCCTACCCCGTTCAATTCTCGAAAAAGGTACTTGATGTGGCGCGTCTTAATTTACTCAATCCCCCTGCGGATGCGGATGTCAACAATCGTCTCGATTTAACCCACCAAAAAATTTATACCATCGACGATGAAAGTACCGAGGAAATCGATGACGGATTATCGGTGGAAATGCTTGCGGATGGTGGTCATCGTCTCTGGATTCATATTGCCGATCCTAGCCGTTTAGTGCGTCCCGATGATGAATTAGACCTAGAAGCGCGTCGTCGCAGTACCAGTCTTTATCTTCCCACGGGAATGGTTCCCATGTTTCCCCTAGAGTTGGCCGCCGGTCCAATGAGTTTGGTACAGGGTAAACTTTGTCCCGCATTGAGTTTTGGGGTAATCCTCGATGAAACGGGGGCGATCGCCGATTATCGTATCCATCCTAGTACAATTAAACCTACCTATCGCCTCACCTACGAAGATGTGGACGAAATGTTACATCTGGATCTGCAGCATGAACCGGAAGTAAGGATTCTCAACCGTTGGGCAAAACAACGCCACGCATGGCGCAAATCTCAGGGATCGATTAACATCCAAATGCCAGAATCATCGATTAAGGTGAAGGATAACGACGAAATTATCGTAGAATTGCAGGAAGTTTCCCCATCTCGGCAATTAGTGGCGGAAATGATGATTTTAGCTGGAGAAATCGCCGGTCGCTACTGTCAGGAACACGAGATCCCCGTGCCTTTCCGCGGACAACCACAACCGGAATTACCCCCCGATGAGGAGTTAATTTTACTACCTGCGGGCCCGGTGCGTTCCTGTGCCTTGCGTCGCTGTATGCCGCGCAGTGAGATGACGACGATTCCTAACCGTCATGCTAGTCTGGGATTGAATACCTATTCCCAAGTAACTTCGCCAATTCGCCGTTATACCGACCTTTTGACCCATTTTCAACTAAAAGCCCATCTCCGGGGCGATAAACTGCCTTTTACCCGGGATAGAATGCAGGAAATTCTCTATAGTGTCGCTAGTTCGGCCCAAGAAGCCACCTCGGTGGAACGACAAACTAATCGTTATTGGAGTTTGGAATTTTTGCGACGACAGGGAGATCAAGTCTGGCAAGCTTTGGTTTTACGCTGGCTGCGGGAAGAGGAAAATTTAGGCTTGATTTTATTGGAGGAATTGGGGTTAGAATTACCCCATCGTTTTGAGCGCTCGGTATCTTTAGGCGATCGCTTTCAAGTACAAGTTAGTCGCTCTGATCCCCACCGCGATGAGATCCGTTTTCGCGAGTTATCGGGTTTTGTCTCCTCCCAAGCAAGTTAATCTCTCGCGGAGTCAGTATTCAGGAGTCGGGAGATAGGGTGATAGGGATTTACGGGGTTTAGGGAAATTTCAGCCAAATGCTCCACTACCCTACTACCCCACACCCCCACACCCTGCCACCACCGAAAAGCTTTTTGCCGCAAACCCTAAATAAGGTTCTTCGGTTTGTGTTATGCAATGGACGGAGGTTATAAGGGATGGAACCCTTATAGAGAAAGGCATTTGGCGATTTTGATCAATTGTTTTCGATCTAGAGGGAACTAATCAATTAAATCTCTTGCCAGATAAGAATTTAGTCGATTTATGCCACCCTATCGAACTATACCAAGTAACGAAGAACCGTCTGTTTTTACTCTAGAAAAATGATAGATCAAATCAACCTACGGGCGAAAATCTGTTGTAATACTAAATCTGGTTATTAAAGACTGATTATTTATTCCCCTTTTTGCATGAGTGCATGAGCAGAAAACGGGTTTCTCCGAGAAACCCGTTTTCTGTGCGTTACTCAACGGATTTAGTATAAAATGTTAGTATCTGGCAGTTAAAAGAGCCAAAAACTTCTGCATAATCCCAACGTATGACCATAACAATACGATTTGATTTGCCTATTAATATCTCGGAATCTCTCCATTCACAAGCAGAGGAACAGGCTAAGATAGCATATATCATGACTTTGTTAAAACATGGAGAAATTAGTAGTGGGATAGCTGGCAGGCTATTGGGAATCTCTCGTTTAGAAGTTCTCGAACTTATGGGTCAATATGGGGTTGCCATCTTTCCCGACCAAAATCGAGAAGAGTTAGAACAAGAAATTACAGAAACCCTCCAATTATTGGAAGATTCTCCCCCGTGATTATTGTCTCTAATACCACTCCGTTAAGTGAGTTAGCTAAAGTTGGTCAACTTAACTTACTCCAAAAACTCTTTGGCAAAATTATCATTCCCCAAGAAGTTTATAATGAAGTCACCACAGGAAATCATCGGGCTGCTTCGGTTGTTCCTGCTGCTAAGTGGATTGAGGTATTTACCCTTCAATCTCCCGCTCAATTATCACAATTGCAAATTCAGTTTAAACTAGATTTGGGTGAAGCGGCTACAATTATCTTGGCAGAAGAATTAAAAGCGAATCGAGTCTTAATAGACGAAAAATTAGGAAGAAAAGTCGCTCAGTCTAGAAATTTGCCCGTAACTGGAACAATTGGACTTTTATTAATCGCCAAGAAGAAAGGAATTATTATTGAAGTTAAACCCATTTTAGAGCAGTTTTTGAGTCAAGGTAAAAGAATTAGCCCAATTCTTTATCAAGAAATATTAGGAATGGCTGAAGAAAGCTAGAAATTAATTCCACACACAAACCAGAAGAGCCAAGTGAGATCTTCTAGGTTGTGTGTGAGGATGGTATAACTGGAATTCCTCGTATAAATATACTAGCTATGGCTAAAAGTCTTACAGAGCCTGAGTTAAATCAATACAATTGATGTATCGATTTCAGGGTTCTTGTCCCCCTGTCAGATTGGTATGTTAAAATGAGGTGAAATAATATCAATGCGTGGAGTCATTCTTTGATATGAGTAAATATTCTAATTTTGACCCAACTCATTTTGTTGTCGAACCCGAAGAAACTGAACAAATAACCCAATTAAATCAGCTGCTTAATAGAGAAATACCGACGAGACTCGTAACTGAACAGGGAGAAAATGTCCATATTCCCGAATCGGTTTTAATGGTACTTCGTTACAGTGTAGCTGCCTTAGCATCGGGACAGGTAATTCAGTTAAATGTTACCCCTCAGGATTTAACTATAGAAGAAGCGGCTAATTTGTTAAATGTTTCTAACTCTTATCTAATAAAATTACTAGAACAGGGGCAAATTTTATCGACTAATGTAGGCAGTGATAAACGAATAAAACGAGAAGATTTGCTAATATATAAAGAGAAAAAATATCGAGAAAGAGAACAAATTTTAAATAACCTTGTAGCCATGACTGAAGCGGAAGGACTATACAGAAAAGATGAGGAATTAAACCTAGATGACAGCAGAGCCTAGGGTTGTTTTAGATGCTTGTGTTCTTATTCCTCAGTATTTACGCGATACTTTATTATCAATTGCTTGGCGAGGTTTATACTCCCCTTACTGGTCGAAATTAATTTTAGAAGAAACAACCCGCAATCTGATTAATCGATATAATATAACTTCAATAAAAGCCCTTAATTTAGTGGAGACAATGAAAGCAGCTTTTCCCGAAGCCATGATTGAAGTGCCATCTGGTTTAATTGAGTTAATGACAAATGACTTAAAAGACCGTCATGTTCTAGCAACTGCTGTTATGGCTAAAGCTAATCTAATTTTAACTAATAATCTTGCCGATTTTTCCCTGTCAGCTTTAGAAACTTGGGGTATAAAGGCTCAATCTCCTGATACTTTTTTAAGTCATTTGTTCGATGAATATCCCGAAGAAATTAAATTCAGTCTAAATCGGCAGGTCGAGAAATATAAAAATCCTCAAAAATCTCTAGCTGAATTACTAGAGTTTTTAGATAAAAAAGCTAATTTATCTAATTTTTGTCAAAAGATAACTAAAATTCTTTGATATAACTGAACTTCTCCAGTGTAAATGTACTAGCTATCTAAACATGGCTACAGAGGGAATCGCTTACTCTAGAGATTGATGACACTATCTGTTACGATCAAGTTAGCGATCGCTATACAGCGAACTCTAGGGAATCGCTCCACTCCAGATACAGTCAACGGTAAAGCCATTTTCAAGTGAAAAATGTACCCAGTAGCCTCTTTTCAATTTTTTCTGAGAAGCTCCATAAGGGTTTTGTTAATTTTTTAGTATTTCTGTATGGGGGAAGTCCAGTTATTACAGGATTCAACGTTTCTGACCCTGATGTTCTCTATTCTCTGGTTACTCATCAACCCATTCAACTCTTACAAAAAAGCCAGAATCAAGATTCTTTAAGTCAGGCAATTGTTTAGACCTCTTGCAAAAGTCTTAAGTCGATCCTTGTACAGCAACATTTTTGAAGATTATCAACTACTAATAAATAATTAACTGAAAGTCCCTCCCATTATTGTTTCTATCGTTTGTTTTCGGATTTATGCAAGAGACCTTTTAGATTAACTTGATTGCCTGGGAATTCAGATTGGGATGACTAATTAACGTGAGTACGGGTTAAGCTGAAACTCTTATTCTGTCGTTGGCTTGAACACTGATTCCCTCGTTGAGGAAGTCTCAAAATAGCCTTAACGCGAACATCAGATTAATTTAACCACGAGTTATGATCGCAAAAAAAGGTGATTTTTTAATTATCGATACTTAT
Organism: Microcystis wesenbergii FACHB-1317; assembly: GCF_014696875.1. GTDB lineage: Bacteria > Cyanobacteriota > Cyanobacteriia > Cyanobacteriales > Microcystaceae > Microcystis > Microcystis wesenbergii_A. The sequence continues at coordinate 18,065 of NZ_JACJQV010000205.1, read as the reverse complement.
CAAGGGATTCCAATTATCAATTCAGCCGAGTTTCTCACCCTTTTCTAAGATCACTGAGATTTTTTTTGGGTTAAAAAAGATGGTAAAAATAAACCCCTTCAAGAGAGTGAATGAAGGGGCGATCGCAAGTTTTTTATTGATGGTTTTTAGGAGACTGTTGTGGTTTCCTTTTCTGTCGATTTAGAGGGTTTCAGTTTGCGTTTGAGGGTTGAGGCTGCACCGAGAGTGCCAAGGGCGAGAAGGCTGAGAGTGGAAGTGGGTTCAGGCACCACTTCTACAACCCCAACGCAAGAACCGGGACAGCCTGCATAGTCAGAAAAGCCTGGTGGGTTCGACCAAGTTGAGTTAAAATCTGAGCGGGCGAATACTTGATAGGGTTCTATCAAAGTTCCTTCTTGGATATTGAAAGCTATACCACCAAAAGAAAATTTACGGAATGTGTCTCCTACTGGCAATAATGGGAAGTCCGGTGCAAATCCACCATCGGGATTGAAAAGGTTGTCTGTAGGGGAATGAGGAATCTGATCACCAGCAGCGGAAACAATCGAACCAACTGGAAGAAGTCCAACAATAGGATATGTGATGCTTTCGTCGGTGTATGTCCCCGACACCGACGTGACTCGGTAACCAGTAAAGGTATAAGCTGGGGAAGTACCAGCGAGTGGCCCCCACAGAGGGTCAGTGTAAGACGGATAACTTTCAGTTATTAGTGTATCTTCAGTGGTTAGGATTAAATCGAATGAATCATCATCAGTTCGTAACCCATCGAACCGGAATGTAAGAGCGTGAGCGGATTCAGCAACCAAGCTAAGAACTGTAGTAACTACAGCAGTCCCAAGAGCCAAAGCTAATGTGCAATTTTTCATTTTTTACTCCTGAGTAGTGTTTTTGTTGGTGTAAGGTTGTAGTTTTACTTTTTCAGGTTCGGAGTGCGATCGCCCCTCTTGCAGCCTAGTTCAAACAACAGCCCAACTCAACAACAAAGATGGACAACAGAACAATACACGCTCCCCCCCCGATAAAGTATCAAAAGCTACAATTTTAACAAATCTTTATATTTCTCTCCCTAGCAGCGACTCCCAAAGGAAGGAATCTCAATTAGTTTCCCCTGTTTTACTCCTTCTCTGGCGAACATCCTCTTCCGTGAGGGATTGTGGCGCGGTATGTCGGATTCTCCTTTGCGTTCTCCCTTGACTGCCCCTCAACTCGATCGCTAACCCAAATTAAGCACGATTACCCCGCACCAACCAGATGATAGACTAGGGATACGAGCTTTTATCAAGGCATCGCCATGACCACCAACGCAGCAAAAACCCAATGGCAGTATTTAGAGAAGCGTCCTCATTCCTGGCGACAGCAGCTTTACCTTAAGGGAAAGAAACTAAGAGCCTATACAGTTTGGTCGGATCTGCTGGTCAACGGTGATACCGTCCTAGAAGCAGCAGATAATTGGGATTTACCCTTAGCCGCGATTCAAGAAGTTATTTGTTATTGCCAAACCCATCAGTCTCTTTTGCAACAAGAGGCAGAAGAAGAACGCCGTTATTTAGAAGAAAGGGGAGTAGTGCTTGAGCCTTCGGTTACTCATCGATGAAGACTCCCTCGCCAAGGTTCTTGTCAAAATACTGAGAGTTGCTGGTCACGATGTCATAACGGTCAACGAAGTAGGACTTTCTGGACAGCCTGATCCTGTTGTCTTGAACTATGCCCGACAAAACAATCGAATCCTGCTAACTCATAATTGCCGAGATTTTGAAGCCCTCCATCAAGAAAGCCCCCGCCATTCAGGTATTTTGGCCATTTATGAGAATAGGGACTACTCAAAAAATCTCAGTAGAGGGGAGGTTGTTAAGGCAATCGCCAATCTTGAAACGGCTAACATCCCTCTGTCTAATCAGTTCATCTCCCTGAACCACTGGAACTACTAATCCTAGCTCTTCCTGAACAGCGACTCACAGAAGAAACAGTCTCAGGTGCTTTCCCCCGTTTTACTCCTTCTCTGGCGAACATCCTCTTCCGTGAGGGATTGTGGCGCGGTATGTCGGATTCGGTATTATTTATAAATATCACCACGAGAACCGATCTCAGTGATAATGAAAAGCCGTTCTTCTCGATTGACTTGCATTAATACCCGATAATTACCAACTCGCAGACGATAACCCTCACGTCCTTTAAGTTTTTTGAAATCTGTCTGAGTAGGACTAACCAGCAATTGATCCAGTTCATTTAAGATACGCTCTTGGCTACGAGGCTGTAACCGTTTTAGGTAACGCTCGGCTGGTTTTAAGATGATGTAACGCCACATCCTAATTCAGCCTTTAACTTAACTAAGGATTTGCCAGGATCGCGCCCTTCTAGATACTCCTGATAGGCTTTCTCTGCCGCTTCAATTTCTTCGGGAAGCACGTCATCAGCCGTCTCAGAAGTTTCTAAATACTCTAGGAATTGCTCAATATCTACAGCACTTTGGTCGTTCATGCTACTGCCCTTACCTCCTTATTGTTTTTCTGGCTTTCATTTTAAATTTCACCACATTTATAAGTGTATCCTAAGATTGCGATCGCAGCGATTCACAGGAGAAGGAGTCTCAAGTATTTTCCCTGTTTTACTCCTTCTCAGGCAAATCATCGTCTTCCGTAAGGGATTGTAGCGCGGTATGTCGGATTCGCCTTTGTGTTCTCCCTTGACCACCTCTCAACTCGATCGCTAACCCAAATTAAGCACGATTATATTGCCATAAAGCCGAAGAGGCTTGGTCTCCAACCCCTTGAGGACAAGATAGACTGCACCTGCTCATTCTGTCGGTTGGAGAGGGGAAACCTGTTACTAATTCTGCTCACAGAGAAAGACTAATTTTATTGGTGTAGAATAGAGACAATTATTGAGAGAGAAAGAAAATGAGCACTATTTCCCTTGAAATTCCTGAAGAAATCTTAATTAGTCTCAAAGAAACTCCTGAAAATCTATCAAGAGAATTAAAAATATTGGCAGCCGTTAAACTTTTTGAACTTGACAAACTATCTTCAGGACGTGCAGCCCAATTAGCCGGAATGTCACGAGTAGAATTTTTAACTATTTTGGGGCGTTATCAAGTCTCCCCTTTTTCTTTAACGACTGAACAATTGGAACAAGATATTGTCAATGCCTAATCCTCAAGTCATTGTCAACACCTCTCCTCTACTGTACTTACATCAAGTGGGCTATTTGGAATTGCTCCAACGCTTGTATTCTCAAATCTTGACTCCTCCAGCAGTAATCGAAGAATTAGCAATCGGTAAAAATCAAGGAATTGATGTTCCCAATATTCAGGTAATTGAATGGATTTCAATTACTCTGGTTAAATCAGTCAGTCTAATTCCAGCTATTATTGATTTAGGGCAAGGAGAAGCAGAGGTATTAGCTTTGGGATTAGAAAATCCAGATAGTTTACTGATTTTTGATGATCAGTTAGCCCGACGTATTGCCGATTTATATCGCTTGAAATATTCAGGAACGCTTGGTGTTTTAGTTAAAGCGAAGCAGCAGGGCTATCTATCTTCTGTTGCTCCCGTTATTGCTAAGTTACGCCATCAAGGAATGTGGCTAACTGATAAAGTTGTCAATGATGTTCTTCGATTAGCTGGAGAGTAAGTATGCTTAAAAAAAAGGCTCTTCGTTACTTGGTATGGTTCGATAGGGGAGCATAAATCGACTAAATCCTTATCTGGCAAGAGACTTAATTGATTAGTTCGCTCTAGATCAAAAACAATTGACAAAAATCGCCAAATGTCTTTCTCTATAAGAGTTTCATTCCTTATAATCCTGTACGTTGCATAAGACAAACCGAAGAGCCAGATAACTAAAATTCTTTGATATAACTGAACTTCTCCAGTGTAAATGTACTAGCTATCTAAACATGGCTACAGAGGGAATCGCTTACTCTAGAGATTGATGACACTATCTGTTACAATCAGGTTAGCGATCGCTATACAGCCAACTCTATAGAATCGCTCTACTCCAGATACAGTCAACGGTAAAGCCATTTTCAAGTGAAAAATGTACCCAGTAGCCTCTTTTCAATTTTTTCTGAGAAGCTCCATAAGGGTTGTGTTGATTTTTTAGTATTTATGTATGGGTAAGTCCAGACATATCTATCATTAAATTTCGGTTTCAGCAGCTTCGCGTAAACGGCTAATTGTACTTTTCGCCTCTTTGAGTAGGTCATTCCAATCATCTGGAGGATGACCGGTCTCCAGCATTTTTCTAAAGACTCTATAAGCGTCTGTACTACTCTCATAAGCTCGTTTAGAGTTTTCATCATTGACCCAAGCGAGAAGAATTATTTTACTCTCTTGATGATATCGAAAAAACAGTCGATACTGCTGAAAAAACTTGGCTCTAAACCAGTGTTTGTAATCGTCTCCAAGCGCAGTTCCCTGTCGATAATCACTGCGAGTTGGGTCTTGAGGAATAGTATCAAAGGCTAACTTTGCTATGGCAGCTAGACGCTTTGTCGCATTTTTCCTTTTATAATCTTTAGGAAACTTGTGACGCAGCTCTTCAACCTGCGTCACAAGTTCTTCAAACTGTTCAAGGAACAGAGGATGAGCAAATATGTTCCATCCATTAATTATTAGGGGCTGATCTATAGACAACCTTATTCGTCCTCATCCAGAAGTGGTGCATCAAGCTCCAGATCAACGCCAGAGACCAAGTATTGAACATGATTGACTAGGTTAGAACTAATTGGCTGTATGTGTTGAGGGTTCTGTTCCATATCTTGGGCAAGAAAATTCAGAAATTTCCCAAGCACTGGATCATTTTCTTCTGTCCCGTCAGCCCTGGAAATCCATACTTTGCCGTCGGGCTGTATGTTGTAGCAGATTTTATCGCGCTTATTCAAGCCAAGGGCTTTGCGAACGGAATCGGGAATTGTAGTCTGATAGCGATCGGTAAGAGTGGATTCTGGGCATGGGGCCATCGTTGCAGCCATAGCGACCTCTAAGCCTGTCTATAAAAACTAGATATTGATGGTAATGCAACTGCATTGTCTTGTCAAGTATGGAGTGACTAGATCTACAGCCTAACGGATGCGTTCACCTTAAATGTCGGCAGCATGCCCCCGTTACACCCATAAGGTTGTTGTAATAAACCTACACCTGTCAGCATCCCACACCCCATCACCCCACTTCCCCCCGGTTGAGTTAGCGGGTTCGGCTTCGATCTGTCAGAATACAAGTATTGAAACAACCCTTTTAAGAGGCTTCATGGTGGAAGTTAAAGTCGTTCCCCCGAAACGCAATTGGGTTCAGACGTGGTGGCAATCCCTGAATTCCTTATCCCGCTTACTGGTGATTGCTCTAGCTGCACCACTTGTCGTCCTGAATGTCTGGGCATTATCGGCAATTTTTGGCTATTTTGAATCTTTATTTGTTATTTTACTGATAGCGGCCGTTCTATCTTTTCTCTTGGGTTATCCGGTGACTTGGTTGGAACGTCAGGGATTAAAACGGGGTTTAGCTGCGATCGTGGTTTCCCTGATCACGATTTTAATTTTTGTGGCCGTGGGAATAACCCTAGTTCCCTTAGTCTTCACCCAAGCACAGCAATTTGTCAACAGATTGCCAGAATGGTTAGACTCGGGACAGCGCCAACTGATGCAACTAGATACCAAAATCGACACGATGAATCTGCCGATTCCGATCAGTTTCGATGGTGTTATCGCTCAGTTTAACAGTCGTTTAGGGGCAGAATTGCAGATTCTAGCGGGAAGAAGCGTTAATTTAGCCCTTAATCTCACCGTTTTTACCGTGGTGCGCGTGCTTGATGTGCTGCTAACCATTATCCTCACCTTTTATCTACTTCTCCACAGTCCCGATATCTGGAGGAGTATTATCCAATGGTTGCCCAAACCCGTCCAACAACCCTTTTCCCTAACCCTACGGTTAAGTTTTCAGAATTACTTTGTCGGCCAGGTAATTTGTGCCACTTGCATGGCCCTGGGATTAGTCACGGCATTTTTATCGATTAAAGTCCCTTTTGGTCTCCTATTCGGCCTCTTGATTGGCACCATGGCTTTAATCCCTTTTGGGGGAACTGTCGGCATTGTCACAGTGACAGCTTTACTAGCTTTGCGCGATATTGGTTTAGCTCTGCAAGTTTTAGCCGTAGCTGTAGTGGTGCAGCAAATTGTCGAAAACGGCATTGCTCCCCGTATTTTGGGCAGTGTCACCGGGTTAAATCCCTTTTGGGTGTTAGTCTCGGTCTTGACGGGGGCGCGAGTGGGCGGTTTACTGGGGGTGATTGTCGCGGTTCCCATGGCAGTAATGATCAAGGAAGCTTTGGAGGTTATCCGTCAAGTGACACCAGAGGAGACAAAACACGGGATAATTAAACCCTCTCTCCCCCTAGAATCAGAATCCTCTAGCGAGGTGGTTTCTCGCTGAAGAATGACTGACGGCATGATCTGAGGTGATCGGCATTTTTCTCGCAGGTTCTTGGCTTTTCTCCCTCGATCGAGTTATGATATCTATATTGGTGGATTAACTCCACTTGCCCTGATCGCTGTCCATGGCAAGCAAGGACAAATCAAGGCTTGAGGATGCCTTGCTGGTCTCTGAGACCTAGCTTATGGGGAAATTATTACTAACCAATTATCTCTAAACTCGGATAATTTCTAAGAAAAGGTGATTGTCTATCCCGATAAATCAGCAAAAAATCGATATTTTGGTTAAATAGGCTACATTAACAGCCAGGTTTCTATCGTAAGCTCAAAGTTAAGACATAAAGTCAATATCACCCTCCGATTGCAATGAAAGAATGTTTGGATCGCTTAATATTTAAGCCTTTCAGACATTTTTTTTGTGGATTGATACTAAATCCAGTTATTAAAGACTGATTTAGTATGACATGGACAAACACCAACAGACCATGATCTGGAGAGATCGTCAAGAAAAGTATCAGAGTGAACTCTTGGAAAAGAATTGGTAAAATATAATTAGTAGGGAGAGTATTGCCGTTAATGTTTCGCTTTTTAACGGGACATTAACCAAGCTCAAAAGCAAAAAATAGCAGTAATTTGCCAAAAGCTCAAGGCCGATGGCTGACTGCTCTATATATCTCTCGTATTCTTTACTTGTCGAGTTCAACACGACCCCTTTATGGAATCAAGCAACCCGTCAGGGAAGACTTCCGAACCTCCTAGTCATAGGTGGGCCAATTTACTCGGAACCATGATCGCAATTCTGACCCTAACGTTACCCTTGTTAGCGATTGGATATAACTCCACGCCTAACTATACCGAAGAACCCCTTACCGGTAACACATCCTACTCCCTAACGAGGCAAATGAGGTGACAGAATTGAGATAGACGATTGCCAAAATAAAAATTTTTTTCTTCGTCCCGATCCCCCTTATGGGTAGAATTTGGATCGGAGTCAATCAAAGTGTCTTTTAATTTTGCTTGCGCTTTTAGGTGACTCTAAAGGCGCTATTGTCTTGTATTTGGAGAAAGTTTGTGGATTTATCGCGCATTCCTGCCCAACCGAAACCCGGTTTAATTAACGTTTTAGTGGAAATTACCGCCGGTAGTAAGAATAAATACGAGTTTGATAAGGATTTAAACGCCTTTGCTCTCGATCGCGTTCTCTATTCTTCGGTACAATATCCCTGTGATTATGGTTTTGTTCCCAATACCCTCGCCGATGATGGCGATCCTTTAGATGGTATGGTGATCATGGATCAGCCTACTTTCCCCGGCTGTGTGATTACGGCGCGTCCCATTGGTATGCTAGAAATGATCGATGGTGGTGATCGCGATGAAAAAATTCTCTGTGTTCCCGCTAAAGATCCTCGTTATGCAGAGGTAAAATCTCTTAAAGATGTCTCTCCCCATCGCTTGCAGGAAATCGCCGAGTTTTTCAAAACCTATAAGAATCTAGAGAAAAAAGTCACAGAAATTCTCGGGTGGAAAGATGTGGACGCAGTAACCGCTTTAGTTGAACAGTGTATTGCTGCTTATAAGTAAGGTTTGCGGCAAAAAGTTTGTTGGTGGGGTTAGTTATCAGTTATCAGTTATCAGATGTGAGTTTTCAGTTCACTGATTACTGTTTACTGATCACTGAAAAAAGCTTCTCCCTACACCCCACACCCCACACCCCACACCCCAATTTATGCGAATAGAAACCTTAAAATCGGGTTTAATCGTCTCCTGTCAAGCGCCAGTGGAGTCATCTCTGCACGATCCTGTAATTATTGCCGCCATGGCTCATGCTTGTGTGGATAGGGGTGCTTGTGGGGTCAGAATTGATAGTCCCGCTCATCTGAAAGCCACCCGTCAACAATTGCCGGATATACCGATAATTGGACTCTGGAAACGCAATTATCGCGATTGTTCGGTATATATTACTCCCAAATATCAAGATGCTCTCGCCATTGCCGATGCCGGTGCCGATATAATTGCCTTGGATGCTACCCCAAGAAAGCGTCCTAATGATGAAAATTTAGCCACAATTATCGCTCGTATTCATCAAGAAACTGGTAAATTAGTCATGGCAGATATAGACTCGATCGAAAGTGCTATTTATGCCGTGGCAGCTGGTGCTGATATTGTCGGTACAACTCTTTACGGTTACACAGAAGCCACTAAACAGCTGCAGCCGCCGAGTTTTTCTTTCCTAGAAGAATTAGTTAATAAGTTATCAGTTCCTGTTATCTGTGAAGGAGGAATATCGACTCCAACAGAAGCAAAAAAAGCCTTAGAAGTTGGTGCATATTCGGTAGTTGTTGGCACAGCAATTACAGGGATTGATTTAAAAACTACCGCTTTTTTACAAGGAATTTTATCAAAAGATTAATGACATTGATCTTGCTCCTAGACGTGCCTAGTAGCCACTTCTAGGGATTAGGAAAAAAACCAAAAAGTTTCGCCGCACCACCCAAAATGGCGACGACTAAAGCGATTATTCAGTTATCAGTTATCAGTTATCAGTTATCAGATTTGAGTTTTAAGTGTGCAGTATGGATTAAGCGAGCAGTATTAAATGGCAGTTTTCTACTGTCTTTGCACCGATTACTGATCACTGATTACTGATTACTTTTAACTGGCTGTTAACTTAGTCATAACTTGGATAATATATAATACCTATGTCAAGTTTATGTAATAAAATTTAACCTAATCAAGGTCTGAACACCAGTTTTGACTTTATTTCTGAAAATATGAGTATTTCTCGCCGTAATTTCCTCACCTTTTTAACTGCCACTGCTGGTGTCTCTTTTTTCAGTCTGCAAGAGAAAAAATATTCCTCTCTGATTAGCAGTCCTGCGATCGCTGCCAATAGTTTCGGGTTAAACTTTTCTCCAGTCAAACTGCCAATTCCCTTAAAAATTGACGGGATGAGCGATGAAAGCCAAAAAAGTGCCTATCAAACCTATAAAGTCCTAGATGATCTCGTTCTTCCGCAAGGATTCACCTATGATGTGCTGGCACAGTGGGGGGATAAAGTGGGTGATTCCCGTTTCGGTTATAACAATGATTATCTATCTTTTATCGAAACCAGTCCGGGTCAAGGTTATCTAACCGTTAATTTTGAATATATCAGTGGTCGTACTTGGCTACAAACCTTTGAACAAGTGATTGGTAAAACCCTACCCGTCAAGGAAGTACGGGAAAAAACGAACGAAAAGGGCGAAATTGCCGCCTATCGCCTGCAAGATGCCAGCTTAAGGGCAAAAATCGAGGAAATCTCCCTAGAAGGCTTAATTGATCAGGGAATTGGCGTAATTTCCCTGGCTAAAGATCAAACGGGAAAATGGCAACGTACCTATAGTAAAGCCGATCGCCGCATTACCGGTATCTCTGGACTAAAGGACGGTCGTTACCTGAAAGCCACCGGTCCTGCTGTAGCAATTTTTACCAAAACCGATAAACTTGGCTACGATGACGGATTAGGGGCAAAAATTATCGGAACGTTTCAAAATTGCGCTGGGGGAACAACGCCTTGGGGGACCGTATTTAGTGCCGAGGAGAACTTTCAAGACCAAGTGACGGAGGTAGTGTTAAAAGATGGTTCCTCTTTGCATCCCGATACTACTCCCTTTATTCTCAATAGTGGGGAAGTGGATGGCCGGGGTAACGTTTTTGGGTTAGCGGGAAATAAATACGGTTGGATGGTGGAGGTGGATCCGGCCAATCCCGACGATTACGGCACAAAACACACTTGGTTAGGGCGTTTTCGCCATGAAGCGGTCGCTTTTCTCGCTCAAACGGGGCAATCCTTGGCGGTTTATTCAGGATGCGATCGCAGAGGCGGTCATGTCTATAAATTCGTTTCCGAGGGCAAAATTAGCGATATTAAGGCGAAAAATAACTCAAAACTCCTAGAAAAAGGAATGCTCTACGGGGCCAAATTCAACCCCGATAAAACCGGTTATTGGATACCCTTAAATCCCGACACGGAGATAAATCCCGTCCTACCGAGTCAAATTGCCGCTAGTCGCGGGGATGGGGTGGTAGCCTTGCCGAATCCCGAAAGAACGGTCAATGATACTAAATTACTGCTATTTAAGGACGATGAGGAGATTCTGGCCTACAAAGCTAAATATAAGACCCTCGCAGACCTGTATGAAGGTAATAGGACGGAAAAACAGGGGGCAATTCTCATCGATGCTCATTTTGCCGCTAACGCCGTTGGGGTCACTTGTACTGGTCGCCCGGAAGATACGGAAGTGGACGAGAATGGCACTTTATATATGACCTTTACCTCTGGTAGTCCCAGTGAAGCGGAGGGAGGAGCCGATAGGGAGATATTTAAGGGACCAAATGGCGAAATCCCCTACGAATTTGGTTGGATTATCAGCTTAAGGGAAGATAACAACGATGCTGCTTCCTTAAGTTTTCGTTGGGATGTGGTCGCTTATGGAGGGGAACCGACAGAGAAAGGTGAGGGTTTTTCTAATCCCGATAACCTCGCTTTCGATAAACAGGGAAATCTCTGGATGGTTAGCGACATTTCCACGGGTGGGTTAAATCGAGAGATGAAAACTCGTTATCCCCAAGGGGTCCCGGTTAGTCAACGGGATTTATTGGGTATTTTTGGCAATAATAGCGCTTGGGTGTTTGCCAAGGGTCAAGAGCATCCCTATCCTTTTGCTATCGCTCCCATGGATGCGGAATTAACGGGATTGTACTTTACTCCCGACCAAGAGACGTTATTTCTGGCAGTACAACATCCGGGGGAAGCGGGGGGAATTCGTCGGGATTTGGCCTTTGAAAACCGCAAATTTGCCCTTAAAACCACTAATGGGCAGGAATTTGAACAAATGCGACAAGTACCCCTAGGGTCGAATTGGCCCAGTGGTCAAGTTAATCAACCTCCCCGGCCGGCAGTGGTGGCGATTCGCCGAATTGAGTCAAAATAGACTTTAAACGAAAGTTTCCTCTTTCTTTTCTGGCTATGCCGCCATTGTATCGACTTCCTAAACTATTACTTCTCTTCCCATTCCGCAAACAGGGAATCAATTCCCTTTTCCTCTTCCTCTTGCGAAACCCGTAACCCCTTGTGCGGACGGAAACCAAAATTACTGGGATTCGACAGGCGATAGAAGAACCATCCCACACAGATCCAGAGTAATAGACTACAACTGGCGACCAAAAAGCCTATAACCCCGATCCCGATCAATTGCGCCATAAATAGATCCACTCCTCCCCCGAAAAGTAACCCCCCTTTCGGCAGCTTTAAATAGGTATCCGCCCAAGGAATATCTTTGGGGGCTAAACAGAAAATCCCCACGGCCAGAGTACCCCAGATACCGCAACCGAGATGAACGGGAACGGCTCCCACCGGATCGTCGATTTCCCCTTTTTCGAGCCAAATACTACACGGAAGAACGATCACCCCACCGATAAAGCCGATTAGCGCCGCGCTCAAAAAATTCACGAAGGCACAGGGGGCGGTAATACTGACACAACCCGCCAGAATGCCATTAATAATAAAGGTTAGACTCGTCCTACCGAAGAATCTCCAAGCGAGAGTGGTGGAGGCCAGCGCGCCGAAAGCCCCGGCGATGAGTGTCGTCAGCAGGATATGAGAAATTGCGTCCGCATTGGCCGCGAGGGTAGAACCCGCGTTAAAGCCGAACCAACCCAACCAGAGAATAAAGCATCCCAAGGTCGCTAGGCTCGGATTACGGCCAAAAGTCGCCATGATTTTATGGCCGCGATAGCTAGTATTTTTGAAGGAACGGTTTTCCCCTTGTCCCCAAGGGATATATTTTCCCGCACGAGGCCCTAACAGACACGCCCCCGTCAAAGCCGCCCATCCTCCCACCGAGTGAACCACCGTCGAACCCGCGAAATCCCGAAACCCCAACTCGTGCAACCAGCCCCCTCCCCAAATCCAAAAACCGGCAATGGAGTAAATCAGGATAAAAAAGGCACTAAAAAGGACGAACGCCCCGAAGCGAATCCTCTCCGCCACCGCCCCCGATACGATCGTGGCGGCAGTTCCCGCGAAAGTGAGTTGAAAGAAGAATTTAGCCGTTAGAGGAATATCCGCCGAATCTAGGGAGGGAAATTGACCATTGAGTGGAGGAAAACCCGGTGTTCCGACAAATTTGCCGCCATCCCCGAACATCAGCCCGAAGCCGATCAGCCAATAGACTGCGGTAGCGACGGTAAAGACGATCGTGTTTTTGGCGAGGACGGTGATCGCATTTTTACTCTGGCAAAAGCCCGTCTCTAGCATGGCGAAGCCGCAGTTCATGAAGAAGACGAGACTACCCGTGAGTAACACCCAGATCGTATTTTGACCGCGGTTTAACTGCGCCACTTGCTCGGATAATCCGAGATCTTGAGCCATTACCGCCGATATACCGATGCTCAGGCTCAAAATAGTACAGAATAAACCGATGTATTGAAAATTCCGCCTATTTTTAGCAATCAATCCTTGAGATAGCCTTTTTATTCTGTAAAATCGCATAGCTACAATGGGTAAATCGCATTACTAGGAAGAGAGTGCTTACAAGATAAATGTAGGTATTATATAAGAGTAAGCGAATGAACGAGTGATTTTCCATGTATGAAAACTAGATCAAATCATAGATCGGTAAAATCGCAAGATGTTCTTAATAATACAATCTTGACTATCTGAATCTATGGCATTATGTATCAATCCCATCTGTCCCCGGCCGGAGAACTCCGAAGATGGGAGTGTCTGCGAGGCTTGCGGTTCCCACTTGCTAATACAGAATAGATATCGGGTGATGAATGTACTACACCAGAGGGAGGACAGAGTAACTACCCTTTACGATGTGGTGGATATGACGGATCAAGACAATCCTAAGGTTCTCAAAGTTCTCCACACAGGGAACCCGGACACGATTTCTCGGTTTGATCGAGAGGCAGATTTATTAAAAAATTACTGGATCGAGGGACTTCCTACAGTAGGACAAGACGGATATTTCCCGATCGAGTTTCCCAATAATTCTATTCCCGCTTACTGTCTAGTGATGGAGAAAATCCCAGGACTAAACTTAGAGCAGTGGCTAGAACAGCACGGGGCGATCGATGAAAGGCGGGCGATCGACTGGTTAAAACAAGTAACTACTATTTTAGAAAGACTACATTATAATAATTTCATCCATCGCGATATTAAACCTTCTAATATTATGTACCGCGATAGCGATAACAGGATATTTCTAATCGATCTAGGTGCGGTTCGTTTAATTAATCAAAATATAAACGAGCAAACTACGACAAGGATCGGGAGCTTCCCCTATATGGCTCCCGAACAGTACCGAGGCAGAACCGATTTCAAATCCGATTTTTATGCTCTCGGGCGTACTTTTGTCCATCTTCTAACCAACAAGAATCCCTCTCAAATCGAACAAGATACTCAAGAAAAGTTACTGTGGCGTGCAGAATCTACACCCGTATCGGATCAATTTGCCGCCTTAATCAATAGTCTTTTAGAGCGAAAACTTAACGGGCGGCCCGGAAATACAAAGGATATATTGAAACGAATTCAAATCATTGAAGATAAGGTTAATTCACAGGAAAACTCTGGTTCTATATTTCAAACAGTAGTCTTGTGGGCTATGGTATTAGGGTTTTTAGTTTTCGGATATTTCGCGATCAAGCCGGATCGTTCTCCAACTAATCCTAATACTAGCAATGACACCCAATGCAGGATTAGAAAAGATGGCAAACAGGATAGCAATGCCCTAGCTAGAGATGCCCAAAAAGCGATTAATGCCGCTAAGTTAAAAGATAGCCCTTATCCTATCATCCAAAAATACTCGAATATTATTCTCGATCCCAAGCAATATGGTTGTACCGTGCAGGTGGAAATCCTCAGAAAACGAGACGAGATCATTCTCCCAGAACTAGCGGAGGAACTAGAGCAAGTTATCCGAGAGAGTGTTAATAATAGTGTTAAAGACGCGATAAAAGTTAACATCGTTCCTCGCTATCTCGATTAAAGTCCTAGAACGTAGGATTTAATCAAATTCGGAAGAATAAAGCCTGAATCTCTGCTTGCGATGAACGCTCGCTTTCTCAAAGAATCAACTGCGTCCGTCAGTCCGGGTTTATTGAGCTTCGATCGTAATTCCGAGACAGAAATCGCTTCCTCTTCCCTCGCCAAAACCTCCAATATCTCCCGCTCGATTTCCGAAAGCCTTTGCAACTGCACCTCGATCATCCCATTAATATCACTAAAATTTATCGTCCCAGCTTGTAAAAACTCCGCAATATTACCACTGAAGAGATCGACGATTCTAGCCAAAGCAAGCTTAAGAAAAAAAGGATTACCCCGATACAGTTCGATAAAATCCCGAATCTCCCTCTCTGTTCCTTCTCCTCCCTCCTTATTTACCATCTCCCTAGCCGATAGTTCATCGAGTCCTCCCAAGAACAGAGACTTTACTGTATTCTGCCGCTTTTCTAGAAAATCGATATCCTTGGGTTTCTCCCGACTCATCAATACTAAACAACTTCTATGCGGTGCTTCTCCCACCCGTCTCAATAGCTTTTCGTAGTTTTCAAACTCCTCTCGATATCTCCCGCTTAAATCGCCGCTTTGCAGAATTTCCTCGCCGTCATCCAATAACAAAAGACACCGATGATAGGTCATTCGATCGATTAGCCTAGCCAAACGGATATCGATACTATCAGGTAACTCCCGGCGGGGAGAATTTGTCAAAATCTCTAACCAATCCCCCAAAAGTTCCGTAAGGGGAGAAACTTGTTTAAGGGAACGATAGATGAGGTAATCGAAATCTCCCTCGATCCCCTGCGCTAGTTTCACCGCGAGAGCGGTTTTTCCCATCCCTGCCATCCCAAAAACCGTAATTAAACGGCATTTGTCACCGATGATCCACCGTTTGATCTCGGCGAGTTCTTCCGTCCGTCCGTAGAAAAAATCCGCCTCCGGTACCCCTCCCCAGTCCTTCCGATCAATTTCCCCTTTCCCGAACGTTTCTTCTAGCAATGCTATCTCTTGCCAGTTTAAACCTAATTCCTCGCAAATTATCGTAAAATTCTCATGACTAATCGGCTTACCTGTGAAAAATTTGGTAACTGTCGCTCTAGCCAAAGGAATCAATTCGGCGAAGGTACTTTTATTCGTGTATCCCTTTTGTTTAAGAGCGAGTTCGGCTTTAGGGATGTATTCGGGATTGATTTTCAGCGATCGAGACATAAGCAGTTATTCAGAAGTTACTCAGAAGTTATCCGGAAGGAATTTAAAACTATAATAAAGCAATTCTTAGGGCAATTCATTTATATATACAAAGTTATGAAATATGTAAGATCTCGTCCTACGAATTAGCCAAGATAATAAGGAAAGAAAATCAGAAGATAGGAAGTTATCGAAATGCTAGAAATTATCAATTATATACAGCTTGCTAAAATGAGCGTCGATCTTTTGAGAGCGATCCTCGATCTGATCGATGAATTTCGCAACCCCGAGGCACAAGAGGAGGAAGAACAAGAAGGAAAACAGTAGTCATATAGATGCTATCGCTCTAGGGTAATGAGCCAACAAGACTATCCTTGTTGGCTTCTCCTTTGTTTGGGCGAAGTTAGCTTTAAAATGGATTCCAGAGGGATTTCTAATGATCTAGGCATAAATGGTAATTTTAGGTATATGTCTATAGTAGCATAAGTTAGTCAGAAGTTAGTCAGAAGTTAGTCAGAAGTTAGTCAGAAGTTAGTCAATTAGTAGTAGTTTTCTGTTCTTTTCTTTGTAAAATCACTATAGTAAGAGTGTTTCCAGTGTATTTTAAAGACACTAAAATCAATGATCCCCATCACTACTCAAGAATTAAAACGAAATATTCAAGAAGCTTTGGAGGCAGGAGTACCGGAATCGAGGATCGAGCGAATGAAGGACTGTCTAAATAAACTCGAATCTGGAGTGTTCGCCAATCAGAAAAGTACGGGAGTAATGTATCGGGAAATCGTTCGCGACGGCAAAAAAATAATCGAGATGGCAAGCGCTCCCATCCTGCCGGAAGATCCAGAGAAGGACCCGTTCGATGAGTTGGATGACCGGCAACAGCCAACTATCTTTGACCCTTCAAGCAAGAAAAAATAATATCTCATAACACATATAATATAACCCAATCTACGATGTTGGGCTAGGTTATATTATTAGAATAGTCGGTTAAGAATCTACGAAAATCACGTTGCGATGCCTAGGATAGAAGACTTTAGTAATCAATATACTCTAGAAGAATTAGAATCACTATCGGATTTTGTCGAGCAGGAACTTCGTCTTTCGTCACCAATCGAATTAGCGTGGTTGGATGCAATAGAAATTAGGGATTTGGGACTAAATACCAATGGTGATTGGTACGGACGATATGATGGACAGACATTTAAAGCGAGAATTCGCCTCAACTCTCTTGTTTTAGGTACGATCGAGCAATTACAACGAACCTTAGCCCACGAATACGGACATCACTGGACTCTATCCTATCTCGCTGTTCATCACAACTTACGAATTTATAAAGAACGATTACCCAGAACCTATTACAAAATACGAGGTTTAAGCGAAGAGCATTGCATTTATAGTCCCCAACAGATTAGAACTTTTGAAGACTGGATGAGATGCGATAAAGAAATTATCGCCGAGGATTATCGGGTTCTATTTAGTCCTCATCCTCACAATCAAGATCATCAAATGGTAGGAAATTTACCGTTGATTAGGCTCTCGGCCCATCCATCCATCAGGGAACAAGCTTTAAACATCTGGAGATCGATCCAAAATTTCTTCTACACGGTATTCAAGCTAGGGATCAGCCATCCCGATGATCGAGTTCAGGAATATATCAGGAATCTCCCCACCACTCCATAGTATTGGATTTTAGCAAAGCTTGATGAGGTTTTCTTCTGTATTTTTGGCAGTACAACATCCGGGGGAAGCGGGGGGAATTCGTCGGGATTTGGCCTTTGAAAACCGAAAATTTGCCCTGAAAACCACTAATGGGCAGGAATTTGAACAAATACGACAAGTACCCCTAGGGTCGAATTGGCCCAGTGGTCAAGTTAATCAACCTCCCCGGCCGGCAGTGGTGGCAATTCGCCGAATCCAGTCAAAATAGGTGAGGGAAGTGGGGAAGTGGGGAAGTGGGGAGGTGGGGAAGTAGGGAAGTAGGGAAGTGGGGAAGTGGGGAAGTGGGGAGGTGGGGAGAAAAAGGAAATAGATTGTTTCCTTGGAGTAGAAAAGCGATCTTTTTCAGGAAAAATCGTTAAATTAAGGATTTTAAGGGCAAGGTCGCCATTAAAATCTCACTTTTGCCGGAGATATGTTGTGATTTTGTCCTTGAGTTTCCCAAAGATGGGCTTACTATGAGAGTAGGGGGAAAAAAGATAATTTTAGCGATCGATTAACAATGACTAGGGATCTCTGTAGGATTTTATTGATAGAGGACGAACCGACGACTGTTAAATTAGACCTCCTGCAAAAGTCCTATTCAGCTACTTGATGATAGCCTAAAGCAAGTTCATAGTTGTAAATGCCAGCGATTAAATTAAATCTCAGACCAAAACGCCGTCTCCGATTCCTATATCTTGATGATAAAAT